>JADFWT010000100.1 GCA_015233785.1 Magnetococcales bacterium
TGTCACAAAAAAACCAGTCGCAATCGGCCACCCCCCCACCACCTATCCTCTGATACTCTGCCCTCATCCTGTCTCCATTTGCCTCTGACCGCCTGTCGTTGGGTCTGTCCGGTCAGGGGCCCCCAAGGGGGGGTCATGTCTGAATCAGATTTCCAATCCCAAGACATCAGAGTCCAACTCACCGAACTGAGCGTGAAGATGGATGCTGTTGTGAGCCGTTTGGTTGAACAGCGTGAGCAACAGGCCGCCAACATGACCAAGCTGGATGAAATTGATACCCATGTCCGCGATCTTCAGGTCATGGCAGGCCAGTTCCAGGCTGTTCCCCAACAGGTGCAAGCCCTTGAAGGGCGCGTTCGGTCCAATGAAATCTCCCTGGGTCGCGCTGTGATGGTGACGGGGGGTGTTGTTACCCTGCTGGTATCGATTATTGCTGGCGTGGCAACGAAGTTTGTTGGGGTTGGTTGATGGGGGGAATGGCCTACACTCCAGCCCGGCGGGATTTGGCATTCCGTGTATGGCGTGAGGCGGGGCAGAATGCCTCGGAAGCCCTGCGCCGCCTCAAGTCTGAGCATCAATGGTCCCTGTCCAGGTCGACCTTGCTCCAATGGGTTGAGAAATACAATTGGATCTCCCGATCCGCTCAAGCTGCTGTGGAAGAGCAGCGCGTGGCCGACTCCAAGATGGCCGGATCGGATCGGACGCTGGCCGACCTGTTGCGCCTTAAAAAGCAGATAGACACTTATCTGAAATCCCTTGAAGAGCCTGATGAATCCGGGCGCGTCCAGAAGGTTGATACCGCCACCATTGGTGCCTACACAAGGCTCTGTGAAGCCATCACCAAAATGCAGGGCGACAACGGGATCCGGCGTAGGGTTGCCCGGGATGTGATCGAAGAGTTGATACGATTTACCCGGGAAAGATCACCTCAGCACCTGGTGGCCTTGTTGGATATTGTCGAACCCTTTGGAGAAGAGCTTGCCATAATCTGGAGTGATGATGATGCATAAGCTGTCCAGGGCAGGATTTTTAAAAGATTTGAATGAACTGGCCGCCGATTTGCGGCAGTTTATCGAGGAGAATGTCGGCGGGTTGCCCACCGATGAAGCGTCCCGGATTGAACGGCAGAAACGTGCCCAATCGGACTATCGCTATTTTGCCCGCACTTACTTTCCCCACTACGTAACCGGTCCTGATTCCCGGCTCCACGAATGGATTTATGAGAGTCTGCCACCCGCTGTGGATGCCCAAGAGGGTCGAAAGATTGCGTTGGCAGCCCCCCGTGGTGAGGCGAAAAGCACGCTTATCTCCCAAATTTTCACCCTCTGGTGCGCCCTCACAGGGCGAAAACGCTTTATCCCCATCATTGCTGATGCCTATGACCAGGCGGCTGCAATTATGGAGTCCATCAAGGCTGAGCTTGAGGTGAACGTCCGGCTGAAACAGGACTATCCGGATCAGGTGGGTGAAGGTCGGGTATGGCGCGAAGGGACAATCATCACCAACGGCAATACCAAGGTCCAGGCGTTCGGGGCCGGGAAGAGAATGCGGGGTTTGAAGCATGGTCCTCGCCGTCCCGACATGGTGGTTATTGATGATCTGGAAAACGATGAGAACGTGCGCTCCAGGGCGCAACGGGACAAGCTGAGCGAATGGTTGTCCAAGACGGTCCTTAGCCTGGGGCCTGCGGATGACAGCCTGGATGTTTTCTATGTCGGTACGGTGTTGCATTACGATTCTGTGCTTGCCCGCACGTTAAAAAACCCCTTATGGGAAGGACAGAAATTTCAGGCCATTCTCAAATGGCCGAACAGAATGGACTTGTGGGAACGCTGGGAGGAGATCCTGCGCAACCGCAAGCAAGGGAAAGGTGTTGGTAGTAGGAGCCCCGAGAGCGCCAAGAGCACCATGAGCACCCAGAGTGCCGGGAGTGCCCAGAGCGCCAAGAGGGCCGCTGACGCCTTTTACAGGGAGCACAAGGATGTGATGGATGCCGGGGCAGTGATCTCCTGGCCCGGTGTCCGCTCCCTTCACGCTCTGATGATGATCAGGGTTCGGGATGGTATCGAGAGTTTCGATTCCGAGTACCAGAATGAACCGATCTCTCAGAATGCCCTTTTCTCAAACCTTCATTACTGGGTGCAACGGTCTCTCGACTGGCAGTATTTTGGGGCATGCGATCCATCCATGGGTAAAAGCATCCATGGTGATCCATCCGCGATACTGGTGGGAGGATATGACCGGCACTCCGGAGTGCTCCATGTGGTGGAGGCTTCCATCAAGCGCCGTGTGCCTGATCTGATCATCGAGACAATCATTGCTTTTCAGCGCCAATACGGTTGTGTCAAGTGGGCTTTCGAGATCATTCAGTTCCAGGAGTATCTCAAGGACTCTCTCAACAAGGCAGGCGCAGCGGCGGGTGTCCCCATTCCCGCCATTGGTGTCAGGCCATCCACCGATAAGGTGGCACGTATCGAATCCCTTCAGCCGTACACTTCCGATGGGCGGATCTGTTTCAACGCCAATCATGGTGTTCTTCTTGATCAACTTCGCCATTTCCCGAAGGCCGATCATGACGATGGTCCTGATGCCCTTCAGATGCTCTGGATGGTGGCATCGACCAGTCGATCCCAGCGGTACCAGGGATATACAGGTCGTGGCCGGGTTAGCAGTTATCCGGGGTATCGGGCGTAATGGCCACCCGTCTTTCATCGCGAATATCCTCCCTGGGCAATGATCCCACCCGCTGGATTGATTTTGGACTATTGCCCAATCCGGATCGGATTTTGCGGTTGTCTGGCCAGGATCAATCTGCATATGAGCGGATCCTTGGGGACTCCCATGTGCTTTCCAAAGTGATTGATCGGCGTGCTGGCCTTGCGGGACGCGAGTGGCGTGTCGATCCTGCCGGGGATGATTCGGCGGCCAAAAAGGCTGCCGAACTTTGTCAGGCCGCCGTGGATCTGATGGAGAACCATCTGGACCACCCCTTGGAAGAGGGGTTGCTGTTTTTGCAGGACGCGGTGTTCCGGGGATATCGAGGGGTTGAGGTTGTCTGGTCCGATACATCCCAGGGGTGGTTGCCGGAATACCTGGTGGATATACCCAATCGGCGGCTGCATCACGACGGTCACCAATGGCGGATTCTCACGAAAAAGCAACCAGGGGTTGGTGTACCAATACCACCACATAAGGCGCTGGTTGTGGCTCATATGGCCACGTCTGACAATCCATATGGAGAGGCTATCCTGTCCCGGTGTCTGTGGCCGGTGATTTTCAAGCAGAACGGCGTGGAGTTTTGGGCACGACTGGCGGAGAAGTTTGGTTTGCCCTGGGTGATTGCGTCCGGTGTGGACCAGGATCAACAAGCGAAGGTGGCGGACGACCTCAACCGGATGCTGTTGGATGCAGTGGCTGCCATATCAGGTGATATGGAGCTCACCACACTTGAGATGAAAGGGAATCCCGGCAACCTGCACCAGAGCATGATCCGGTTCTGCAATGCGGAAATCTCAAAGGTGATTGTCGGGCAAACCTTGAGTACCGAACTGGACCAAAAAGGTGGATCCAGGTCAGCGGCTGAAACGCATGCCGGTTTGCGTGATGAGCTGGTCAACGCTGACGGTAAGCTGGTTGCCAGAGCCATGAGACGCCTTTTTGCCTCTATTCTGGCCATCAACGAAATTGAAGCTCCGGTACCAGTCTGGCGATGGACAGAAGAGGATGATCCGGATCCGGTACGGGCAGAGATTGCCCAGATCGGCGTTAACATCACCGGCGGACAGGTACCCAAGCGCTGGGTGTGGGATAACCTGGGTATCCCTGCGGATATGGCCGATGAGGAGATGGTTGGAAGTGCCACCGGGGCATCCATGTCTTTTGACGGTAATCCCCCCCAAAGGGCATTCAGTCCCGATCAGGAAGCTGTGGAGCAGTTGACCCAACGCGCTTTGGTTGAAGCCGCCCCCGCCTGGGCAGATCTACGGGAACAGTTTCTGAATGCTTTGGCTCAGGCCGATTCCTATGAGGCGTTCTCTGCCAATCTTCCCACCATCATGGATCGCGCCGACCTGGATGCCATGACGGACCCCCTGTTTCGCGGCGCTCTGAACACCCATCTGTTTGGACAGGACCAAGCCATCCGGGATGCTGATGGCTGATGTCTGGATAGAACCCCTTCCTCCTGAAAAAGCCCTCCAGTACTGGAAGGCCAAAGTCCCCCTCACAAAAAAATCATTTGACCTCCTGGCCGCCGAAGAAAAGGCCATGGCCTTCACGGCAGCTGGTCTGGCTACCCTCAAGGAGGTCACCGCGCTTCAGGATGCGATGACCAAGGCCATCGCTGGGGACGTGCCCTGGTCAAAATTCAAAGCCGATACCATGAAGTTGCTGGGTGATGAACGCTATGGCGCTCACCATCTGGCCACCGTGTATCACACCAATATCCAAACCGCCTACGGGGCGGGCCGATATGAAGCCCAATGGCGCAATCGTGAGCGTATGCCGTATTGGCAATATGATGCGGTCAACGATTCCAGGACCAGACCTGCCCATCGATACATGGATGGTCGGGTTTTTCCGGCCAACCATCCGGTGTGGCATATCTGGTACCCCCCCAACGGCTACCGTTGCCGATGCAAAGTGATTGCTCTGTCGGCACGCATGGTGGAGCGTCAGGGGTTGCGGATTGAGACTGAGGATCCTACGGGGTCGGTGTTGCCGGGGGGGACCCGGACGTTACGGCCTGATCCGGGGTTTGATATCAACGCGGGTCGAGTTGCCTGGCAACCGCAACTGGAGGGGGTACGGGCTGATTTGCGGGAAGCGTTTCTGCGTCGGCTGGCATCCATTTGTGGTTCTAAATTTTCTGCCTCCACCAAGCTTTGCCCATTATTGCGTCGACGGCTGACTGAAAACGATCTGTCCGCCCTGGAATCAATGATGGAAGCTGACCGGTTGAAAGCCCAGGTGGCCTGGACGGATTGGGTCAAGACGATACGGAATACCATGCAACCGCGTGGTGAGATCTATCCTGTGGGCATGATACCCGCTGATGTTCTTGCTCAGTTGAAGGTTCAGCCTGTTATGGCCATGTTGCTGATGGATGATAAAGCAATAGCCCATCTATCCAGGGATGCCAAAGCCAAAAGGCAACGCATCATCAGTTTGGAGGAGATACAGGAAGCCCCTGAGATGATCAAGCAAGCCGCCTGGTTTCTCGATACAAAGGATCATGCTCTGCTGATTGCTTGGCCCAGGAGGGGGGAAGAGTGGGTGAAGCTGGTGGTCAGGATGGATCGTCGTATCGGCAAAGGAGTTGGTAACCAGGTCGTCACCGCAGGTGTTGTCCGAGGGAGAAACCTTTTGGACAAACGGTACCGCAAATTGAAATGAAGGTGTGTGGAGGGACGCTGACCTCCCTCATAGGGCTGGCCCGAAGGCGAGTCCAATTGGCCACAGCGATTTTCCAATTGTCACACACCTCATACTGAATTAGATATCACTCTCTCCCGACAAGTTCAACCCAATAATCAAATATGCCGTTTCCCGCATTGCGCAATGGTGATTTTCAGCGTTTTATCTTTTGCTCATACCCAAGCAACCCCCCAACCAATCCACCGAAAAAACACCCCTGTATCGATAGTTTGATCATTCGCTGAAACAGACCGGCGAAGGTCTCTTGCTGCTTGATTGTCAAACAGAGTCGCAAACCTCAACATCACCCAATCGCCTATTAAAGTAATGTGTGGGGTCAGGAGGATATGCCCCATGCTGACAGGTCAGTGGATTGAGATTTTTCGCGCAGGAGAGTATGGCCGGAAAGGTCGTTTTTCCATCGCGGATCTGGATCAGATTGTGACCAACTTTTCCGGGTCCGACCAAGTTCCCATCGTGGTCGGCCACCCCCAAACCGACAGCCCTGCTTGGGGTTGGCTTACCCGGATCAAGCGGGAGGGTGAAAGCCTGTTGGCCAAGGTCGGCAAGCTGCACCAAACCTTCAGCCAGGCCCTGGCTGAAAACAAATTCCGCAATCGATCTGTCAAGGTGGTCAAGACCAAAGCTGGCTGGAAGCTGGCCCACCTTGGCTTTCTTGGGGCTGAACTGCCCGGTGTCGAAGGTATGTCCCCCATCTCCATGTCGGATGATGGTGATAAACAGGTCACCATCGAAATGCAACTGAGTGAGACCACAAATCAGGAGGATTCCATGCCCGATGCCAAGGATGGCACAACCGGAGTCTCCATCTCCCCTCAGGAGGTGGCGGCCATCCATGACCAACTGAAGGATGCCAACGCACGACTCAAGGAAGCGGAAGATCGTGCTTCCAAGGCTGAGGCCGAACGGCAGAAGGCCGATGATGACCGTCGGGCTGCCGAGTTTTCCGCCTGGGTTGATGGTCAGGTCAAGGCTGGGAGCATTCCTTCCGCCAAAAAGAGTCAGGTTGCCTCCTTCATGATGGCCTTGCCCACCGGTGATGAGGCCGCCTTTTCGTGGGGCGATGGTGAGAAGACCAGTGCCGATCCGGTCGCCTGGTTCAGAAAGTTTGTGGAGGAGAAGAAGCCATCCGGTATGGAGTTCAGCGGACGTCTACCGGATGGACCTGATGAGGCCGACGAATCGTCCGATTCGGTCGATTACACCAAAATGACCGCCAACATGTGAGGGGGGCATCATGACTGTATCAGCCAATATCGGCTCCAGTAGCCTGCGAAGCCGACAGATCATTGATGGTACCCATCAACCCGTCACCCGTGATTACACCGCTGTTGCGGATCAGGGGGTGTTGCGGGCTGGACTGTTGGTGTCACGGAACGCCGGTGATGAGGTGATCCCCTATCAGGGCGGTGTTCAGGAGGTCATTGGCACCGGTGACGGATCAATCATGGCGTTCGATGGTGTGGCCACTGGAGGGATGATTCATCCGGGATCTATCACCATCACCGATGGCACCCAGGTTTTGACCGATGATGGTCGCGGTGCCTTGGGTGGCGATGGTTCTGGCAGTGTCAATTACAAGACCGGCAAGGTGTCGGTCACCTTTGATGCAGCGCCTGGTGCGGGGGTGGATGTATCCATCATCTGGGCCAATCGACTCGTCGGGGTACTGCTACGGGAGATGGATACCGCCACCAATCATGCGGCCCTGGTCATCGTTCACGGTACCGTGGTGAAGGATGGTCTTCTCCTGTCCGATGACACCACCCCCTCTCAGACTGATATCGACCGGCTGGTCGAACTCACCATCTATCCCCGTTAGGAGCCGGTCATGCCGTTTGAAGTGAATCTTTCCCAACATTTGACCCCTGCGGCCATCGCCCGCACTGTTTCGCAGCTCCCCAAGCTGGAAACATTCATGGTCAACTTGATGTTTAGCCAGACCCGCAATCATACAAGCCCAATGATTGGGCTTGCTGAAATCGCCAAAGCTGTTGGCAACAAGCCTGTTGTCCAGCGTGGGGGTATGTCGGTGCCGCTGACTGCCGGCAGTCGGGATATTGAGTACCTCGTGCCTCATGGCGTCGATCTGAAGAGTTTTCTTACCGCCGTTGATCTCAACAACCTCAAAGTCATGGGTGCCGGAGGAATGAAATCCTGGGTGTCCAATGAGGTGGACACCCACCGGCGTGCTGTTCGGTCTACCGTGGAGGCCATGGCTTGTCAGGCTGCCTCGGGGCAGATCAGCTACTACATGGCCACCGACACAGGGAATCTTGAGCCCTATACCGTCAACTTTGGGGCTATTCAGAGTTACACGCCACATGCCCTCTGGAGCCTCGCCGATACCAGCTTTGAGGAGATCCTCGGCGATCTCATCGGCATGGAAGGGGAGATTCAGCAAAAATCCGGATTTGGATCCCGTATTGAGTTTATCGCTGGCAATGACGTCTACCGGTATCTGGCTGGCAAGGTGTTGATCACCGACACCAACACCAAGATCAAAGCAGAAATTACCAACGACGGTATCCGGGTGGCTGATTTTGTGATCCGTAGATCCCGGGGAGGATATACCAACCTGATCAACGAGAGTTGGGTGCCTGCGGTGGCCAACAACACCATCAAGGCTGTGGCGATGGATGCGCCTCATACCCTCTACTATCTGGCCATTGATGATGTCGATGCTGGCTTGTTGCCCACCCCTCTCCATGTGCGCCAGGTCAAGAGCGACGAACCGTCTGGGTACAAGATCCTTGTCAAA
>JADFWT010000101.1 GCA_015233785.1 Magnetococcales bacterium
TTCGCTGTAGTGATCTTCGGCCCCATCGATCTCCAGTGCCTCGGAAGAGATGAAATAATCCATATGGGGACTGCCGGTGGTTACCGGATGGCCCCAGGTAACGCACTGTATGGGTGCCAGTCGTGCCAGACCTAGAAACCATGTGAAGGGATCCATGCCGATATCGGTGTAATAGAGCACATCGGGCTTCTCTTCAGCGATGTGAAGGCGGGCCTCTTGCAGCGTGAGGGGCAGTTCCACCACACGGTCAGCGGCGGCACTGATGCGTTGCGCCATGGGATCACGATGCGCACCGCTACCAATATGAAAAACAATCTTCTCGAAGCGATCTGAATCCAGATTCTCAATCAGGCCAACGTTGAGTTTACCAATGGTGTGGTCGTATAGATGCCGAGAGATAAAGGCGATGCGAATCTTTGCCGATGGATCGCGGGGGCGGTCCACATCAGGGTTATGCCAGCCAAGCGATGGGCAGGCCTGAAGATAGAATTTAGCTAGCAACTCCTGAATCTGCCTATCATTCTGGCCGTGGTAGGCGTTGTAAAATGGCACCAACCCCACCTCCATAATGGGATCGGAGAGTGTAATGCCATCGTCGATCAATGCCTGGATACGACCAAGCATGATCTCCCGGCGGTGGTGGATTTGGGCCTCTGTGGCAGGGATTGGCTCGGTCATAATGGCCAGCCGGACGCGGGCACCAGGAATATCTTGATGCTTCAGGGCCTGTTGATAGGCCGCCTCGGCCCCCGGAAGATCGCAAAGATCGTAGAGCGTATGGCCAAGATTAACGGCTGCTTCAGCACAGTCCGGGTGGTGGAGCAATACTTTTTTCAGAGAGGCCACCGCTTCTTCCAGACGCCCCAAATGGCGAAGTACCAGACCGAGACCGTTATGAAACATGACGCTGTTTGGGGCTAGCTCTATGGCGCGCTCAAGGAGGGATAGCGACTGCTCATGATCATTGAGTTGCCAAGCGATCAGTCCCAAATGGTGAAGCGCATCGGCATGCTCGGGAGCCGCTTCAAGAATGGCCCGGTAGAGCTGTTCGGCTTCGCCAAGTCGGCCTGCAGTATGGTGCTCCACAGCATGGATCCAGGCCTGTTCCAGTGAGAGGGTGTTTGGGTCTGAGGGCATGGAGCTTCTCCATCTTGTTTAATAGTGGGATACGCAAAAACCCCATGGAAGAGCAGTACTTCCATGGGGTCTCTGTCGAGTTCAGGCGTTATAATGAGATGTTGCCTCAGCTATTCTCTTCTTCTTCCGGCTCATCGGGCTCTTCCGGCTCTTCGTGTGCGATGCCGGTGTGGCAGTCGATGCAGGTTTTACCTTGTTGCTTGGCCTTGGCGTGACGCTTACGGGCCATGCGCCCCTGATCCTCCGGGTTCATATGGTCGAAGTTGTGGCAATTCAGGCACTCTTTGGAGCCTCGGGCACGCATGGAGTCCCATACCGAGTTGGCCATGGTCCAGCGATACGCTTCAAACTTCTCTTTGGTATCAATGGTACCCATAGCGTAGTGGTACAGCTCAGCGGCGGCCTTGGTCTTGGCCAACATCTTGTCGAACCAGTCTTTGATGTCCGTTCCCTTGGGGACGTGACAGTCGGCACACGTGGCGCGCACGCCAGAGCGATTCTTATAGTGAATGGTCTGCTCATACTCATCCGTCACCCAGCTCATTTCGTGACAGGAGGTGGTGCAGAACTCATGGGTTGCGGTGGCATTAATGCCGGCATTGAAGCCCAACCAACCAATGACGCCGACAATCATGCTCAAAAAGACAATCAGTCCAAATGGTTTGCTGCTCGGTGTTTTCAGAAAGGCCCAGATCTTACTAATGAATCTCATATTACAACCTCGCTTGATCGAAAATGGGCGGACCAGGGCCTCAGCTCTGGAGTTCCAAGAAACACCTGGAGCAGTCTGCACAGGAGTAACGGGGACCGCCGGAATACAGATAAATACACAAGGGGGATAGATGTCGTTGCGATTCCCCCTCAAGAATCGACAAGGTTATCCAAATGCCACGAGAGAATAACGCGTTACGGGCGTAAGAGGCAAGGCAGGATAGGGTATGGTTTGAATTATTGATGACATCTTATAGAAAATTTATCGGTCTAAACCGATTATTGACGCCCAAGCGGAGGTGACAAGGAGACCCAGCCCCGAAGGCGATAGTAGAGCCAACCGAGATGTTCCCTAATGACGACAGAGGTACCTGCGAGATATCCGGCGTTGGGCCACAGGTCAAACGGCGTTGAGATGGTGGGGCGATGGGATCCGACATCGGTAGTGGCTGCTACCGGACCTAGACCTGCAGCACGGAATACGCCTATTGCGCGACGCATATGCACGGCGGATGTTACCAGCAGCAGGTGGTGCCAGCCATTTTGATCGAGAATTGTCCTAGTGGCGGTGGCGTTTTCACGGGTGTTGCGGCTGCGGCTCTCTTGGATGATTGCGTCTGATGGCACGCCCCACTCCATGAGCAGTTCACGCATCACCACTGACTCTGGGGCCTTGACGCCCATCCAGGAGATGCTGCCGCCACTGACAATAATTCGGGGTGCCTTGCCGGCTTTATAGAGTTTGGCAGCGTAGCGAATTCGGTTAGAGATGCTGGTGAGCTCTATTTCCAGACGAGGAGGGGAGGGGAGGCGGGCCACGCCGCCGCCCAGAACCACAATGACATCGCTTTTGGGCAGATCGGCAATTGGGCGAGCAGGGTGGTGTTGTTCCATCTCGTATCTAAGCCAGCCGGATACCAGCGGCATGGAGCCAACCCAAAGAATTCCAATGGCCACGGCTAACGCAAGTCGCCCCTTGCCGTGACGCAAACTCCAGAGAGCCCACCCCATGAGCAGTAGAGCCAGCCCCAAAGGGTAGATAAAAATGGGAATCACCTTGGATAATATCAGTGCCATCGTCTCTCTTCTCTTCAAATAGGCCGGACAAAAAAAAGGGGGATCCTATCCGAGCGGATCCCCCCTTTGTGCTATGCCCCGTCTTGCTGGGCTGGTGCTCAAGGTCATGCCTATTGGGCATTCTCTTTGATATAAGCGATGACGTTGACGCGATCTTTCTCTTTCTTCAGGCCAGCGAAGCTCATCTTGGTTTTCTTGATCATCGCCTTAGGCTTGGTCAGGAATGTGTCCAGCGTAGCCTCGTCCCAGGTGATGCCGGACTCTTTCATGGCGCTAGAGTACTTGGTAAACCCGTCAGCAGTACCGGCAGCGCGACCCATAATACCCTTCAGGCTTGGTCCCACTTTGTGCTTACCGGCATCAAGGGTGTGGCATGCTTTACATTTACGGAATACTTTGCTGCCTTTTTTTGCATCGCCGGCATCTGCGATTCCGGCGGAGAGTCCCATGGCCAGACATGCTGCGAACAGAACGCTCTTCTTAAACATAACAGCTCCTTCTCGGTATGGGGAGACGATTGATTAGGTTATGATTCGGTTAAATACAAGGGGGGATACCGAATCAAACGGAAATATAGTAGCCGTTTGTCCCTGGAGGGGGAAGGCACCAACTTCTTCCCGAGGTGTTTTCCAAAGCGACGACTCATCTTTAAGTGGACCGTTAGTAGAGATTGTTCGCCTCATCCTCAAAAAAAGGTGGTCGTCGTCCAACCAGTGATTCCAGAAGGATCAGTTCGGCATCGGTATGATCGCGCATGGCGGTTCGGGCAATTCGGGCCGTCCCCTCCTGGTTACGAAATATTTCCCGTGGCGCTTCATGGTGACGGGTATTGACGGTCTCCTTTAGGTTGGGGTCATCAACAGACTGGATGATGACCGTTCCATAGCAGGTGCAGAGATAGGTGTGATTCGGTTCCGCTTCAATATAGAGGCCGGTGCCTCGGATGCCAAATCGAGCCTCCGGGGTGCGGAAGATGGGTGATTGGCCGCTCTGAATCACCGAGAGTACCCCGCCTTGGTGAATCAATAATCCAGCCAGTGTGTCATTTTTCACAGTGGAAGGGGCTTCAGCATTGAAGGACTGGGTATTGCTGTCGGAGTTGGTGATCAGGAGCGGTTCGGTTGCATGTTGGCGTTTGGCCGCCGTTTCAAGCTTGGTGGACGTTGTGCTGGCCGGAGGACCACCGAGAAACTCCACGCGGCTGTTGGGGCGCAGCATGAAGGCGTTTTCGCCGACCGAGAGTGTAGTCGTGGCGCCGGGGCCGGTTTCCACCAATGAACCGGGGCCTTTCCAGACGCCTCTTTGGGCGTTTCTGCCATTGATACGAACCGCTCCATGCAGACTCTGAAAGCCTGTGGAAAAAGGGCGTGCTTTCACGCAGGCGGTCAACAGTGCTGCCGTAGGTGCCAGAAGTCCGAGTGCTGCCATGTGGCGAAGAAAGGTGCGACGTTCGGGATTCCAGTTGGATGATATCATGGTATTGGTTTCCCGGCTTCCGTAGTGGTTGGCGAATAGTGTTGCCTATATTTCGTGTTTTACCTCAAATTGGTCACTCATCTCCTGAGGAGAGATGGGCTTGCTGAAATAGTATCCTTGCAGGCTATCGCACCCCAGGTTCTTAAGTCGATGGGCGTGTTCATGGGTCTCCACCCCTTCGGCGACAATACCGAGCTTCAACGATTTGGCCATAGCGATAATGGAGGTGACGATGGCGGCGTCGTCACGATCAATGGTCATATCCCGGACAAACGAGCGATCAATCTTGAGAATTTGAACCGGCAGTCGTTTGAGATAGCTGAGAGATGAGTAGCCGGTTCCGAAGTCGTCCAGGGCCAAACGGATACGCCTCTGGCGAATGGTGTTGAGGGTCTGGATGGCTACATCAATCTCTTCCATGACCATGCTTTCGGTGATCTCCAGCTCCAGCATTTCGGGTTTTAAGCCGGTCTCTTCCAGGGTTCGGTCGAGATGATCCAGCAGCTCCGGGTCAAAGAGTTGGCCTGCCGAAAGGTTGACGGCAATGGTATGAAAGGTGTGGCCCTGATCCAGCCAGCGTCGGGCTTCCTGGCAGGCAGTGCTTATGATCCAGCGACCTACAGGTCGAATCAATTGCGTCTCTTCCAAAATGGGGATGAAGTCCATGGGTGAGACCATGCCGTGGTTGGGGTGATGCCAACGCAGCAGTGCCTCCATGCTGGTGATTCGTCCGGTGTGACCGGCCACCTTTGGTTGATAGAGCAGTGAAAACTGTCCCAGCTTGAGCGCGTGGGTCAGGTCACGTTCCATCTGTAGTCGGCGACTGATGCGGTCGTTGATCTTCTTGGTAAAGAACTGGAAGGTGTTTTTGCCTTTCGCCTTGGCTTCGTACATGGCGATGTCGGCGTGTTTGAGAAGAGCGTCGAAATTATCGCCGTCGTCCGGGGAGACACTGATGCCGATACTGGCACTTATGCGTGTTTCATGGCCCTGAATTTCCTTGATGTTGCCAATACTCTGGATGATTTTTTCCGCCACGCGACTCAGGTGGCGGGTCTCTCCCACCTGGGAAATCAGAAGTGCAAATTCATCGCCCCCCAACCGCGCAACGGTATCCGATTCTCTTAGACATGATTGGATGGTTCTGGCCACTTTTATCAGTAGTTTGTCGCCGATGGAGTGTCCCAGGGCATCGTTGACGTTTTTAAAATAGTCAAGATCAAGAAAGAAGAAGCCAAACGGCCTGCCGGTTCGTCGAGAGAGCGCAAGTTCTTGGTGAAAACGGTCTCGAAACAGGGCGCGATTGGGCAGTTGCGTCAGGACATCATAGAATGCGAGGCGCTGCATCTGCTGTTCCATGCGCTTGCGCTCGCTCATATCGGTGAAGATGCCGATCAGGTTGGTGAGGTTGCCCTGTTTATCTTTGACGGTGTTGAGCGTCAGCCACTTTGGATAGCGTTCGCCGGTGATGGGGCGTCTCTCCCAGATCTCCCCCTCCCACACCCCTTCGTTATAGATCGACTTCCACAGCTCCTTGAAGGTTTCTGCATCTTCCGGGTCGCAGTTGGACATGCAGGGATTGCACCCCATGACCTCTTCCCGGCTATAGCCGGTGATGGCCAGATAGGCGTTATTGACATTAAGAATTCGGGCGCTGGCATCCATGATGAGAATCGCTTCGGAGGTGTGTTCAAAGACCTTGGAGATAAGATGAAGCTCTTCTTGGGCATTCTCCCGATGCAGAAGTCCGGCAATTTCAGCGGCAATGGCGCGTAAAAAGCTCTTTTCAAAGGCGCTCTGTCTGCTCTGGGGAAGCCGTAGCAGCAGTGTGCCGAGTCGTTGCTCTCCGACACTCAGAGGCAGTTGCCAATCACCGCTCTCTGCATGTAACTCATAGGGTGGGGTGTGTGCTTCCTCTGAGCGATACGATTTGGGTTGGGGGTTGGCCAGAATGCGGCGGGCACATGCTTCTGATTCACTCTGTTCCATGCCGATGGCGGCGGCTACGTCAAGTGAGACTCCTTTCTCATCGGGCAGAAAAATGCACCCTTTGGCTTCTTGTGTCTGAGAGAGGGTGACGATCTGATCCAGGATAGTCTGCAACTTTTCATGAAGCGGAATGCGCGCCACCGAGATATCCAGGATTAGGTTGTGTAGGTTGAGTCGTCGGTTCTGTTCCCGAAACTGCCGTCCCTTGCGGACTAGATGAAACAGGTAGAGGGCAATCATTGCCGTCATGAAGAGGCCCGCTGAGAGTGCAATCCGAGGGCTGCGTCCCTGATAGAGAAGCAAGTTTTCCATGCGGTATGGTGTGATGAGAATTTCAATTCGTTTGTCGGCCAGCACAAATGGGTGCAGATAGAGCAGTGCCGGGTTGAGCTGCGCTCTTGGTGTTGGGAGGGTCGGCGACGGGTTGAGGCGTGAAGGGTGAAAATAGAGTAGCTGGCTTGCCTGGGCTTTTTGGTTTGGAGCCATATAGATGTGAATATCCAGTCCGGAAGGCGTTGGAAATACGCCTCCGATTTCCGCTTCTACCAGTGTTTCAATGTGGAATAGAGAGCGGGCGACTCCCTGAAGAGTAGTGTCTGGATTTCCAGCATCTGTCGTGCTGATTGGCACAATCAGCTCCATTAGATCCCGCGACCTGGAAGTGGTTTTGGAGCGGGGCAGATGCGTGAGACTGGGATGCTGTCGCTGTGCTAGTCGTTGGATATCAGAAGGGGAGAGGGAAGTTTCTGTGTGATGAGGGGGTACGAGGGCTCCTTGAGACCATTCCATCACTTGAAAAGGGGGTTGGCCATTGTCGTTGGGGATGATCCACTGCACGGTGGCCGATTTTTGTGATGTCGGTCTGTGGCGGTCAATGGCTTTAAAAGTGGCGGCAAATTGTTCTCCAGAGGAGAGATCTGGTTTCTGTTGTATGGTCTCGGATAAGATTTCTGTGGCGGTATTGAGGCTGGATAGATGGGCCTGAATCGCCCTCTGGATAGAGGCAGCATAAGGTTGAGCGGCCCGAAATAGATCCGACCGGGCATGCAAGGTTTCATCCTGGCTAACCTGGTGATGAATCCCCAGAGAAATCGCCAAGCCGAGAATGATGGAAACAATGACAGACAGGTAATCTCGCATGAGATGTTGGCTTGTTCAGTCAGTATTTAGTTAATAAGGGAGCGTGTGGAGAGAGGGCGTATACATGAGTCTCCCGCAAAAAGTCGCTCACTGAGTGACTCAAAAGTGTGCTAGAAAGGAGCGTTTATGGTATAATTTGATATCTATTAAACAGTGATATCAAATGGATATAGCACAATGTTCCGACCGATGGACCCACAGATGAGCTTGTTTGAGGCGCACCTTTGGATGCCGGAAAAACATCAGAAGGCGTTGGAACGCAGTTGGGCACACATTTTCCGTACACAGGTTCTCGAAATG
>JADFWT010000102.1 GCA_015233785.1 Magnetococcales bacterium
ACATCAAGTCAACCCGGAGGTATGGTCTGTGATTCACCCCGAGAGAGAGGGAGGCTCCATCTTGCTGATGACTCTGGGCCTGATTGTGGTGGCGGGTGTTCTTGCCGCCACGGCGGCCCGTATCATGGGTGTGGAGATGCTGGCTGGACGGGAGGTGGTTGCCGGTGCCCGTGCTTTTTATGTGGCGGAGTCAGGATTGGAGGTGGGGCGCTATCATCTGGCGCATGCGGTGTGTGATCCTGATGCGATTCCTCAGACTGTTCAAGGGGATGTTTCCACAGGGGAGAGTTATGTATTGACTTTGGCCCACCTGGGTCAGAGCCGTTTTCTGGTGACCTCCCAGGGGTCTGCGGCGGAGTCGGTTCGGACGGTTCGGGAGGAGGTGAATTGCATCAACTCCAGCCCCTATGATGCGGCGATCATCGGTTGCCAGGGGTTGCGCTTCAACGGCAATGTAGAGATCGACAGCTACAATGCCACCACCGGTGCCATGAATCTGGGCAATGGCAATATCAAGACCCTGAACGCCAATGCCCTGTTGGAACTGATCGGTAACGTCGAGGTCTACGGCGATGCCAGCACCACTGGTCCCACCAGTCCTGTGGATCTCAACGGTATTGTACGGGTTTACGGGGATATTCACGCCACTGATGCCATCACTTTCGGGGGGCTCTCCGGGGTGGATGGGGGTGTGGCTCTGTCCTATCAGGCTTCTACCACCACCGTGGATGATTGTGACCCCTTGGACGTTGCGGGTTTGGTCAACACCAATCGGCCTGCCGGTAGTCCGGCATCCTTCAGTCTAAGCGGCAACAATGATGTGGTTTGGGCTACCCCCAGCGTTCACCACTACAGCGAATTCAAACTACAGGGTAACAGCAGCCTGACTCTGCATGGTCCCGGGGAGCATGTGGTGTTTGTGGACAGTGGTGGTCTTTTTAAAACCCACGGTAACGCCCAACTCAACCTTGTGGGTGGGGCTACGCTGACCGTTTATTTAACCGGGGATCTGTCTCTGAGGGGCAATGCGATTGTGAATACTGGAGCGCCCGCCAATCTGCGCATCTACGCTTCGGGAAATGGGGCATTCGATGTGGGTGGCAACTTTGGGTTTTCGGGGGTGCTCTACGCTCCGTTTGGCACGGTGGACCTGGTGGGAAATCATCAATACCGGGGCTCAGTTCGGGGTTGGACCATCGTCAACAGCGGCAACGGGGATTTCGATTACGACGAAAGCCTCAAGGATCTGGGGAGTGGATCCCGTGGGCAGATTATTCCGATCCGTTGGGAAGAGGTTTATGTTGGGGCATAGGGAGGCGTTGTTCCAAGGCTGCTTTGGCCAGGGAGATGCGTAACGGAGCCTGTTTCAGAGAGGGCATGTTGATTCGGACCGCGAAGGTGGTGAGCGTCTCATCTTTTTCAAACCATCCCACATACCATCCCACTGGCGGTGTGGCACCGGTACCCCATCCAGTCTTTCCGTAGAGCACCCCACCGTTGAAATCCTCCTGGGGCATGAGGCGTTTCAGGGCTTGGAAGGATCTCTTTGAAACCGGCAGTTGACCGGTGGAGACCCGCTCCATGAATCCGGCCTGTTCCACCGGCGAGATGGAGAGGGGACCATCCAGCCAGAAACGATCCACCTGGGTTCCGATCTTTTGGTTTCCATAGCCGAGACGTGAGACCCAGGCTTCCATGGTGTCCAGGCCAATCCGTTTGGCGATGCGTTGAAACACGGGGACGGCGGAAACCTTCATGGCGTCGGCCAGGTTCAGATCCTGGTTCCAGGCTTTGAAGCTGTGTTGGGTTCCATCCCATGGGAACACGGCGTCCTCTTGGACCTTTTCTGTTTCCAGTGCAATCAGAAGATTGGTGATCTTGAAGGTGGAAGCGGGGATGCTTCTCTCTTGGCAGGTGCTGGGGGAGGAGACCGTGGTATGTTGGGTCTGGAGGTTGTGGAGCACGATACAGCCGGAAACCCCCGCCTCTTCCAATAGTGTTGCCAAAGGGGGCGCTGTTTCGGGTTGGGACCAAGCGGATGAGATCACGCTGAACAATCCAACGATGAAGCCCAATGTCCTTGTGCCCATGCCTGGTCTCCTTGAGGGGTGTTGAGTCGCTCCTGCGGGGTGTGTTGGGCAGGAGAGGTTACCCGGTAACTATGTTTCATCCAGGGATCCAGATGCAACAGCTTGGATCAATGGCTGGTTTTTTCTACATTTCCATCCACCAAGGAAGTACTCTGTGGGTATCGTTCAGAGGGGTAAGTGGATTATCGGCTTACCTAAAAGGGGAACAGTGGTGGCATTGGGACAAGCTGAGTGAAAGCGATTTCCGCAAAGGTTGCTCATTGGTGTGTGTTGTTCTGCCTGATGGCGGGGATCCTGATCCCTGCCATGGGGCGTACGGCACCGAAGCCCCTGGTGATCGCCTGTTCCAAGGCGTGGCCGCCTTTTTCCTATCTGGATGAAGATCAGCAGCCCAAGGGGTTGTTGGTGGACTTCTGGCGCGCGTTCGGGCGGGAGAATGGGCTGGAGGTCATCTTCAAGCTGGTCAACTGGGGACGTTCCATCGATCTGGTGCGGCAGGGGCAGGCGGATTTCCACGCTGGGCTCTACTTCTCCGAGGAGCGGGACGTTTTCATGGATTTCAGTGAGCAGCTTCCCCTGCCGGTCCCGGGGCAACTGTTTATCTCCCACAAGCTCAAAGCATCCAATCTCAAAGAGCTGGGCAACATCCCTGTGGGGGTGGTGGGGGGCGGGTTTTCCCAGGAGTTCATGAAGACCCACCATCCTGAAGTCAACATTCGCATCTATCCCAACAGCAAGGCGGTCATTGAGGCGGGTTTCTCCGGTGAGGTGTTGGCGTTCATCACCGACTATCCCACCGCCATGTACTATCTGCACTCGTTGGGCTCTCCGGATCAGTACCAGGTGATGGATACCCTCTACACCCACCATCTGCGTGCCGGGGTTCAGGAGGGCCGTGGTGACCTGCTCAAAATCTTGGAAAACGGTGTCGCGCAGATTCCTCATGGGGAGGTGGAGCGGATCATCAAAAAGTGGATCTGGAACGTCAACGTGGAGGTGGTGCCTCCGTGGCTCTATCCGGTTTTTACCGGGGTGGGTCTGTTTCTGTTGTTGAGCGCCAGTATTCTCTATGCCCGAACCCTGCGGCGTCAGGTCAACCTCCGCACCAACGATCTCAAACAGGAGATTGCCGAACGCGAGGCCGTGGAGCAGAAGCTCCGCAAGAGCGAAGCGCGTTTTCGTATGGCGGGCAAGGTCTCCTATGATCTGATCTATGAGTGGGATGTGACCACGGATGCACTGCAATGGTATGGGGATATCGACACGCTTCTGGGATTTGAACCGGGGGAGATCTCCCATGACATTACGGCGTGGCTGGACCTGATCCATCCCGATGACCATCCCCGGTTGATGGAGGCGGTGGAGCATCACCGCACGTCGGCGGAAGCGATTCAGGTCGAATACCGTATTCGCCGCCAGGACGGGCAATATCGAATCTGGTCGGACAGCGGAATGCCCTTGCTGAGTCTATCGGAAAAGCCCCACCGCTGGATCGGTGTCTGTACCGATGTGACCGAACGGCGCGCCATGGAGGAGAAGCTGCGCCAAAGCCTGGATGAGGCGGAGAAGGCCAACTTGGCCAAAAGCCGTTTTCTCGCCGCCATGAGCCACGAGATCCGAACCCCTCTCAACGGTATTATTGGTATTCTCCAGCAGTTAGAGGAGGAGAGTTTTCCGAAGAGAAGCCGTCACAAGCTGGAGTTGATGCGTATCTCCAGTGTTCATCTGCGGTCGGTGATCAGCGATATCCTCGATTTTTCCAAGATCGAATCCGGCAAGATGGTGATGGTGGAGGAGGATTTCTCCCTGAAAAATCTGGTATGGGAGGTGGTGGCAACCTCCCGCGGAGTGGCCCGGCCCAAGGGGATTCATGTTGTGGCGCACTGGGACCCCGCTCTATGCGAATGGTATCGAGGTGATGGTGCCAAGCTGCGTCAGGCGTTGACCAATCTGGTGAGTAATGGGGTGAAGTTCACCCAAGAGGGCGAGGTGGCTTTGTCGGTGGAGGGCATGCGGACGGAGGGGCGGGTTGAGGTGGACTTTCGGGTTCAGGATACGGGTATCGGTATTCCCGAATCCAAGTTGGAGACGTTGTTCAGTGCCTTCACCCAAGTGGACAACTCCCTCTCCCGGTCGTTTGATGGGACCGGATTGGGGTTGGCCATCTCCCAACATCTGGTGACCATGTTGGGGGGGCGGATTTCGGTCAACAGTCAGGTGGGGCAGGGGAGTGAGTTCCGCTTTCAGATCCCTCTGACGCCCACTGGCATCAATGATCCCGCCTGTGAGATGGAGACTCAGGAGGCGGTGAGGCCGTGTTCAATTTTGCTGGTGGAGGATGATTTCATCAGCCAGAATGTGTTTCAGGGATTTTTGGAGGAGGCGGGGCACAAAGTCACGGTGGTTGCAACGGGTCTGGAGGCGATTGATCGGGCTTCCGAAGAGCATTTCGACCTCATCCTGATGGATCTGCGCATGCCCGGTCTCAACGGGCTGGAGGCGACACAGCGTATTCGCCGGTTGGAGGATCCGGGGTTGGCCCAAGTGCCTATCCTGGCCATCACCGCCGATGTGGTCAACGAGACCCTTCAGCAGTGTCTGGAGCATGGGATGCAGGGGGTTCTCACCAAGCCGGTGGACCTTCAGGAGCTGAATCGCTGGATTCACAAGTTGGTATAGAATTTTTTTTTATTTTGGCAATGAGAGTGGACCCTTTTTCATGTCATCCATGATTATGGTGGAAAATCTGGTTTTCGACTATCCGGGCCATCGGGTCCTGGATGGACTCTCTTTCACCGTTCCCCAGGGGAGCATCTCCGCTCTTGTGGGTGTCAATGGCGTCGGCAAGACCACCTTGTTGCGCTGTCTCGCCGGTTTGAGCATGCCCCATGCCGGTGAGGTGCATATCAACGGTTTCAACACCCAGGACGCCTCCCGTCAGGTCCATGAACAGATCGGATATCTCTCCGATTTTTTTGGTCTCTATGATGATTTGACCGTCGCCCAATGCCTGGAAGTGACCATGTTGACCCGTCCCACGGTCCATGACGACGTGGCCGCAGCCATCAGGCAGGTGGCGGGGCGGGTTCAGTTGGAAGACCATCTTAACAAAAAGGCCCAACAGCTCTCCCGGGGATTGCGTCAGCGTCTGGGTATCGCCCAGGCCATCGTGCATCAACCCAAGCTGTTGATTCTGGACGAGCCCGCCTCGGGTCTCGATCCTCTGGCGCGTTCGGAACTGGCCACCCTGCTTCTGGCTCTTCAGGAGGAGGGGATGACCCTGCTGGTCTCCTCCCATATTTTAACGGAGCTGGAAGCCTACTCCACCCATATGCTCCATCTGCGGGATGCCGAAACCATCTATTTCACCGAGGTCAGCGCCGAGGCCCTTCAAGGTGCGCCCACCCTGGTCATCACCCCCCTGGAGGCATCCCCCAGGTTGCTGCCGTTTCTGGAGAGCATGCCCCATGTTTCGGCAGTGTCTCCTCAGGAAGGTGGGCGTGACATCACCTTCCAGTTCCACGGAGATGAGGCGGCCCGGGCGGCGCTGTTGACCCAGGTGGTGGGGCAGGGGCATGCCATCAGTGCTCTGTATGAGCGCAAACAGGATTTCCAAACCCTCTTTCTGCAACAGATTCCAAAGGGTGAAGGCTTGGAGAGGGTGGCATCATGATTCGCAACGCCGAGTTGAAGCGCCAGGTCTGGACTCAGATCAACCCCACCCGCCTGATCCTGCCGCCGGTGCTGTTTGGATTGGTGATGGTTCTGATTTTTGTCGAAGAGGAGTTTCCCAAATATTGGACCGACACCTATCTTTCTGCCGTGGTGGGTTTTGTCCTGATCACCATGTTTTTTGGTGCTTATCAGGCAAGAGGGGCGGTGTTGAGGGACATTCGCCAATCCACCTGGGACTGGATGCGTCTGTCGGCCATCTCTCCGGGCAATTTGGCCTGGGGTAAGCTGTTTGGCAGTACCCTCTATGCGTGGTATATGGGCGGACTGCTGTTGATCATCATGGTGGTGGCTCTCTATCAGGCCAACCCGGGGATGCCGTTTTCGGTCTATTTTTTCATGGTGGCCGGTTTGATCATGGCGGGGTTGCTCAGCCACGGCTTTGCTCTGTTACTGGGCCTTTTCATGATCGGTAACCACCACCACAGCAAGGCCTCCTCATTTGCCGTCATTGCGGTGGTGTTCGCGGGCGTGAGCCAATTGGCCATATTGGTGGGGGAGGGGTATGAGGAGCTATCGGACCGCTATTTTTTCTATAACGGTGTCGACCTGGTGTCCAAACCCCCCGAGTGGCTGATCACATGGTATGGCCGCGATTTCCAGATGGAGCCGTTTGTTCTGCTTTGGGGGTTGGTGTTGTGCCAGTGGATGTTTTTTGGTCTGCAACGGGCATTCAAACGCCTGCTTCAGGAACCCATCCGCCCGGTTTTCTGGCCTCTGTTTCTGCTCTTGGTCTGTTTTTTGATCGGTGGGTTTTTCTGGGAGACCGAGGACTCGCAACAGGGGGTATGGATCACCGCCTTTACCCCATTGATGGTCAGCTACTTTCTTTGCCTGGGGTTGGCCCACTATCTGGTCTTTGTAGAGTCCCACGACCTGATGGTCTATCGCCGCATGATCCAACAGTGGCGCACAGGCCGGGGGCAGCGCACCCTCAGCGACATTCCCGCGTGGGTCTTGACTCTCTTGATGGCCGCCCTGTTTCTCAACCTGATGTTGCTGGTCAAAGCCGTGGGCCACGGCCTCAGCATGGATGGCCTCACCTTGGGCTACTACACCCTGCAAGGCAAAAATGCCCTCATGATCGCCCTCTTTTTTTTCGCCCTGCGCGACATGATGGTGATGCTCTTCCTGGGCCTCCACCCCGCCAACAAGTACCCCATCGCCTTGGCCACCGTCTATCTCCTCATGGCCCATGGCTTTTTCCCCTGGATTGCCGATGCCGCCGACAGCAATCTCGCCATGGCTTTTCTGGGTCCCAAAGAGAGCGAAACCGGCCTCCCCATCAGCCTGGTTTCCGCCATCCTGCAAACCATCCTGGTTATCGCACCCCTGGCCCGATTCCTATGGCGCGACCGCGACCGTCCCCCGGCCTCCCCGGACGGCCCCACCGTCTGGAAGCATGACAGCACATCCGCATCATAATACGGCCCGAATCATCCATCGATCCCCATGGCGTAACCCCACAGGTAAGGATGGGTGCAAAACATTAATCTTGAGTTGATTGACGCGGAGCTGAAGCAGGTCAAAAAAGAGATCTTGAACTTGTTGGGGGAAGTGGCAATATGAGTCTGAGATTGTTAATTATATCAAGAGCCTTTTGCAAAACTTCAGCCTCACAAACGAATCACATTCTCATTTGAATGCCGTCAGCACCCAACCATGCCAATATGATTGATTTTTATCTGTAAAGTTCTGTGTCAGCCCCTTTTTGGTCGCACTTGGCCATCCCTGCCCGGCTTCGGGAGGATAGTCAGCTTGCCGAAGGGGTGATGTGATTCTACGTAACGATACGCATCAGCTGGTTTACG
>JADFWT010000103.1 GCA_015233785.1 Magnetococcales bacterium
AAGAATCATAGCCTGTTTTTCGATATTTTGGTCTTGATTCACTCGGTGGAAGTGATACTCTTCGGCAAGGGCGCGACCGCACCGACACGTTGCGCGGTCAATAGTAGCAAGCAAGCGGTTGGACGTGATTATTCAGGGAAAACATAGTGGTAGGGGGCTTTTTCGGAAGCGTTCCCCTTTTTGTGCAGGTTTTCATGAAGGTTAGCGGCGAACATGCAAGAATTTGAAATACGCGATCTACTGTTTGTCGCCTACTCCTACCTGCGGGGAATGTGGCGTCATCGCTGGCATATGGTGATGATGTCATGGTTTATCTGTCTGGCTGGTTGGGGAGCCGTCTCCCTGATGGACGATCAGTATAAGGCGCAGGGACGGATATTGATTGAGGATCCGCAGCGGGACATTGAAGTTTTTCTGGGAAATGATCTGAGGGCGGAGATTGATGTGACTGCGGAGGCGCGGCGCATTCTGAACTCCCTGCTGAACCGTGCCAATCTGATCCGGGTGGTACAGGAGACCGACCTGGCTCTGCGGGTGAAGAATCAGAACGATCTGGAAGAGGTAATTCAGCGGTTGCGGGCGCAGTTGACGCTACGTCCGACACGCAACAACATCTATCTTATCTCGCACCGTTCCAATGAACCGGCTTTGACCGTGCAGGTGGTGCGGGTGTTGCTGAATATTTTGATGCAGGGCAGCATCGACCAGATGAGCAACAGCAAGGCGCGTACGGCGGAAAAGTTTCTGGAGCAGCAGATCAAGGAGTATGAGGCCAAGGTTACCGATCAAGAGCGGGAGCTGCGGGATTTCAAAAGCAAAAACCGGTTTTCTCTGCCAAAGGGTCGGGATGGGTATTATGATCACCTGCGGACGGTGACCGAGGAGCTTGATGAGGCCAATACCAAGTTGCGAAACCTGGAGCTGCGGCGTAACGAAGCGCAAAAACAGCGGCTCTCCCTGGAGGATAATATTACGCCGGTAAAGGATATTGTTCAGGTGATCGGACGGCTCAACAAGCAGTTGCTGGCGTTGCAGAGCCAGCACTATCTCAAGGGTGGCCAGATGATGCCTCTGTTCCCGGAGGGTCACCCGGATGTGATCGCTCTGCAGACGCGAATCACTAATCAGAAAAAGGCGATGGTGGAACGTTTGCAGGAGGTGCAGGCGGTGCGCAACGATCCGTCGCGCTGGGATGAGGGTGGCGTCGATCCCGCCTATCGGCTGGCCAGTGTGGCTGTTTCAAAGCTGGATGTTGATCTTCTGCAGCTGCGTGAAGAGGTGCAGACCCTGGAAGGGAAGTTGAGTTCATTGCGAAAGCTGGAGGGGGAGATTCCCACCGTCGAGGTGGAATTGATCTCCATGGAGAGTCAGTACAGCATGACCAAGAGTCGTTTAATGGAGCTAATGAAGCGCCGGACAGACACCGTATTCAAGAGTGAAGTGGCCGAAGGTCTGAGCAAGGATGTGCGTTTCAAGGTGATGGAGCAGCCGCGTTTGCCGACAGTACCTTTTGGACCCAATCGTCCGCTGTTTTTGTCGGTGGTGCTGATGGGTGGACTGTTGGCTGGTGCAGCTCTGTCGCTGTTTTTATCGGTGGTGCGCTCGGTCTTTGATAGTCCGGCGGCATTGAAAAAGGAGTTGGGATTACCGGTGTTGGGAACGGTCTCCATGCTGGATGAGGATAAAAAGCGCAGTGCTTGGCAATCTTCCAATCTACTATTTTTCCTCTCTTTATTTCTATTGCTTGGTATTTACGGCGGTTTCATGATGTTTTCTCATCTGATGTAGTTGGACGGTTGCGGAAGGGGCTATGGAGTATTCAGAGGAAGGGCGTTTAGCGGGTCGTCGAGAGGGTATCGTCAAGCGTGTGCGTAGTCGAGCAACGCCAGCGGATGATGTTATGATCCGCAAAAAGGTGGTGCTTGATTTTGAGCGAATGAAGCAGAAGGGAATTTTGACGCCGAACATGGGCCGCAGCCATATGGCGGAGGAGTATCGGGTGATCAAACGGCCTCTGCTTCTCAACGCCCACAATGTGGAGAGTGCTGAATCCGAGGAGCCGGGAGGCAATCCGCGCATGATCATGGTGACCAGCGCCTTTCCCAAGGAGGGGAAGACCTTTACGGCGATCAATCTGGCGATCAGTCTGGCAGCGGAGATGGATCACACGGTGGTGTTGGTGGATGGCGATGTGGCCAAACCGTCGGTGAGTCGAATTCTCGGTTTTAAGGCCAAGGTAGGGTTGATCGACTATCTGATGGGCAAGGTGAAACATTTCAACGATGTTTTGATTCGAACCAATGTTCCCAAGCTGATGCTGTTTCCGTCTGGGCGGCGGCACCATCAGGCCACGGAACTGCTGGCCAGTGAAAATATGCGCCTGTTGTTGAAAGATCTGGTCAACAGCGGCCCGGATCGTCTGGTGGTGTTTGACTCGCCGCCGTTGTTGGTGACCACCGAGGCACGGGAACTGGCGCGTAATATGGGGCAGATCGTCATGGTGGTGGAGGCGGAACATACGCCGCAGTTTGCTGTGAAGGATGCGCTCTATCATCTGGATAATCTGGATATTGTCGGCCTGGTTCTCAACAAGGCCAAATCACCATCCAAAGGGGGCTATTACTACTATGGCTATGGTGGTTATGGTGGTTATGGTGGTTATGGTGGTTATGGCGGCTATGGTGGTTATGGTGGCTACGGTAGTTATGGTGGCTATGGCAGCTATGGTGGCGGCGGTGGTAAAGGGAAGAAAAAGTCATGGTGGAAGAGACTTTTTGATCTATAACCCGTTGGGGTTTGTTTGTGTAAACATATTGTGTAAGAAAAACCGCCTGTGGGCGGTTTTCTTTTTGGGATTATGGGGGAGAAATTGTGAATCATATATCGCCAATATTATGCGTTGTCGGTGCCCGTCCCAACTTTATGAAGATGGCGGCAATTTTACCGGCGTTGACCGATCCGGCCTGTGGGCTAGCCGTTCGTCTGGTGCATACGGGACAGCACTATGATGAGCAGATGAACGACGCTTTCTTCCGACAATTGGGAATGCCTCGGCCCGATGATAATCTCGGTGTCGGTTCCGGCAGCCATGCACAGCAGACGGCGGCGATCATGACCCGTTTTGAAAAGGTGGTCGATGAGCACCGACCGCGAGCGATCCTGGTGGTGGGAGATGTTAATTCCACCATTGCCTGTGCTCTGGTAGCGGCGAAGAAGGGGGTGGCGGTGATTCATGTCGAAGCGGGATTGCGCAGCTATGATCGGGCCATGCCGGAGGAGATCAATCGGGTCTTGACCGACCAGATCTCCGATTTTCTCTTCACCACGGAACGCCATGCGGCGGATAATCTGCACGCGGAGGGAATCGCTCGGCAGCGAGTCCATTTTGTCGGTAATGTGATGATCGATACCCTGCATCGACTGCTGCCCCAGGCACCGACGCCGCAAGAGGTGCTGGCCAAAGCACTGCCGTCGTCGGATGATGCGGCTTCGTTGACGGCTGGGGGCTATGGTCTGGTCACCATGCACCGTCCATCCAATGTTGATGATCCAGAGGTGTTGGAGCGGCTGTTGCGCTGTCTGGGCGAGATCAGCGCGGAGATTCCGCTGCTGTTTCCGGTGCATCCGCGCACGCGGGCGCGAATCTTTGGCGATGGCCGTGACAACAGCAGCCGTGAGAGCGGATTGGCAGCGCTGTTGAGCAAGACGGGTCAGCGTTTGATCGCTCTGCCGCCGTTGGGTTATCTGGAGATGTTGGGGTTGATGTCCAAGGCGACGTTGGTGTTGACCGACTCCGGTGGCATTCAGGAGGAGACGACCTCTCTAGGAGTTGCTTGCATCACCATGCGTGAAAATACCGAGCGTCCGATCACCGTTACCGAGGGGACCAACACCATCGTCGGTTCCGATCCCGAGGCGATTCGACGCGAAGCGACGGCGATCCTGGGCGGTGGAGGCAAAAGCGGACGCATCCCTGAGCTGTGGGATGGTCGGGCCGCCGAGCGCATTGCCGCTGTGTTACGCACCCATTTTGGATCGGCTTAACGTGGCGGGCATCATCAACGCCATGAGCGTGGATGTAGAGGACTATTTTCAGGTTTCGGCCTTTGAGTCGCACATTCCCCGACAGCGGTGGGAGAGCTTGCCGTGGCGGGTGGAAGCCAATACGACGCGCATTCTGGATCTATTTGACGAAGCCGGAGTGAAGGCGACCTTTTTTACGCTGGGTTGGGTGGCGGAGCGTTTTCCAGCTTTGGTGCGGCGCATTGTTACCGATGGTCATGAGCTGGCCAGCCACGGTTATGACCATCGACGGGCGACCGATCAGGCGCCGCCGCAGTTTTATGAGGATGTGGTTCGCACCAAAGGGCTGTTGGAAGAGGTCGCTGGTGTGGCGGTGAAAGGGTATCGAGCCACCAGTTATTCGATTGGTGCGGGTAATCTCTGGGCGTTGGATCAGTTGCGGCGAGCCGGTTATCGCTACAGCTCCAGCATCTATCCGATTCGCCACGATCACTATGGTATTCCCGACGCACCACGTTTTCCCTTCCACTGCCAACCCGGCCAGCCCCTTTTATCCGACCAGATTCCCCAGTCTGACCAGACTCTTCCGTCCAATTCCCCCTATCAGAATGATAACGACATCACTCCGATCCCCGCCTCGTCTGGTGATCTTCTCCTAGCGACTCCTGCGGCTGATGATCTTCTCCTGGAGATTCCCATCTCCACGGTTTTGATTGCCGGACGGCGTATCCCCTGTGGTGGTGGCGGTTATTTCCGACTGTTTCCCTACCGGTTGTCCCGCCAGTTGCTGCGACGGCTTAATTGCGAGAGCGGCGAGAACGATGATCGCGGGCGAGCGGCGGTGTTCTATTTTCACCCCTGGGAGCTGGATCCGGGGCAGCCAAGACAGAAGGGTCTACCTTTCAAGACCCGTTTTCGACACTATCTCAATCTAAAACGCATGGAGAGTCGCCTGCGGGCTCTGCTGCACGATTTTCATTGGGATCGAATGGATCGGGTATTTGCCGTTGAGCTGGGAGAGAGGGAGAGGTCATGACAAGGTTGGATGGTGTCGGGCTGCGTCTGCGCACTCTGGAGAGCATTGAGGATGCGGCGCGTTGGGATGCCTTTGTGGAGCAGTGTGCCGAGGCAACATTTTTTCACAAAGCGGGTTGGAAGAGCGTCATTGAGTCGAGCTTTTCGCAGCGCGGGCACTATATCTATGTCGAGGATGATCATGGTGCGATTCAGGGGGTGTTACCGCTGGTACGGCAGAAGACATTGCTGTTTGGTGATGCGCTGATCTCGACACCGTTTTGCGTCTATGGCGGAGTGGCGACCGAGAACGACGCAGCGCGAACCCTGCTGGAGGAGAAAGCGGTCTCCCTGGCGGAGGCGATGGGGGTTGACTATCTGGAGCTGCGCAACAGAACGGATCGTTCCGACGAGTCCCAGCATTCCGACGAGCCCCTGCGCTCTGATTGGATACGCAAGGATCTCTACTACTCCTTTTGCAAGGGGATCGATGCCGATCCTGATCTCAACTTAAAGGCGATTCCGCGCAAGCAGCGAGCCGAGGTGCGGCGCGGCATCAAAAATGGCCTTCAGGGGGAGGTGGATGACGATCCCGGTCGCTGTTATGACCTCTATTCGGAGAGTGTCCGTAATCTGGGGACGCCGGTCTTTTCACGTCGTTATTTTTATCGGTTGCAGGAGGTGTTTGGTAGTGCTTGTGAGCCGCTGGTAATTAGTCGTGAGGGGGAGCCGGTGAGTGCGGTGTTGAGTTTTTATTTTCGCGATCAGGTGCTGCCCTATTATGGCGGTGCGCTCTTTTCGGCACGGCGGGTGGGGGCGTATGCCTTCATGTATTGGCATTTGATGAATCGGGCCGCCGAGCGCGGGGCACATACGTTTGATTTTGGCCGCTCAAAACGCGGCACCGGTTCGTATGATTTCAAGCGTTATTTTGGTTTTGAGCCAGAGCCCTTGGCCTATGATTCCTATCTGGTTCGGGCACAGGAGATGCCGGAGATCAATCCGTTGAATCCTAAATATCAGCTATTTATTCGTCTCTGGAAGCGGTTGCCGCTGGGGGTGTCGCGTGTTGTCGGTCCCTGGTTAGCGCGGGGCTTGGGGTGAGTGTCGAGCGGGTGTTGTTGAAAGAAGAGCTGACAGCCCTGAGAGAAAAACTCAACCAACATCTGCGCCAGACGAACGAGCCAAACCCCTTGCAGAGCCTATTGCAACAGCTCTATCCCGACACATCCGAGAGAGCCGTGCTCCTGGCGCAACTAGATGACCTGAAACAGTGCCTCGACAGCTTTCGCCCCTTTCATCCTCAACAGGTTGAAAATCTGCTCGAGGCTTTGACGGTCAAATACACCTATGAGTCCAACCGCATCGAAGGCAACAGCCTGACCCTCTCAGAAACCCGACAGGTGCTTGATCACGGTTTGACCATCGGCGGCAAACCCCTCAAAGATCATCTGGAAGCGACGAATCATCATCAGGCCATCGGTTTTCTACAGCGCCTGGTCAAACAAAAAGAGCCGCTCACCGAACGCATCTTGCTAGAGATCCATGCCATTATCCTCAACGGCATCGACCGGGAGAACGCGGGTTTCTATCGACGCATGAACGTCCACATCGCCGGTAGTATCCATATCTGCCCCAATCATCTCAAAGTTCCTGAGCTGATGGAGGACTATTTTTCGTTCTACACCAAGACCAAATCGACCAAAGCCAAATCACAATGGCACCCGGTCGAGCTGGCCAGTGCGATGCACCTGCGATTGGTCACCATCCACCCCTTCATCGACGGCAATGGACGCTGCGCACGTCTCATCATGAATCTGATCCTGATGCAAAATGGCTTTCCCATCACCATCATCTCCGCCAACCCCCGCGAACGCAACGCCTATTATGACGCCCTGGAACAGTCCCACTCCCAAGACAACCATGACGATTTCACGCTTCTGATCGGACGCTGTGTCAAAGAGGGGTTCTTTCGTTATCTCGATACACTGGCCATCAACGGCGAACCGTCAGAAGAGGAGAAGGGGCGGCACTTTTTTCGACGCCTTCAGGAAGTCTTACCCTGATCAACCCCCAGTGCTGCAACCACCCGTTGCATCACCCCGGCCCAATCCCCCGGCGATGCCTGACGAAACAGGCGCATGGTTGGATACCACGGCGTCACCTCCCCCTCCAGGCCATAGCGCCAGTCGGGAATGTAGGTCAACAACACCCAGCACTCAATACCGAGAGCACCGGCCAGATGCGCCACCGAAGTGTCCACCGTGATGACCCGATCCATCTGGCGTAACAGAGAGGCGGTATCGGCATAGTCCCGCACCTGTTTGATCCAGGTTTCATCCAGCGCCTTCAATGATTCACTCTGGGGAGCCAGCGCCTCAACCGTACTGCCATATTGCAGGCTGATCACATGCAACGACAATCCGCTATCGAACAAAACCTCCAGCGGCTCGATACCCATGGAGCGATTGTGATCATTCTGCTGTTCGGGATTGCCCGACCAGACCACACCAATCCGCAATCGTCCATCCGGTTGCGGTAGGGATAAATTCTCCGACGCCTGAAGGTGATCCAGGCAGA
>JADFWT010000104.1 GCA_015233785.1 Magnetococcales bacterium
GGCTCGGCTCCTTGCCGGAGTCGCCGATCCAGATGGTGTTTTTACCCACCGTGTAATCCATGTACACATAGATCGGCTTGGCGTTGAACATCATGCCCAAGGCGTTGATGTGGGAGTCGTGCCAGCCGTCGGGATCCTTCTTTAGGATTGAGTAGTGATCGTAGAAGGTGATCTCTTTGAGGGGGCCCCATTTTTCCATAGGCTTGGTGTAGCTCAGATTGATATCCCCCAGCCACCCCTCCGAGGCCACCATGTAGGAGCCTCCCATGCCGCCCATCATGATGGACTTGTTGGTGATGCTGGCGGGATTCTCGGGGTGGTACTCGTAGCGGATCCCCTCCAGGGTGAGATTGATAGGGCCACGATCTGCCGACATGTGAAGTGCGCCGGCCCAGTGATGGCCGTTTCGAAGGGTGGATTCATTGTAGAGTTGCCCCCACTGGGCCGAACCGCCCAGCTCCACCTTGGTGTCGGAACCCCATTGGAGATCCCTCGTCAGGTGAAGGTTGAACTGGTTGTTCTCCATATTGGTCTGGCTGGCGGTGCTGCTTTGAATGATATCGATACCGTAGCGGGCGGTGCGGGTGGCACTGCCGTACTCTTCGTTCTTGAAAAACCCCAGCTTCAGCTTCCAATCTTCAAAATCGCCACTCAGCACCAAGCCTGCATCGTGGTCATCCTCCAGCCCGACAAAAAAGGGCAGGCCCCACCAGTAGTCCCGTGAGGCGTAGGGAAGCTTGCCGAACGGCACCTGAACCACGCCGCCATCCAGACGCCAGGTGGGGTCGAATCGATAGCCCATCGTAGCGTGATGAAACATATCGCCAAAGGAGTAGAAGCGATACTGGACATCGAAGAGGATATCATTGACTTGGCTGTCGAAACCGACACGGAACTGACTACCCCCCGCAGAGCCAAGACGGTCTCGGTGGCTCTTGCCTTTATGGGGGCGGTAGCTGTAGCCGAAGAGCGCCGCACCGTGGAGATTGATCGCTTCGACCTTTTCCTTCAGGCTTTTTTGGTCGTTGTCGGATGGCGCCTCGGGGGCAGCTTTGGGTGGGGCGCTCTGTGCGGTGTGTTGAATGGATTCAATCTGAGTGGCCTTCTGGCGCCCGGTGGCTTGGGTTTGGGCCTCGATGTTCTGCTGCTTAACCGTTAGGGCATTGAGGCGCTGTTCCAGTAGGGCCGAGTGTTCGCGCAGGGTTTTGATCTCCTGGCGTAGCAGTTGGATCTCACTGGGGGTGGAGGAGGGCTCGCTCCAGGCGGGTTGGGAAGCTGCGGCTGTGCCGGCAAAAACTACCCAGCCCAAAATCCAATGTGTGCGCCCATTGATAAACATTCCTCATCCTCCATGCTAAGTGATCGATGCAGAACACGGAGAGTATGCATGATTTTGCCTCTCAGTACTACGGAGAGAAATGCTCCGCCACAAGATCTTGAACGCCCCCATAGTTGGTCTTTCCAGTCCCCAATACCGGAACCGCTTTCACGCAGAGCACCGTGCGGGGCACCATCAGTTCTGTGAGTCCGGCCCCCTTGGCGGCTTGTTGCAACGCCCGCCGCTTCGAATCGGGCCGCTCGGTGACCAGTACCAGTTGCTCGCCCTTTCGAGGGTCGGGAATGGAGATCACCGCGTGGGGATGATCCGGCCAAATGCCAGAGACAAACTCCTCTACCGAGGTGAGGGAGACCATCTCTCCGGCGATTTTGGCGAAACGCTTGGCGCGGCCTTGGATCGTCACATAGCCATTCTCGTCCACTGTCACCAGATCGCCGGTGTCGTACCAGCCATCCTCCAAAGGCTCCAGAACGCCGGGTCGATCCGCGCGCAGATAGCCCTTCATGATATTGGGGCCGGAAACGTGAAGACGCCCCCCTTGATCAATTCCGGGGACCGGCTCCAGGCGGTATTCGATGCCGGGCAGCAGACGCCCCACCGAGCCGGATTGGTTGTGCATCGGCGTATTCATGGAGAGTACCGGTGCGGTCTCTGTGGCACCATACCCCTCCAGAATTCGTACCCCGAACAGCTCGAACCACTTGTTGCGGGTGCTCTGCTTCACCTTTTCGGCCCCGGCGAAGGCGTAACGCAGGGTGTGGAAGTCATACGGGTGGGCCACACGGCCATAACCGGCCAGGAAGGTGTCGGTGCCGAGCAGAATGGTGGCACCGCTGTCGTAGACCATCTCCGGCACAATTCGGTAGTGGAGCGGCGAGGGGTAGAGAAACACCCGGATGCCATTCAGAAGCGGCAGCAGTAGTCCTCCCGTCAGCCCAAACGCGTGGAACAGGGGCAGGGCGTTGAAGAGAATATCCGTCGGGTTGTAGTCGATACGGGCACTGAGTTGCACGCAGTTGCCCACCAGATTGACATGGCTCAACACCACCCCCTTGGGCGCGCCTTCGGAGCCGGATGTGAAGAGAATCACCGCTGGATTTTCAGGGTCGCCGGCCGACTCCGAAGGGGGGTGTTTCATGCGTTTAGCCCGCCACAGCGCTCGCAGTCGATCCAGCGTGGTGATCTCCGGGCGCAGATCTTCCAGATAGAGGAGATCGACCGATTCGGCAAGGCCGCTGGCCACCTCCTCCAGGCCGCCCAATTCGATAAAGCGGCGGGAGGTGATGATGGTTTTCAGGGTGGCTGTGGTGCAGGCGGAGCGAAGGTTTTTCAGGCCCGCTGTGTGGTTCAGGAGTGCTGGAATCCGTCCGATGGATTGAAGCCCGAAAAAGAGTGCTGGAAAGCCGTTGACGTTGGGGAGTAGCACACCGACATGCTCTCCCGGTTCGGTGCGGCGGTGCAGCTTGGCGGCCAGGGCCAGTGATCCGGCGATGAGGCGGTCATAGGTGAGTGTTCCGCGTAAGGCGTCTTCCAACACCACGCGGTTGCCGCCGTGGATGTGGCGTGCCTCCAGCAGTGCTTGAAACAGGGTCCGATGGCTGTCGCCGCCCCGGAACATCGCTTCGGTAAGCTTGTCGTAGAGCTTCAAGCCGATTTTGGCTCGGCGGCGGCGACCCTTAAGGCTTTCTGGCAGGTCAAGGGTTTCGGGCGGCAACATGGTGAGGGTGATTTTAGTACGCCAGCGCTGGCGAACGACCCCTTTCAGGCGGGTGGCGAAGGGGGTGTATTGGGGGCCATCCATACGGACGGGAAGAATCATCGAGTCGGAGCGATCCGCCACCACGCCGGGGCCTTCGTAGATTTTCATCAGCGCGCCGGTGGATGTGAGTCGTCCTTCCGGGAAGATGACGCAGTGCTGGCCGGTCTGTACATGGCGGGTAAGGCCGCGAATGGAGAGCGGGCTGGTGGGATCCATGGGGAAAAACTTGATCAGGCGGATAAACGGCTTCACCCACCAGGTTTGGGTCATGCGGGTATCGATGGCAAACACCGGCTCACGGGGCAGAAATACCGCCAGTAGAATCCCATCCAGTAGTGATGAGTGGTTGGCGATGATCACCGCTCGTTCGCCAAGCTTGGTGTGGTTCTCCAGCCCCCGAACCTCCACTCGATAGAACAGTTCCAGAAGCCATTTGGTAAGTCCTTTGATGCGGCGACCACGAGGTGGAAGGAACAGCACCACCATCATGGCGAGATTGAGGATGCCCACCGAAAGCAGTAGACCGGGAATGGAGACCTCTAAGGAGAGAAGCGCCATGGAGAAGAGCGTCGAGGCCACCATGAACAGGGCGTTGAAGATGTTGTTTCCGGCAATCACCCGAGAGCGGTTGGCCGGATCGCTACGGCTCTGGAGTATGGTATAGAACGGCACAATGTAGAGGCCGCCCGCCACCGATAGCATCAGCAGGTCCAGCAGAATACGCTGGTTGGCCGGGATGGCGATAAACTGCGCGGCACTCATCATGGAGTCCGAGGGGGCGGGAAGACCTTTTGTCGTCAGGTAGAGATCCAGTGGAAAGAGCGTTAAACCCAGCGCGCCGATGGGGGCATAGCGTGTGCTGATGGTGCCCTTGAGCAGCTTGGAGCAGAGCATGGAGCCGATACCGATGCCGATGGAGAAGGTGGTGAGAAACAGCGTCACCACCTCTTCGTCGCCGCCGATCACTTCCTTGGAAAGGGTAGGGAACTGGGCCAGAAATACCGCGCCGACAAACCAGAACCAGGAGATGCCGATGATGGCGGTTCTCAGGTCCGGATTGCGGGTGGATAGCTTCATGAGTTCATAGGTTTCCGCCACAAAGTTAAGACGGATTATAAGGTCTTGGTCAGCGATGGAGGCCCGAGGGATAAAGAGCGAGCAGAACCATCCCAGCAGCGCCAGAACCATCACCGAGGCGGTGACAATCATCGGCCCGGAGGCCCCGAGAATCAGCAGGCCCCCGGCCAGCGTGCCGATAAGAATGGCCAGAAACGTCCCGGCCTCAACCAGGGCGTTACCGGCGATCAGCTCCTTTTCGTCCAGGTGGTCCGGCAGAATGGCGTATTTTAGGGGCCCGAAGAAGGCCGACTGGGTGCCCATCAGAAACAGTACCGCCATCAACAGCCAGGGATCCTCCAGAATGAAGCCCAGTCCCCCCAGTCCCATCACCAGCACCTCGGCGCTTTTGACCCATTTCACCATGCGTGCTTTCTCCAGTCGGTCGGCCATCTGGCCGGCCGTGGCGCTGAAGAGTAGAAACGGCACAATGAAGATTCCCGCTGCGGCGGTTACCATCAGCCGGGCATCCAGATGGAGCTGCATCGCCAGCCGGTAAGTGATCAGCATGACCAGGGCATTTTTGAATAGATTATCGTTCAGCGCGCCCAGCAATTGGGTCATGAACAGCGGTAGGAATCGCCTGGTTTTCAGCAGCGGCATGGCATTGGACATGAAACGGGGTGCTCCGGTTGGTCGGTCAGAGTTGGTGATTGTGTGTATTAATCCGTTGATTTTCTCATAATATTCTACGCCCAAAGGGTGTTTGAGGTGAAGCGTTGTCGTCGTTATAAGGGGTTGGAAGTTGGTTGTTGAGTGGTCCTTCCCTGGACTGTTATGATTGATATGCAGGGGAGAGTTATGGACGGTTTGGGGGCCATTTTATGAAGATCGGCTATCTGAGAGTTGGGTTTACGCCCGAGGCGCTGCGGGACGAGTACGGCGAATATCTGGAGATGTATACCGAGATGTTTCGTCTCTTTTTACCGGCGGTCGAGCTGCACTGCTATGAGGTGCGTGATGGGGAGATGCCCACCGATCCTGCCGAGTGCGATGCCTGGATCTGCTGTGGATCCGCCGATTCGGTCTATGATGATCTGCCTTGGATTGCACCGCTCAAGCAGTTTGTGCGTGATCTGTATGAGGCGGGCGGGCGGATGGTGGGTATCTGCTTTGGGCATCAGCTCATTGCCGAGGCGTTGGGGGGCAAGGTGGACCGGGCCAAGAGTGGTTGGGGCATCGGTATCCATGAGGTGCGTCTCTCTGGAGCGCGGAAGTGGATGACGCCGTTCCGATCCAAATACAATCTTCTCTACAGTCATCAGGATCAGGTAGTGCAGCTCCCCAAGGGTGCCAATCTGCTCGGTAGTAGCGATCACTGTCCCAATGCCATTTACACGGTGGATGGGCGTTTTCTCGGCATCCAGGGCCACCCGGAGTTTGACCGCCCCTATACCAAAGCGTTGATTCTCTCACGTGCCGACCGCATTGATGCCGGCACCATTGAAGCCGCTTTGAAGAGCCTCTATATGGATCTGCATCGTGAGGATCTGTTTTTGTGGCTGGGGCGTTTTCTGGTGGCGACCCAAGCGGTGCCCGTAGCGGTGGTGGAACCGGAAGAGAGCTGTGGTTCGGAGGTGTTTCGGGCCTTGGCGGGCGTAGTTTAGGGGCGTCTTGACCCGTTATTTCGCCACATTCCCCACCCCTTCGGCCCCCATAAACACCACCAGAATCCGTACCGGCTTTTTGCCGTCGTTGTGGCCGTTATGAAGCACCTGCATCGCCTCCATAAAGCCGGTTCCCTCTTTGTAGATCTTCATGCCGACATGCTCGTAATCCACCGCCAACTCTCCTTCCAGAATATAGCCGTAGGTGGGAACGCCATGGGCATGCCAGCCGGTGGTTTCGCCGGGATTCATGGTGACGATCAGCGAGGTGACTTCAGCCTGTCCGTTGGGATAGACAATGGGCTCCTTGACGATGTTCTTCCGGGCCTTGGTGATCAGGGGCACCACCGATTGATAATCATCTGCCAACAGCGGCGCGGCATAGAGTAGAGTGAGCAGGGCAAATAGGGTTGTTCTTGTTGTTTTCATAGGTTCTGTTCCTTCTATGATCGCTTTCGTGAAGGTGGCTTGGCAGTTAACAGCGAATCCTGATTGCCGCTGCGATGGCGAAATTCCGGCGCGGTCTCCTTGAGGATTTTCCGCACCCGGATGCTGTCAAAGCGATCACACGCTTCTTGCAGGTCATCAAGAATCAGGCGCAGTTTTGGCCAGGGAATCAGATCCTCCTGGGCCCGCATGATGCGTGGATGACGGGTACCGGACACGTTGTCGCCGATCAGCAGCTCTTCGAAGAGCTTTTCGCCGGGACGCAGACCCACTACCTGAATCTCAATATCGCCATCCGGTTGGCTCTTTTCTCGAACGGTGAGACCGCTCAGATCGATCATGCGACGGGCCAGATCGTAGATTTTTACCGGTTCGCCCATATCCAGCACAAAGACATCGCCACCCTTGCCCATAGCGCCCGCCTGAATCACCAGTTGCGACGCCTCACGGATGGTCATGAAGTAACGGGTCACTTCGGTATGGGTGACGGTGATGGGGCCGCCTTGTTTAATCTGCTCGCGAAACAGCGGCACCACCGACCCGGATGAGCCAAGCACGTTGCCAAAGCGAACCATCACAAAGCGGGTGCCGTTGGGCTCCTGGGCTAGCGCCTGGAGACACAGTTCAGCCAGTCGTTTGCTCACGCCCATGATGCTGGTGGGGCGCACTGCCTTGTCGGTAGAGATCAGCACAAAGGTGGAGACCCCGCTGGCTTGGGCCGCCTGGGCCGCCTCCAGCGTGCCGAAGACGTTGTTGACCACCCCTTCCACCGGGTTCAGCTCTACCAGGGGAACATGTTTGTAGGCCGCTGCATGATAGACTGTTTCCACCTGGAAGTGGCGAAACACCTTCTCCATGCGGTGGCGATCCTTCACCGAGCCGATGAGCGGAATGATGCAGTCGCTGTTTTCACTATCCAGGCTGCGCAGCTCCTTTTCAATGTCGTAGAGGGCAAACTCGGAACGCTCATAGAGCACCAGGCAGCGGGGCTTCAGCGACAAGATTTGTCGGGCCAGCTCTGAGCCGATGGAGCCGCCGGCACCGGTTACCACCACCGATTTTCCAGTGATGTCGGCACCCAATAATTTCTCCACCGGCGGCACCGACTCCCGCCCCAACAGGTCCTCAATCTGCACCCGGCGGATGGCATCTACCGTCACTTTTCCGGAGGCGAGATTCTCCACACTGGGCAGAATGCGTACCTCCAGGGGAAAGGGGCCGAGAAAGTCGAGAATCTC
>JADFWT010000105.1 GCA_015233785.1 Magnetococcales bacterium
CGGTGGTGGCAACGATACTAAAAGTCAGCGAGCCGGTGCCTTTACCGACGGTGGCGTTGCTCATTATTGTCGGCCAGGTTCTGTTGATGGGGATCTCTTCGTCCACGGTGGCCCGAAGCCTGATGAACGACTCTGTGTTTTTCATTATGGGATCGTTGATGCTGGCGGTGGCAGTGGTGAAGCAGAAGCTGGATAAACGCATCGCTTTGTTGATTATCCGTGTGACTGGTGCCAAGACGGTACGCGTCGCTTTTGGCATTACCGTCACATCGGGCATTATGGCATCGTTTATCGGCGAGCATACGGTGGCGGCCATGATGCTTCCGGTGGGGTTGACGCTGATCACCCTGACTGCCGAAGACGATACCAAGGGGACTCGGAATCTGGCGGCCATTCTACTGTTTTCGATTGCCTACGGCTGTTCGGTGGCGGGTATTGGCACCCCATCCGGCGGTGCTCGAAATGCCATCATGATCGGCTATTGGCAGCAGTTCCAGGGCATTGAGATCGACTATCTCAAGTGGATGCTCTATGCCTACCCGATGTTTCTGCTTCAGCTCCCCTTTGTGACACTGATTCTATTCATGACCTTCCGCTCAGAGCATAGCGATCTATCGCCTGCGGTGGCCAAGCTTGAGAAACAGGTGGAGACCCAGGGTCCGCTTCAAGCGTCGGACTGGGTAGCAATGACGCTCTTTTTTATGGTTTTGATGGGGTGGGTGTTTTTTTCCGGCTCTATCGGCATGGGTACAGTGGCGATTCTTGGTGCTGCGGCGTTTCTAGTGGCCGGTTTGGTCAAGTGGGAGGATCTCAACAGCGGTGTTAACTGGGGCGTGGTATTGCTCTATGCAGCGGCCATCTCCCTGGGTGTGCAGATGAAGGAGACCGGCGCGGCCCAATGGGTGGCGGAGAGTTTCCTGGCCATGCTGACGCCTATTGGTGCCGACCAGGGTGCCGGACTTTGGCTGTCGGTGTCGCTTTTGACGACCGGCGTTACCAACACTATGAGTAACGGAGCTGCCGTGGCGGTGCTTGGGCCCATCGTGTTGAATCTTGCCGAGGCAGCCAAGGAGAGCCCGTTGGTGATTGGCTTTATCACCTCGATCTCATCGGCGTTTGCCTATCTGACGGTGGTGGGTACTCCGGCGTGCACCATTGTTTACGCCTCTGGCTATCTCAAGACTAAAGACTTTCTGGTGGTTGGTTGGAAGATGGTGCTGATGTCCACCATTCTGATGATGATCTTTGCCGCCACCTACTGGCCGTTGATCGGCATTTAAGGGAGATGGTTTCCATGAACGAACAGGAAGAAAACGAAGCAAAACGTTTTCGCATCCTTGTGGCCATTGACGGCTCGGAAGAGTCGTACAGCTCCCTTCGCTATGCTGCCCGACTTGGGCAGGGAGTAGATGCAGATATTACGCTGCTTTATGTACGCCGTATGGATCAGGGGCTTAATTCCGGCGGGCTTCAGGTGCGGGTAGCACGGGAGAATATTCTCGAATGGGGATTGGATCTTCCGGGCATACGCTACCTTCGCAAGGGGCGAGAGATCCTCATTGAAGAAGGGCATATGGAAGCGGACTGGGAGCCGCGCACCGTACATAAAGAGGTGCTTGGTGACCCGTTGGGCGACCATATGATTGAGTATGTCAACGATGCAGGCAAGCTGATTCGTCTGCGTCTGCGCATTGCTTCGGACATTGAGTCCGGCATACTTGATCAGCAGGAGCAGGGTCAGCATCAGTTGATTCTTCTGGGTAGCTATAATCAGAAAAATCGAGCGGTTTTTCCTCTGATGGGGATTGCGCCTGTGGCTCTTAAAGTGGCGCTGCACGCTCCGTGTTCGGTGATTGTGACACGGGAGATGGAGCAGGGTCGTGGTCATCTGTTGTGCGTGGACGGTTCGCCCGAAGCGCTGGAGATGGTGAGGAACGATGCCCAGATTGCCAGTCGTTGCCAATGTCCAGTGACGCTTTTCTCAGTAGCCCGAGATGAAGCTGGCGGTGAGGCGTCCGATTTGGCCTTGAAAGAAGCTGAAGCGGAGCTGGCCAAGCTGGGCATCACGCCCAAGGCGGTAAAGCGTATCATCGGCAATCCGGTAGAGGAGATCTGTACAGAGGGCAAGAATCACTCGGTGATTGTGCTTTCTGGTCGCAGCAAGCAGAGCTTGAAGCGTTTCTTCATGGGTAACACGGCCATGAATGTCATACAGCATGCGGTGAATACTGTGATGGTGGTTCGCTGATTCCCGAGCATTCGTCATTACATTGTGTTGAATAGAGAGGGCCATTCCTGCACTGTGTCGGGGTGGCCCTTTTTTTCAGTGATACCTTTATTTAGTCGTTATGGACAAGTGAGATCGATGCATTTTTTTGCCACCACATCACGGGGTCTGGAGCCTGTACTGCAACGGGAGCTGCGCCGCATTGGGGCCAAGGATCCTCGTCGCAGTCGCGGGGGTGTTTCATTCAGCGGCGGTTTGGAGGCGGGCTATCGGTCGGTTCTCTGGTCACGGGTGGCCAACCGTGTATTGCTGTCGTTGGGTCAGTTGGGAGCTGCCACAGCGGATCAGCTCTACCGCAACGTCAAGCAGATTCCTTGGGAGCAACATCTCTATCCTGGCTCGACGCTGGCAGTGGATTTTATCGGTGCCAATGATGAGATTCGTCACGGTAATTTTGGCGCTCAGAAGGTGAAGGATGCCGTGGTGGATCGTCTTCGAGATCTGACCGGCAAGCGCCCTTCGGTGGATCGGCACAACCCGGATCTGCGTATTAATGTCCATCTAAGTGGTCGTCAGGCCCAGGTGGCGGTGGATCTCTCCGGGGATAGTCAGCATCGTCGCGGGTATCGGCAGGAGGGGGTGATGGCCCCTCTCAAGGAGACGCTGGGTGCTGGACTTCTTCTGTTGGCGGGCTGGGATCGTATCGGTCCCAATGGGGGACCGTTTTTGGATCCCATGTGTGGCTCGGGAACGCTGCTGATTGAAGCGGCCTGGATCGCTGGGGACCATGCTCCCGGATTACTTCGCAATCGATTTGGCCTGCACGGTTGGCGAGGCCACGATTCCCGGCTCTGGGATGGGCTGGTTGATGAGGCTCGTAGCCGTTGGGAGAAGGGGCGCACGACGCTGCCGTCGATTATCGGCATTGATCTGGATCCCACGGCGGTACGCGCGACGGAGGCCAACCTTAAGCGCTGCGGTCTGGATGGCGTGGTAAAGGTGATACGGGGAGATCTGCGTTTTAAGGAGGGGATGACGGTGGTGCCGGAGGAGCCTGCTGGATTGCTGCTTTCGAATCCCCCTTATGGGGAGCGATTGGAGCAGGAGTTGTCGGCTTCGGCGTTGCATCGCTGGTTTACGTCACTTTTGGCTAAGAAGCTCGGCGGCTGGCGGGGTGGTTTGATTCTGCCCAAGGGCGAGAGTCGTTTCAATGCAGAGAATGGTCGCTCTTATGATCTTTTTAATGGTCGGATAGCGTGTCATCTGTGGTTGGTTGGCGATGAGCCGGGTCCGCGTCGTCGGGAGAAGAAACCGACGGCAAAGAGCCGTGATGCCGTCACGAGCCGGGATGCACGGGGGGCCGATGCCTCCGGTCGGGATGTGCGTGGGCGAGAAGTTTGGAAGAAGCAGCGATCGGCAGCGACGGAGTCCTCACGTGAGGAGGCCGATGATGTACCGCGTGTCGATCTACCGCCCATCGATCTGACTGGTGGCAGCACCGTTTCCGGCACGGGGGGCGAGATGTTGGCCAACCGGTTGCGAAAGAATCTGAAACATCTGCGACGCTGGGCCAAACGGGAGCAGGTGAGTTGCTTTCGGGTCTATGATGCGGATCTGCCGGAGTATGCGGTGGCGGTGGATCTATATGGTGATTGGGTTCATGTACAGGAGTATCAGGCCCCTTCGAGTATTGATCCTCTGCTGGCGCGTAAACGGCTTCAGGAGGCGGTGCATGTAATTCCTGAGGCGTTGGGGTTGGGGCGAGATCGTTTGCGTCTCAAGGTGCGTCGAAGGGGGCGTGGCGGGCAGCAGTATGAGAAGATTCAAGACTCTGGTGCTTTTCAAGAGGTGGAGGAGGGTGGACTTCGTTTTCGGATCAATCTCACGGATTATCTGGATAGCGGTCTGTTTCTGGACCACCGTTTGGTGCGTGGTTGGGTACGTGAGTGGGCGGCGGGGCGTGATTTTCTCAATCTGTTTGGCTACACGGGTTCGGCCACGGTGTATGCGGCCGATGGTGTGGCGGCTTCGACCACGACGGTGGATCTTTCCAACACCTATCTGGAGTGGGCGCGGGCCAATATGCAGCAGAACGGCTTTGATCAGCCCCATCATCGCTATGTTCGGGACGATGTGTTGGGCTGGATGAAGCGAGAGAAGCGTCGTTATGGTTTGATTCTTCTGGATCCGCCCACCTTTTCCAACTCCCGTAAAATGAACCGCGAGCTGGATATCAGCCGAGATCATGTGGCGTTGATTCGGAGTGCCGCGTCGCTGTTGGTGCCGGATGGGTTGCTGATTTTCTCTTGTAACTTTCGCAAGTTTCGTCTGGATGAGGAGCAGTTGAGTCGGGATTTTGAGTTGGAAGATCGCAGTCGGGCATCGATTCCGCCCGATTTTGGAAGGCGGGGGAATATTCACACCTGTTGGTGGATTCAGCGGCGTGGTTGAGGCTGCACTGTGTCGATCTGTGGCACGATCTGGGCACCATTTCAGTAAATTATTTTTTTTCCTGATAAACTGGACGTTGCCCACGTCATTCGATAGATTTTAGTAAGGGGATTCTCAGGATCCGCACCTTATTTCTCGTGAGGAGTTGGCTGGTCATGGAAAAGCAGAAATTTCGGTTGGTGACACGTAGTGATTTTGATGGTCTGGTCTGCGCAGTGATTCTCAAGGATCTGGATCTGATTGAGGACATTAAATTTGTCCATCCCAAGGATATGCAGGATGGCAAGATCGACATTACAGGCAACGATATCACCACCAACCTCCCCTATGTGGAGGGGGTGCATGTGGCGTTTGATCACCACTCCAGTGAGATTAAGCGTCGTGGCGGCAAGGCCCCGGAGAATCACATTATCGACCCCAGCGCCCCGTCTGCGGCTCGCGTAGTGTATGACTATTACGGCGGTGCTGAAAAGATGCCGCGCATCTCTCAGGAGATGATGGAAGCGGTCGATAAAGGGGATGCGGCCCAGTTCAACCGGGATGAGATTCTGAAGCCTACCAATTGGGTGCTGATGAATTTTCTGATGGACTCCCGCACTGGTCTGGGGCGTTTCCGCACCTTCCGCATCTCGAACTATGAGCTGATGATGCAGCTCATCGATCACTGCAAGGATATGAGTATCGAAGAGATTCTGGAGCTGCCGGATGTCAAGGAGCGGGTGGAGATCTACTTCGACCACGAGCAGAAATTTATTGAGCAGCTCAAGAAATGCACCACGGTGCACAAAAATCTGGTGGTTTTGGATCTGCGGGAAGAGGAGACCATCTGGTCTGGCAACCGTTTCATGATCTACGCGCTGTTCCCGGATACCAACATATCCATTCATGTTTTGTGGGGCTTCAAGAAGCAGAACACGGTATTTGCCATCGGCAAGTCGATTCTCAATCGCAGCTCCAACACCCACATTGGCGAGTTGGCGCTTAAGTACGGCGGCGGCGGACATGCCAATGCCGGCACCTGTCAGGTGGATAACGATCAGGCCACCACGGTCCTGCCGGAGCTGATTGCCAAGATCACAGCTGACGGTTGACCTTAATGGCTGAGCGCGATTCTGATGACATTAAGTTGAACCTCGGCTGTGGTGACCAGCGGCTGCCGGGGTTCATCAATGTAGACATGTACGGCGACCCGGATGTTACCTGGAATCTGGAGAAGACCCCTTGGCCCTGGGAGGATAGCAGCGTTTCCGAGGTGGTCATGAGCCACGTCATGGAGCATCTTGGTGCCACGACGGATCGCTATTTTGCCATCATTCAAGAGCTGTACCGTATCTGCAAGCCCGATGCGGCCATAGGCATCAATGTGCCGCATCCCCGTCACGACAACTACATCAATGACCCCACCCATGTACGTCCCATCACTCCGGATGGATTGGCGCTTTTCTCGCGTGCACGCAATGAAGAGTGGGTGCGTATGGGGATACCCAACACCCCCCTGGCACTTCAGATTGGGGTTGATTTCGAGGTGGAGAGCTTCAAGTATGCATTGGATGATCCGTGGCTGACCATGGTATCCCGAGGCGAGCTGGACCATCACGGCATGCTGGAGGCGGAGCGCAAGTACAACAATGTAGTCAGCGTCATTGAGATTGTCTGGCGAGTCCGCAAGTAACCTGCCAGCCCGGTTCTATCAGCACGCCGGATTAATATGGGAAAATAACGTTACCAACACCATTCTGACTGGCCCATCATTCTGACAGACCAGTCAGGGTTGGTGGATCTATGGGGCTCATGTCGCGAAAAAGTCATTGCCCTTGTCGTCCACAATGATAAAGGCGGGGAAATCCTCCACTTCAATACGGTGAACGGCCTCCATACCCAGTTCCGGGTAGTCGATCACCTCCACTTTTCGAATGCTGTCCTGGGCCAGGCGTGCCGCGGCGCCGCCGATAGATCCCAGATAGAAGCCGCCGTTGTCGTTACAGGCATCGGTCACCTGCTTGCTGCGATTGCCTTTGGCCAGCATCACCATGGAGCCGCCCGCCTTCTGGAAGCGATCCACATAGCTATCCATACGCCCGGCGGTGGTGGGGCCGAAAGAGCCCGATGCGTAGCCGTCTGGGGTTTTGGCCGGGCCTGCGTAGTAGACGATATGGTTCTTGAAATAATCCGGCATGGGCTCGCCGTTCTCCAGGCGTTCCAGTAACTTGGCGTGGGCAATATCCCGTGCCACCACGATGGGACCGTTGAGCATGATGCGGGTTTTGATGGGATGTTCTGACAGTGCTGCGCGAATTTCGGCCATGGGACGGTTAAGGTCGATATGCACCGCTTCCGAGGTGTCATCGCCGCTATCCACATCCGGCAGAAAACGGGCCGGATCCTGCTCCAGCTTCTCCAGCCAGATGCCGTCTTTATTGATTTTTGCCAGGATATTTCGATCCGCCGAGCAGGAGACACCAATACCCACCGGGCAGGAGGCACCATGACGCGGCAGGCGAATCACCCGCACATCGTGGGCAAAGTATTTGCCGCCGAACTGGGCACCGGTTCCAAAGGTTTGGGTCATCGCCAGAATTTCCGCCTCCAGTCCCCGATCTCGGAAGGCTTGGCCACTCTCGCTACCGTGCTCCGGTAGCGAATCCAGATAGTGGGCCGAGGCGAGTTTTACTGTCTTGAGGGTGAGTTCCGGGGAGGTGCCACCGATCACTACTGCCAAGTGATAGGGTGGACAGGCGGCGGTGCCGAGCGCCCGCAGTTGCTCATCCAGAAACGCCTTGAGGCTGGCTGGGTTAAGCAGTGCCTTGGTCTGCTGA
>JADFWT010000106.1 GCA_015233785.1 Magnetococcales bacterium
CTACAAGCTTCCAGTGCCGCCTGTTCCGAACTTGATCCAACCGGTCAGGCAGTCTGTGGTCCAGTTCAAACTTCACGCACTTCCACCGCCCCAGGCTTTTTCGGAAATGCCGAAAACCTGGTGGAGCTGAGAAATGATGCCGTTGGGAACACCGGATCCAGCACAAGCTCCATCAGCAATTACCAGCCCATTCTCACCGTTCGTTTCTGTATGGCAACCATTGGATTATGGCCGGAGAGAAGTTAGAGACAGACCAGCACCCTTAAACATACACACCTAAAAATTTTGCAGGAGGATGCCATCATGGCAGACCCATTTGTTGGTGAAATACGCATGTTTGGCGGATCATATGCCCCTGTTGATTGGGCTGAATGCAACGGACAACTGATTCCAACATCCCAACATGAACAACTTTTCTCTCTGATCGGTTCTACATACGGAGGAAATGGCGTCACAACGTTTGGACTTCCGGATATGCGTGGTCGGGCTCCAGCACACTTAGGAACCGGCCCAGGACTTCCTCGACTCTTTCTAGGACAGATGGGCGGTGTCGAGACTTCGACCCTCACAACGAACACCATGCCGGCCCACTCGCACGCTCTGAAGGTCAGCACCTCAAGCGGCGGTGGCGTTGACCCATTGAACAAGGTATGGGGAACTTCCACCGATCTTGACTACGATGTGTACGCGGAAAACGGCACGATGGTAGCACTGGACGATACCACGCTCCTTGACTCATCTGGATCACAACAACCGTTCTACAACATGATGCCCTACACGGTCATTACTTTTATTATCGCCCTCGAAGGCATCTACCCACCACGGCACTAATACAGAAGGAGATCTCACCATGTCCGATCCTTTTTTTGGTGAAATCCGGATGATCACCAATAACTACGCTCCGAGAAACTGGGCATATTGCGATGGGCAACTACTTCGCATCGATCAAAATTCGGTGCTATACGCCGTGATCGGCACAACCTATGGAGGAGATGGCCGTACAACCATGGGGGTACCCAATTTACAAGGACGTACACCTGTGCACGCAGGACGGGGAGTTGGTCTTTCACTCCGTATCCAGGGTGAGTTGGGAGGCTATGCGCATGTTACGCTCATTAAGGAGAATCTCCCCCCTCACACGCATCAGGTCCGCGCCTTAAATCAAGATGCTACCAAGGATAAAGGCAGCAACTCTGAGCTTTTGGCCAAAGGCTATGATCCAAAAGTTAAAGAGGCCAGACGCCCCAGAATGATCTATAACGACGGGCAGAGCATGCAACAGATGAGCCCAGATGCGGTAGGTGCCACAGGAAATGCTGAACCCATCTACAATGTTCAACCATCTACCTGCATCCCATTTATCATGTGCCTAGACGGCATATGGCCTCAAAGATCATAGATCATCTACATACATTTTCAAAAATAATGGTATGTCTCTTGATATCCATCGCCTCTGATCTTTGGGGGCGATGGATTTCTGATAGAGAACAACAACTATTATAGTTATTGTGGTCAAGCTATACATGAGTGATTCAATACAAAACTACCCTTCAGGCATCAAGTCACGCCCCTTTAGAGATCCGGATGATCTACCGCTCCTCTACCGGAGATATGCCAGCACACGATGGGAAGAGCTTGCTCTGACGCAATGGAGCGATGAAGAGAAAAATGCATTCCTGAACAATCAGTTCAGGACGCAGCATCAAGCCTATATGAAGGCCGGATATGCCAACCCAAGATTTGACATTCTCGAACTGGACAGAACCCCCATCGGAAGGCTCTATATAAGCCGAGGTCGCCGAGAGATCCGCATCATAGACATCGCGCTTCTGCCTGACATGCGCAATCGGGGCTATGGCAAGGCTATATTGCAACAGATTCTGAAGGAGGGGCAGGATCAGGGGACAAAGGTCAGCATCCACGTGGAGTCAAACAATCCCGCCATGCAGCTCTATTTGCGTCTTGGTTTTGCCAAAACAGATGAAACAGGAGTCTATCACCAAATGGAATGGGTACCACACGGCACATCAAACGCATAAGCCCCATTATCCTAGACTCGGCAGTTGGGCACACCCGCTTTTGGCACACCCTCATGAGAGCCCAGCACACACATTTGGTATGGCCAGACCCCAATGAGATGTGAGGCGGTGGTGTTGAAGACTAGTTGAAAATGGCTTCGTACTCCACCGGAGCATCGGAAGCCAGATGTTGGGCATTGAGGGGTTGGCCTCTCTGTCCAACGGGAACCAGAAAAACCTCCTGTGTGCCGACGGCTTCGTGTTCAATAGCATACATACCCTGGGGGATATAGACGCCATCCGGTCCCAAAAACAGCAGGGAGAACGGCTGGCGGATGCATGGGGCCCCTTCGCATTTCTGCCTTTCGGTCACCTCTTCCAGCGTAAAGGCCAACGTCTTGGTCTCTTCGCCAATGTTAGCAGTCAGGGAGAAGGTTTCATTGATGGCCTTCTGGAAGTGCTCAAGAGTTAAATGTTTCATTTCGATTGTCATGACTAGCTCTCCATAAATTATAGATGTTGCATATCAACACATATAAATATCTTAAACGTCATATTATATATTTTATAATATTTTTGGCAATAATAAAACTGATAATACCCTTTATGAATGTATCGAAGGAAAGAAAAACCCCCCATTAACCAGCATCCATCCATCAAGACGGGTGCAAAAAGTCATTGGGGGGCTTGGGGATTTGGTTCAGGTGAAGCGCTCTGTCAGGCAGAGACTACTTCTCCTGGTGGGTACGCTCCTTGATCTCCCGCCACAGGGAGCGGAACGACTCTGCCTCTTCGCTGTCATTGGCGTAGTTGAAAATAGGCGCCCGCTTGATACCCATCGCCTCAATGATGTTGGAGTCTATAATGGGATCGGCCAGGAAGATGGGGTGCTTTTCACGCACGTTGCGTGTCACGACCCGATGGATTGGCTTGGTGAGATTAACCTGATTGAAAAACGGCAGAACCTTCAGACGCTTATTGGTGCGATTTTTGACCAGAAAGCGTACCAGCTTGTTATAAGCCCTGAGCGACAGCGTGGTGGGAATCAGCGGCACCAGCAGCACGTCGGCAATGTTGAAGACATTTTCCGCCACCATGGAGAGATCCGGCGGACAGTCGAGAAACAGGTGATCATACTGTTTTCGAAGCGGCTTGATCTGCTTCTCCAGAACCTCCAACGGCTTCTTCTTGTTGTGCATGATGAAGTCCATGCGCCGATTGGAGAGATCTGACGGCAGCAAATCCAGGTTGGGATAACCGGTCATCTTGACGGCATCGGTCACCTTGAAGCGTCGCTTCAGGAGTTGCTCGGAACCACCCTTGATCTTGGTTTTGACGCACATATAGTAACTGGCCCCGCCTTGCGGATCGAGATCCCACAACAGGGTACGCGAACCATCAGCCGCGGAGAGACAGGAGAGATTGACGGAGGTGGTGGTTTTTCCCACGCCTCCCTTGATGTTATAGACGGCGAAGATTTTCATGATCTCTGGCGTGTCCTTGTTTCCTGAAACATTCTCTGGGTCTGAAATGCATAGCCGCTCACAGTAGGGCGGATGCCTCTCTGTGGTGTTCTGATTAACAAATTACGGTATCCATGGTTGAAAGGAAACCGATAAAGCAGCTATGCTGCACTCTCTTTTTTTTAAAAGGGCTTTCAGAGAGGCTGAAAGCCGTATGGTTTATTCAAAGAGGTGTGACCGATGCGAATCGCCGTCGCTTATGCGGAACCCAAACGCCAATTAGTGCTGGAGTTTGACCTCCCTGAGGGGGCAACGGCTGAGGAGGCGGTTCAGCGCTCCGGCATTATGGACAAGTTTCCGACGCTGAATCTTGAGAAGAACAAGATCGGTATTTTCGGCAAGCTAATCAAGCCTGATCAGGTTCTTGTGGAGGGGGATCGGGTGGAGTTCTACCGTCCCGCCGTAGGTAAGCCACCCAAGAAGAAAAGAGCCCCACGTAAGACCCCAGCCAAAGGTGGCGCTGCGGCCGCTAAAAAACGCATCGCGGCTGCTAAGGCTAAAAAGGCTGCGGATGGCGGTGATGCAGCAGCTGGTGATGACAAATCCTCCAAGATGGCCGCTGCAAAAGCTCGGGCTGCGGCTGCCAAGGCCAAAATGGCTGCCAAGAAGAAGGGGGCCCCAGCCAGTAAGGCAGATGCCGAAACGACCACGTCCGGAGATGATGATAAATCGGCCCGCATGGCCGCTGCCAAAAAGCGAGCCGCAGCTGCCAAAGCTAAAATGGCCGCTAAGAAGAAGGGAGCCCCAGCTAAAAAGGTTGCCGCCGATAAGCCTGCTTCAGAGGCCGATGACAAAGCGGCCCGCATGGCGGCTGCCAAAAAGCGCGCTGCAGCTGCCAAGGCCAAAATGCAGGCCCGCAAAAAGGCCGCGGCTGAATAAAGAGGGGCCGACATGTCCCCTCCTCTCTCCGAGCCCATCCGCTACCGGTTAACGGTGGAGTATGACGGTGGTGCCTACTGCGGCTGGCAGCGCCAGAAGGACTGTCTGACCGTGCAGGAGGTGCTGGAGAAGGGGCTACGCCAACTCTTTGGCCATCCGGTAGAGCTGTTGTGCGCCGGACGTACCGACAAAGGGGTGCATGCCACCGGTCAGGTTGCCCATTTTGATGCTTGGCAGCCACGCAGCCCGGAGACCATTGTGCGTGCCGTCAACGCCCTCTCTCCCAGCACGGTGGCGGTTCTGGCTGCAACTCGGGTTTCGACTGATTTTCATGCCCGTTACAGCGCCACCTATCGTGAATATCTCTATCGCCTGCTGGACCGCCGTCTGGTTCCCAGTGCGTTGGATCGGGATCGCGTCTGGTGCACCCCTGGTCGCACGCTGGATGCAGAGCGCATGCGTCAAGCCGGGGCCACGCTGATGGGTACCCATGATTTCAGCGCCTTTCGGGCGGCTGGATGTCAGGCCAAGCACCCGATTCGTACAGTGCAGCGATTGGAGTTACTCAGGCGGGGGGAGGAGCTGCATCTGATCATGGGTGCCAACGCCTTTCTCTACCATATGGTGAGAAATGTCGTGGGAACGCTGGTGCAAGTCGGCCAAGGGCGCTGGTCTGCAGATCGGTTTCAAGAGGTATTTCAAAGCCTGGATCGACGCAATGCCGGACCTACAGCCCCCCCTCAGGGACTCTATTTAACTCGGGTTGAGTACCCACAATCATTGTGACCCGGCCAACCAACGCGCCCACATCTCCCGAAAAGCCCGCTCCAGATGACCGGCGGAAGCTGCCGCATTGCAAAGCGGCGAAGAGCGCAGCCGTCCGCGCATTTTGAGACGTAGGCGGCGTAGTAATTTACCGTCTGTAGCCAAACGACGATTCATCTCCAAATACGCTGCGGGCGTTTCAGCCACCCACTCCTCAAGCCCCATATGAGTCAACAGACTGGCCGTGACGCGAGAGAGGTGACGATCTCCACGTAGAGCCACCAGAGGCACGCCCATCCAGAGCGCCTCAAAGGTGGTGGTGGTACCATTATAAGGTAAGGTATCCAATGCGATATCAACTTTGCCGTAAAGATTCAGATGGTCTTGTATAGAGGGCACGATAGAGAGCATGGTCACGCGCTTCGGGTCGATGGATCGCGCCTCAAAACGCCTCCGAAAAGCGTCCTGAAGGTCCGTACAGGCCAAAGAGCGATTCTTCAACAGTAACCGTGCATTGGGAATATTGTTGAGCAATTCGGCCCAGAGATCCAGTGTGGTATCATTGATCTTGGCCAGATTATTAAAACTACCAAAAGTGACCACACCCAAGCGCATCATGGGGGGGAGCACGACCGCCGGAGCCTCTTTCGGGTAGTCATAGCAAAGAAATCCCCCCGGAAGCCGTATCAACTGTTCGGAATGAAACTCATCATCCATGCCAGGAGGGTCCACCACATCATCGGTGAGTCGATAGTCCATGCTCTGAAGGCCGGTGGTATCGGGATAACCGATCCAGGTCACCTGAATGGGCGCAGGCCGCAAAGCAAATAGTCGCAATCGGTTACCTTCAGAATGACCAGCAAGGTCTACCAAGATATCAATACCGTCCCGACGGACCATCTCAGCTACCGCCGTATCACCCAGTTGTGAAATCTCTCGCCAACCATCGGCTGCCGCTTGAAAGCGCCTGGTGACGTGATCCTCGCCTTGCCGATTGGCATAACAGATGATTTCCAAATGATTTCTATCAAGATTCTCCATGAGGCTTTGAAGAAAATACCCCACCGAGTGGACCCTGAAATCGGCGGAGACAAATCCAACCCTCAGACGTTTCTCAAGGTTACCACCTCCCGCAGGCGGCACATGCTGCATCATCGCCTCTTTTTCAGAACACCTCTGCCACCACACTTGATGCTCATGAAATATCTGCTGACGCTCCATCTCTCCATAATGCAAAGTAACCAACAAGTTACTATGCACCTCCAAAAACCCAGGGTCGAGCGCCAATGCCTGTCGATAACAAGTGATTGATTCCGATAGATTTCCTTGATCTTTCAATATATTGCCAAAATTATTCCAGACACTTGGCAGGACCTCCCCTCCACATGTTACGGCCTCCCTATAGCACTGCTCTGCCTGCCCCAACTGACCAAGATGCATAAAGGCGATGCCCAGATCGGCCCAAAGTGCTCCATCAGGCCGGATATCCAAGGCACGCCGATAGATGTCAACCGACTCTTGCCACCGCTCCATCCGAAAGAGCACCCCAGCCCACGCCACCAAAAGGTCACCATCAATTTGATTCAGCGCGTCGGCCTGACGATATTTTTCATGTAATTCTTCGAGGTTTCCAATGGAATCATGGTTATTCCCTTGCAGCTCTAATGCCATATGTTTCGCACACTTCTCTTCCGACATTGCCTTGACCCCATCCTCCCAACCACACGCCCTTTGTGGGCACAACCCACCTCACCTGTTGCAAAAGTATAGTCCCAAGCCGCCATTGGTAGCCATCCAGAATAACACCATAACGCTCAACACCCCAATCACTTCGTGTACATTAGACCGTGACGCTCAAAGGCAAACACACGCCCTACCTGTCTACCCCCATTCACGACGTTGAGATGAACTTAATGAAGAGGGCGAAGTCATAAAGTGATGGAATCATGGATTTTCGTCGTGTTTATCACCCTTATTTAAGGTAGAATACACGGTGTTTATATTAATTTTATACATTTTCCGGTGGGCGCGGAAGGTGCCCTTATTCCGCTGCCCGCATCTCTTGCATTGGGATATTATTTTAGGATCATGTTTCTCTTCAATAGCGACAGCTAAGCGGTCTTGAGGTCATGGCAAATCGTCCCCTAAGTCACCTATCATTCCTTCCATCAGACAACGAGTCTGTGTTCACCTTTGGATCCTACACTCGATACTGTCGGCGTATTTTCTTGTTCCATGGCCGACTGCCGCGTAGCGCCCT
>JADFWT010000107.1 GCA_015233785.1 Magnetococcales bacterium
CTCCTGTGGAGGGGGGAGGTCACGAAACAGACGCGTTAATAGAGCATCAGCCGTGCGGATCAGGTGGAACATTCTTGCCAAAAGGTGACGGGTGGGGGGAGGGCCGACCCTTAGTTGAAGCGTCTCCAGAATCTGTTGGGCTTCACGAAAGAGAAAGGGTAGGCGTTCCAGAGTGAAGCCTACCCGAGCCAAGCTACGCCCAATGGAAAAGCCCATTCTGCCCAGTAATCGATCCAGGGCATCAAAGGCCGTGAGTAGCTCCCAGGAGCTGGTAACACGGGTGAGAATCCAGGCCAGACCCGCCAATGCTGCTAAACGGATGCACTGCATCACGCCCTCTACGAGGCCTTCATGGGTGAGCCAGATTGGTGCCCCTTCCCAGAGTGGACGGCCAGGTGTAAGACAGCTGTGGAGCAGCATCAGTGTGACCATGAACCAGCGTAGCCGAAACCACTGACGCATAAGGTCGCGAGGGTGGAGTGAGGCCACCGCCAAGGCCGCCAACAGCAGCAATATACCCAGCAGCCAGGATCGTGAGCCCGCTGGATGACTCATGAGGGGCGGTAGAAGTAGAAAAAATGCCAGCAACTTGGCACGTGGATCCCGTCGAGCCAACAGAGAGCGCGAAGCAGCCATCAATCGTCAGAATGGTGCTTGTCATCCCCGGAAAGGCTTAATAACTCCAGGCTATCTTCTGCTTCATTCTCACCGATCTCCTGGGCATCATCGTGAATCGTCGACATCATCGGTGGAGATGGTGTGGGGCTGTTTGACAGGGCCATGATGGGAAGGCCGCTCTCATCCATATCTTCATGTGAATCATCGATCTCTTCAATATCAGGCTCGGAGTTTTGGGGGCTGGATGACGCTTCAAAGCGAAGTGTCTCCAGCGCTTCCGGCAGAGGTTCGGTCTCCTTATTTATAGTGGAGGAGGGCGTGGAGGTGGCGTTCTTGTCAAAATGAATGGATTCAACATCGTCAGTTGGTGTCTCTTTTATAACTGGTCGTGAGGTCTCTTCTGATGGGGCGTCGGATGGAGAGGCCGCTTCAAAATGGATGCTCTCCAGTTGAGGGGGGCTCTCTTGAGGCTCTGGTGATTCCGCTTCAGGTATGGTGGCATTTTGCTCATCAAATTGAATGGTGTCGATCCCCTTACCGTTGGCGGGTTCCGGCTCCGGGTCTGGAGAAGCCACCCCTAGTGCGGCGGCACTCTCCTCGTCGGTGGGGGGGGCACTATCCAAAAGTTCCGGCGTGCCGTGAAGCGCACTGTTGAGCTGAGACTCATCTAGACTCGGGTCCGTCTCAGGCATGGGACTAATGCCTAGCTCTTCCGTCTCCAGGCCGCTTAATTCCGGGTTATCTTCGCTATCCGATGGTGTTACACCCAAAGCCGCGTTTTGATTCAGATCTGGAGCGGGGTCCGCAGAAAGAGTTTCAGCCTCTGGCCCTTCAGAGAGGTGCTCATCAATGGGTGTCTCATCCTGGTCATGGGTAGAGAGGTGCTCATCGATGGGTGTCTCATCCTCGTTAGCGGTGGGGAGGCTTCCCTCAATTGGTGTCTTATCCAGGTCGTCGGTTGCTGTTTGAGTCTCTGTTTCCGGGTCGCCGTTAGGCTCCGATTCCATGGCGTCAGTGTCGTTTCCCAGACCAGCCGAAGTGAGAAAAGCACCAAATCCCTCATCATCGGTGCTCTTTGGTTCATTCAGGGGCTTTTTGTGAGCTGTTGGAGAGAGATTTTCCGGTTCCATTCCGCCATCGTCATCCCTATCCGACTCATCGGACATAAAGCTGGAGGTAAGAGGGGAGGTTGGTGGTGTGATGTCGGCAGCTACAGGCGGGCTCTTGCCCTCTGGGAAGAGTGGCGTGGCGTCCATTCCCTCATCGCTGACCTGTTGATAGCTATCCTGACGTTGACGATTACTTTGACGTAGACGGTGGCCCAACCAGGCCAAAAGGCCCGCCAGTGCCATCACCATCACGCCCAACGTTAGCAGAGCGATCCAGACGGCATCTCCAGCCCCCGAGCCGCCACCGGACTCCTTGATTTTTGCTTCCAGCTTAGCGAGGCGCTTTTTCATGCGCTTTATCTGTTGGCCCGAAGTGCGCTGGGCTTTTTCAGATTCCCCTAGCTGCTCAGTGAGTGCTGTGACCTGTTTTTGAAGCTCGGTGACGCTGGCCAGACGCTGGCTGAGACGCAGTGATACCGGATCCCCCGCCTCTCCACGCTCCACCTCATCCCTGATGGTGTTGTCGTTATCCACAGGAGCCAGGCGCATGCCGAAGTTGACCCGATCGTCGGAGACTGTCGGGTTGACGGTGGGGGGCTTGTCTGGGCTCTTCTGGGTGGACTCTGACGGCTCTGTGTTGGTGCGCTTTGGAGCGCTATCGGTCACCGTGGGCGGATCTGCGGGAAAGGTGTCCACCACCGCTTCCATAGCGTTCTGGGCACTCTGTAATGCTTCATCTGCCGGTTCGGTGTTCGCAGGTGTGGCTGTGGTTGGTGTTGTGTTGTTGGGTTGGCTCTTCTTTTGGGGCTGCTCTATGGGCTCGCCGGACTCCGATTGCCAGGTAATATCCTCATGGTCGTGACGATTTGGTGCCGGGGTAGGCGGATTGAAAGCGGCACGCACTTCGGCATAGCGAATCCGGCGCACCTCGGCCATAGGGGGAAGTTCCAGGCGTGTACCGATTCTGAGTAGATTGATATCGCCATTCATAAAGGCGTTGGGGTTGCGCTTCCAGATGGCTGTGGCCGCCTTGTTCCAGGGCAGGCCGCTATCGTGGCTGATCTGCATGGCGATGTCATAGAGTGTATCGCCGCGTCGTACCGGGCCGTAATGGTCGGGATAGCTGTTGGTGCCTGCCGTGGGCTTGATCATGCGTTTGGTCCGGGGGCCGGTGGCGGTGATGATGCGACGGGCCTTCCTGGGAGCCGCAGCACGACGGCGAGCTGGAATAGGTGTAGGATCGGGTTGCTGAACTACGCTGGGACGACGAACCACCGGTGCTCTGTGGATATTGGGAGCGTTGTGGCTTTTGGGGAGAGTGATGGCCGGTGCAGGTGAGGTGGAAGTCGTGGACACCCTGGCTGGTGGTGTCATGACGGCATTTTTCGGCAGAGGCAACAGAATTGGAAAATGCCGGAAGTGGGAACCACGCCCCAAGCCGGTCTTCAAGAGCAGATCAAAGGCTGGAGCGTTGAGCGGCCCGCTGGAGCGAATGACAAGCTCAGGCTTGGCACCGCTGGTGATTAGATCGAACTGCATCTCCGGCAGGCCGATGGGTGAGGCGAGATTCAATACCCGATAATCATCCGGGGTACCCAGCGCGATCTTAAGACGCCCAGGATCTTCATCGGTGCGAAAGGTGATGGGAATCTTGGCGTGGAATGGCGCTCCCATCGCACTGAGAACCTGAATGCGACCCAGTGTGAAAGCATGGGCAGTTGGCACCGTCCCCCAGAGAAAAAGCGCCATGACAATGACATGGAATATGCGCCGCATCAATCGGTACTCCTGCAAAATCATGGGGTTGCTACATCGATAGCCCAGCGGCATCCCCTCTTTAATTGAAATTTTGTTCGCCATTATACCTGCTTTGTGCGCCAGATTCTTCATTGGATACCACTATTTGTTGCAATAATGCTCTTTTGGCGGGCCTTGTCTGGCATGCACATTGCTTAGATAGGGGCATAGATGGTGGAGTGTGTCAAAGCGTCCCACCTGTGGCGAGGCCCTTGCCGAAGGGGGGTGGAGCCAAACCTCATTCCAATGGACCAGAAAGGAGAGATGAATATGAGCAGATCGATTTTGGTGAAAAGATGGTTGGGGAGCCCTTACCATCGCTGATCGGCTGATCAAATCGTAAAAGTAACAAGCGGAAAGCAGAAGTGGGGCGTCAAATTGGCGTCCCACTTCTGCTTTTTGGGGCGAAGATAGATAAAAAGGCCATTCCCAAATAGATGGGAACGGCCTTTTTTGATGCTTCTAGGATGACTTGATTAGGGGGGCTATTTCAGGTGGTCGCGGATCAACACCTCGGCAATCTGAACCGTGTTGAGTGCGGCACCCTTGCGCAGATTGTCCGACACGACCCACAGGTTAAGACCGTTATCGACACTGATATCCTCACGGATACGCGACACAAAGGTATCATCCTTGCCAGAGCTCTCGGCGGGGGTGGTGTAGTCCGGCTTGGAAATATCATCCACGACCGTGATGCCGGGTGCCTTGGAGAGAATCTCTCTCGCTTCCGCAGCGGTTAGCTTGCGCTCGGTCTCAATATTCACGGCTTCGGAGTGGCCGTTGAAGACCGGAACACGTACCGTGGTGGCCGTCAGACGAATTTTTGGATCCAGAATTTTCTGGGTCTCATTGATCATCTTCATCTCTTCTTTGGTGTAGCCGTTTTCGGTGAAGGCGTCGATATGCGGCAGCACGTTGAAGGCGATGGGCTTGAGGAATTTCTTCGGTGGTACCTCTTCACCCGTAGCATAGCGGGAGCGGGTCTGCTCGAACAGCTCATCCATAGCGTCCTTACCGGCTCCGGATACCGCCTGATAGGTATCTACCACCACCCGCTTGATGCCGGCGGCGTCATGAATCGGTTTCAGCGCCACCACCATCTGAATGGTGGAGCAGTTGGGATTGGCGATAATGCCGCGTTTCTTGTAGTCGGCGATGGCCTCTGGATTCACTTCCGGTACGACCAGGGGGATCTCAGGGTCCATGCGGAAGAACGAGGTGTTGTCCACCACTACACACCCGGCTTCGGCGGCCTTGGGCGCGTAGATTTTGGAGACACTGGCACCCGGCGAAAAGAGACCGATGTCGGTGCCTTTAAAGTCATACTCTTCCAGCAGTTGCACGGTCAGCTCGCCGCCTTTATAGGGGATCTTTGATCCGGCGGAGCGGCTGGATGCCAGTGGAACGATTTCGGAGGCGGGAAAGTCACGCTCTTCCAGAATACGGATGATTTCGCGGCCTACATTACCGCTAGCGCCGGCAACGGCGACTTTATATTGACGACTCATCGGACTCACTCTCTATCAAAAAACCGCCCCAATAGCTTATGGGGGTCCAGGGGAATCATTCCCCTGGTGGGATCCAAGGGCAAAGCCCTAGGGAGGGTCGTAGGGGCAAAGCCCCTACAAAAGAATAACAAAGCCTAGTTCTTCCCTTTTTTCTTCATCTTCTTCATCTTCTTCTTCTTCATTTTTACCGGCTTGGCCAGAGGCACCACAGCAGGTGCCGCCGCAGCCTTAAAGGCAGGCCCGCCAATCAGGGCCGCCATGACGGCATCACCCATGACCGATGTTCCCACCTGGGTCATGCCGGGCTCCATGATATCGGCCGTACGAAGCCCCACATCCAGCACATCGCTGACAGCCTGCTCGATGCGGTCGCTCATCTCCGGCATATCCAGAGAGTGTTTCAGCATCATGGCCACCGAGAGGATGGTTGCCAGAGGATTGGCGACACCTTTACCGGCGATGTCAGGCGCTGAACCGTGGATGGGTTCGTAGAGGGCATTCCCATCCCCCAGCGAGGCCGACGGCAGCATACCGATGGAGCCGGTCAACATGCTGGCCTCGTCCGAGAGAATATCGCCGAACATGTTGGTGGTAACAATCACGTCGAACTGCTTCGGATCACGAATCAGCTGCATGGCGGTGTTGTCCACATACTGATGGCTCAACTCGACGTCGGCGTATTCGGCAGCGTGCAGATTGGTGACCACTTCGCGCCACAGTTCAGTGGTCTCCAGCACATTGGCCTTATCCACGGAACAGACCTTGTTGCCACGCTTGCGAGCCGCTTCGAAGGCGGAACGCGCGATGCGTTCAATCTCGCCGGTTTTGTAGGTCAGCGTGTTGTAGCCGCGCTTGGTGCCGTCTTCCAGAGTTTCAACGCCTTTGGGCTCGCCAAAGTAGATGCCGGACGATAATTCCCGCACCACCATAATGTCGATGCCACTTACCACTTCAGCTTTCAGAGTGGAAGCATCGGCCAACTGTGGGTGGACCTTTGCGGGGCGCAGATTGCAGTAGAGGTCAAGCGCTTTGCGAATGCCCAGAAGCCCGCGTTCCGGGCGAACCGAGTAGTCCAGTGTTTCCCACTTGGTGCCGCCCACGGCACCCAGCAGCACGGCATCAGCGGCTTCGGCCTTGGTGACGGTTTCGTCGGGGAGGGGGGTTCCCGTCTCGTCATAGGCTGTGCCGCCAATGAGTCCCTCTTCCAGGGTCAGTTCGGCCCCCTGGGTATTGAGCCAGTTCAGCACTTTGCGTGCTTCGGCAATAATCTCCTGCCCGATGCCGTCACCAGGCAGCAAAAGAACGGTCTTACTCATATCAAAAACCAACTCTTAAAAGTGGTTGGGGGGAGTCTGAGGAGGGAGGCTTTACCACCCCTTCTCAGCAGGGTCCAGGGCCGCGCCCCGAACATAAGCTAAAAAGCCCAGGGGGCCTCTTGACGATGGCGCGCCTCAAACGTTTCAATCTCAGCAACTTTTTGCAGGGTCAACCCAACGTCGTCGAGCCCGTTTAGCAGGCAGTGCTTACGGAATGGATCGACATCAAAGGAGATGGCCTCCCCGGTCGGGGTGGAAATGGTCTGGGCCTCCAGATCGATGGAGAGCTGATACCCTTCGGTGGCCTGCACCTGTTTAAAGAGCCCATCGAGCACATCTTCTGCAATTACGATGGGCAGAATGCCGTTTTTGAAGCAGTTATTGAAAAAGATATCGGCATAGCTCGGGGCCAGAATCGCCCGGAAGCCGTAATCCAACAGTGCCCACGGTGCGTGTTCCCGAGAGGAGCCACAGCCGAAATTTTCACGCGCCAGAAGAATCCCGGCCCCTTGGTAACGGGGCTGGTTAAGGATGAAATCCTTCTTCAGGGGGCGTCCTTCATTAGATTTTCCCGGCTCGCCGCGATCTTCGTAGCGCCACTCGTCAAACAGGTTGGGGCCGAATCCAGTGCGATGAATCGACTTGAGAAACTGTTTGGGAATGATGGCGTCGGTGTCCACATTGCTACGGTCCATGGGGGCCGCCAGGGCCTTTAGCTTGGTGAATGCATCCATAATCATTTCCTCGGGCCGCTTCGGGGCGGCGTTGTTTATGACCTTGGGGCTGTTAGCGCCAGTCGCGGATATCGACGAAGGTGCCTGCAATAGCCGCTGCGGCTGCCATGGCCGGACTCACCAGATGGGTCCGTCCGCCGGGACCTTGGCGTCCTTCAAAGTTGCGGTTGGACGTGGAGGCGCAACGCTCGCCAGGCTTCAGCGTGTCGGCATTCATAGCCAAACACATGGAGCATCCCGGCGCACGCCACTCAAAACCGGCTTCCAAGAACACCTTGTCCAGCCCTTCTGATTCGGCCTGTTCCTTCACCAGGCCGGA
>JADFWT010000108.1 GCA_015233785.1 Magnetococcales bacterium
AATGAGATTTATCCGAGTATCGGAAAGCTTCAGGTGGAGGTTGATGCCCGGATATCGCTCAAGAAATTCCGGCAATATGGGGGCAATATAGAGCTGAGCAAAAGTGCTGGAGGCTGCAAAACGCAGGGTTCCAGTAACGTCAGGAGATCCGTAACCCAACGCAGCACGGGCCGCCTCTTCCTGGGCCAGGATCTCCCTGGCAAAAGGCAGAAATTCGGCACCAGCTAGCGACAAGGAGACCTTCCGTGTCGATCGGTGCAACAGATCGGCTCCCAGCTGTTTTTCAAGCTTTGAGAGTCGCGCACTCGCCACTGCCGGTGCCAGCCCAAGCTGCCTCCCGGCTGCGCTTATGTTGAGCATGTCGGCAGCCTTGACAAAAAGCCGTACGCACTCCGTATCCATGATTCACCCTCAGTAGTACCCACCTCGCTTCGTCACCCTTTGGGTGGGACGAAGTGAAGCCAGTTGATCAAAAGGGATTATATGCAAAATCCGAATTCTGATGTCAACTTTATGGGAGTTTATTTTGCCTTTGTTGTTTATGTATCCTTTATCGGCTTGTAGAGAGATAAACGATAGATGGAGATGACATCCCATGCTTCAGAAGGTAGAAGTTACAGAGCGTTTCAGAGAGATCAATCCTGGCTACAATAGTGTATTCAAGCCGGGCCGCTTATCCATTGGGTTGGTGGTGCCGATGGAAAACTATTCGGGGAACTCTATCCCTTCCATGGCACATCACATTGAACGCATTCAGTTGGCGGAAGAGCTTGGATTCTCCGCCATCTGGTTGCGCGATGTGCCTTTCAATGTTCCTTCATTCGGAGATGCAGGACATCTGTTCGATCCGTTTGTCTATCTTGGCCTCCTTGCGGCGCAGACCAGACGTATCGCGCTCGGTGTCGCCAGCATTGTTCTACCGCTGCGACACCCGGCCCATGTAGCAAAGGCCGCTGCAACGGCAGATGTTCTCTCCAATGGCAGGCTGATCCTCGGTATCGCCTCGGGTGACAGGCCGGAGGAGTATCCGGCACTCAACATACCCTTTGGAAAGCGCGGCGAACTGTTTCGAGAGAGCTATGACTATATCCGCAAAATGAGTGAACAGACGCCTCGATTTGATAACCCCTTCGGCTGCGTGACAGATGGTGTTGATATGTTGCCGAAACCTCTGTCAGGGGAGCTTCCCCTGCTGATCACCGGATCTAGTCAGCAAGCAGATGAATGGATTGCACAAAACGGCGATGGCTGGATGACCTATCCGCGTCCCGCCGGTCAGCAATCACGCTTGATCAAATCGTTCCGTGGCCAGATCGAGGAGAGAGGTGGTATGGACAAGCCGGTGATGGAGCCCTTCTATCTGGACCTTGCCGCAGATCCCGACACGCCGCCGAGGGCCATCCATCTGGGATTTCACATGGGCATCCACCATTTGCGTGACTATCTGCAATCCAGGCAAGAGATTGGCATCAATCATATCGCCCTGAATCTCCGATTTAATCAGGCCGACCCGGAGCCTACTCTCCGCAAGTTGGCGGATGACATTCTCCCAAGCTTTTCAAATTAGGATGGCAACTATGACCAAAACCATATTGATCACCGGATCTACCGACGGCATTGGACTTGAAACTGCGAAAGCGTTGGCCAGCTCGGGGCACACACTCTTGATCCATGGCCGAAACAAGGCCAAGTTAGCGGAGACCCAAAGGTTGCTTTCATCGATTAGCGAGGCGGGAACCATAGAGAGCTATCAAGCGGATCTGTCACACATGCCCAATGTTGAGGCACTGGCGCGTGCGATTGCTGAAAAGCAGGCATCGCTCGACATACTCATCAACAATGCGGGGGTGTTTAAAACAGCCAATCCACGGACAGATGATGGATTTGATCTTCGTTTTATGGTCAATACGGTGGCTCCATATCTATTGACCAAGCAGCTTCTTCCTCTGATGCCATCTGATGGACGGATTATCAACCTCTCTTCGGCGGCCCAATCAACCGTCGATCCTGATGCGCTCACTGGCAAGGTCAGATTGGATGACAGTCAGGCCTACGCACAAAGTAAGCTGGCAATCACCATGTGGTCATTCCATCTCGCTCAATCGTTAGGCGACAACGGACCCGCCATCATCGCCGTCAATCCGGCATCCTTTCTGGGCAGTAAAATGGTGAAGGAGGCCTATGGTGTAGCTGGAAATGATCTACGAGTTGGTGCTGATATCCTGATTAAGGCCGCATTGAGTGATGCGTTTTCTAACGCCTCTGGAAGATACTTTGACAATGACCAACACCGGTTTGCTGAGCCCCATCACGATGCGCTGGATGCCCGTAAAAATAATCATCTTGTTCAAACGATTGAGGCCATGCTTACTGAAATTAATAGTGGATATGCATGATTCAGAAATGTCTAGCTATGTGTCAGAACAGAGTGATGCCCACTAGATAGATTGTCTAACACTCAGGCGGAATTTAGTCTTTCAATATCATTATGTTGTAAGCCACGATGGTATCAAGCGTGACATAAACGTGACCGGATTGGAGAGATGGCAAGAGCCCGGAACAGAAAAAACGGCCAGAGGAATTCCTCTAACAGTTTGTATTCATTCTAAAAAAAATGGTGGGCAGTATAGGATTTGAACCTATGGCCCCTACCGTGTCAAGTCTACCTTTGTTTCTAAAGCGACTATAAACTACATACTAATCAACCACATATATCACAGCATTTCGTCCGATTTTCTTCATATGTGGTTGGTTTGTGGGTGAGTTGGTGCAACCATTGGCAATATCTGGCAACGAAAGCAGCCCATCGTAGCCAATCCTGACCGCTATCAATCACCCAACCTCTATTCAGGAATCCATGATCGATCTGACGCAACTTCGCCGTATGAAGGGGGTATGTCAACGTGCGTCCCTATAGGGAGATTGGGGAGGATCAGGCTAGCTTTTCCAAACCAAACCGCCACTCTTCTGTGAAATCAACCAGGGTCTCAACAAAGTCAGGATCCTGATTTGGGCGGTGGATGGTGACGTGGATGGTCGTTTTTTCCGGATGAGGATCATAGCCGGTTGTAACACTCCATGTGATGGCATTGTGGCATCCCGGCATGACAAAGCGATAGCCGCCACTGATGGCGATTCGCAGGATCTCGAACTCCCACCAGATCGTGAAATAGTTCCCCCGACTCAACACCTTCTCAATGGAGTCGCCAAAGCTATCCAGGTAATCGGTGGCGATGGGTGGCCCGTGTTTATCAGCAGGTACTCGGACACGATTCCCAGGCCATTGAAGCCACAATTGGGTCTAGCTCATTCTCTTGTAGCTCAAGGCGCAGAAGAAGAGGCGTACCATCTTCTCCATTCGGCACTGGAGCAGAAGGAGAAGTGGCGATACCGGCATGGACCACCTTGTGGGGACGAAGCTCCTCTTTGGGATATTCTGAGGTAACCACAACGTAGTTACGGTCGTCTTCTAATCGGGCCAGATTCTCCCAACTGGTGTGAACCACCAGCGTGTCTCCAGATTGTAAAGGCATGGCACGGATGTCCAGAAAAGTATGCCCATATCACGCTTGGTTTAGCTCCACCGTCACATGGTCCAGCGTATCAATAACCGCCAGACGCTCTTTGAACTGCCCAGTTGAGAGCCCCTCTTCGCTGGTCACCAGTGCTACGATGCAAGCAAAGCTGGCGTTACCTACCCGCCAGACATGCAGATCACTGATCTGCGCTGGATGATCCTCTTCCACCAGACGGCGGATATTCTGCTCTAGATGGTGGGTGTCTTCAGCGTCTAGAAGAGACTGGCTGGTATCCCGCACCAAACCATAGGCCCAGACTGAGATGACAACGGAACCCACAATGCCCATCACTGGATCCATCCACCCCCAACCCAAATACATACCTGCCAACAGCGCAAAAATCGCCGTTAACGAAGTGAGGGCATCGGCCATAACGTGTAGATAGGCGGCTCGCAGGTTGTGGTCCTTGTGATCTCCATGGCCGTGCGCTTCATGAGCGTGATGATCATGATCTCCATGCCCATGCCCATGCCCATGCCCATGTCCATGATCGTGTCCATGGTGATGATGGTGGTGGTGATCACCACCCAGCATAAAGACACTAGCCACATTCACCACCAGACCAATGACAGCGACCAAAATGGCCCATCCAAACTGAATCTCAACCGGATTTAACAGGCGTTCAACGGACTCCACCGCCATCAGGACAGCGACGATAGCCAGAGCAATGGCGCTGGCAAAGCCACCCAGAGCGTTGACCTTGCCGGTACCAAATGAAAAACGCGGATTACGTGCATGCTTACGGGCAAAGTAGTAGGCGTAGGCGGCGATGCTGAGGGCCGCTGCGTGGGTGCTCATGTGCCAGCCATCGGCTGTCAGCGCCATGGAGCCAGTCCAGTAACCTGCCACGAGCTCAACCACCATGGTCACAAGCGTGAGAAGAATCACAAAGTGTGTGCGCCGTTCCCCTTTGGTGCGCGCATCAGCACCAAAGGTGTGTTCATGCTTCCACTCTTCAATTGAAATCGTATTCATCGCCTTATTCCATATATTGAAGTCAGTATTGTGTTCTGAGTTTCCACTATTTCAAGGGTGACGCGGAGAACCCAGTCTTCAGGCTGTGTAAACGTAATACACATCATTCTCATTTGCAAACATATTTCCCTACCATATCTCAACGTGGGATTTGCATACCACTTCCTATGACGGCCACTTAAGATGATATAAATCTATAATAAAATCATGCTGATGGATCATGCATTCATGGGTGTGCTGATGGGTGTGGGGAATATTGTCTTCCACAGGCTCATCATCTGGCTGGTGTTCATGTTGGTGATGTTCATCATGGATATGCAGATGGTCGTGCTCCATCTCCTCGTGGTGGTGCTCCAGAGATTCACCCGATTCCACCGGCCATACCAAGAACGCGGTCACCACGGCGGCACCTACCCCGATGGCCAGGATGCCGAAAGTAGCCGTTAACCCCAGATGCGCCCCCAAATACCCCGCCAGCAGATAGGCAAAGAACCAGCAACCATGAGATAGGGAAAAGTTGGCGGCGAAAAAGGCGGTTCGATCGCCAGCCCGGCAGGACGCGGTGATCAATCGCCCCGATGGGATCTGCACGACGGAAAGTCCAAACCCGATCAACAGCCACACCACCAGTAACCCCGTATAATCTGGCTCCGCTATTCCCAATAGCAGTCCGAAGCCCAACAATACTGCTCCGGAGAGCATGATGGTTCGATCTGGAAACGCATCAATGATCCTGGGCAGAACCATCGCCGCCAGAATCGACCCCACGCCCACTGCCAACATTGCTTGGGCTGTTTCACTCTCCGTTCCACCGAGTCGGTCTCTTACGTAGACCACGGTATTGACGATCACCATGGCGCTGGCGCAGGCCACCGCCACGTACAGGGAGAGCAGCCCCCGCAATCGTGGAGTGGACAGGTAGGATCGAAGACCGAACTTCAGGTTGTCCATGACATGGGCAGTACGGTCGCTGGGTGCAGCGACTGGAATGGCCGAAAAGACAATCAGCAATGCCGAGATCAGAAACGCCACTCCATTGATAAAAAACAGGTCATTGTAACTCCAGAAAGCCAACAACAGTGCCGCCAGTGCGGGACTGAGGATGTTCTCCATGTCGTAGGCAATGCGGAACATGGAGAGTGCGCGCGTATACTGTTTTTCATCCGGAAGCAGGTCAGGGATGATCCCCTGGTAAACCGGCTTGAATGAGGCCGCTCCAGCATTGATCAGAAACACCAGTAGATAGATCTGCCATATCGAATCGATGAATGGCAGCAGGCACAACAGGAGCGCCCTAAACAGATCCATGGCGATCATCAGGGACTTGCGCGGCAGCAGATGAGAAATGCCGCCAATGATCGGCGCGATGCCCACATAGGCCACCATTTTCAGCGCCAGGGCGATCCCCAGTACCTCACCGGCTCGCTCCCCTGCCATGCCGTGGGCCAACAAGGCCAGAGCGATGGTTGAGATGCCGGTGCCGGTCAGGGCGATAACCTGGGCTGCGAACAGCTTGATGTAGGTCGTGTTACGAAATAGAGATCGTTGATTCATCCGTGATGTCCTGGTCGTTAATGAGGCGCTGGCCAATCGACCAACGCCTAGGGTTTCTGGGCTTCACTCAATGGCTGTGACCATGACGGTTATTGGAACGGGCGCTGGGATCTTCAAAAAACAGTTTTTCAAGCCAACTGCGTTCTTGGGTGAGCGGTTTCTCGTGGGTGATGGAGTTCGCATCAAATGATGGCTTCTCTTGATCGGTCGATGCGTCAAAGCACCCCGGCAATATTAGAGTGGCCAGCAACGCGATGAGCAGTTTCCGCATATCGTTAGACTCCTCAATGATGAGTCGTGGTCGAAAGACAGCTCTCCCGAACAGACTCGGGAGAGCTGTTTTGGTTATTTGGCAGCGTATTTCGCTTTGATGAATCCACCCGTCAAGGTCAGAAATACGTGCAGGTTACGACGAGATGGATCGCTCTCCTGCTCGTTAGCAAAAACCGCTTTCCAAACCAAGTTTCCATCAATGGTTGTTCTGTCCAGGCTGGTGCGTGACGCTGTTGTCCAACTCGATGCCAAGTCGCCTTTACGTGCCATGTTGTTCACAAGATTCTGAGAAATATCTCCCACCCGTTGCTGAGATACCGGGCCATGGTAATGACCACCTCCTGCCATGGTATGATTGGCTCCGACTACCAGCACAAAGGCGACAATCGCCATTTGAAACCATTTCATATCGCTTCTCCTTTATTCAGTTTGTGATCGCCTGGAAGGTCGATCTCATTTCGTTATGGGTTGATAGTCGCCACGTACATTCAGCGTAATGGTGACGGGTGTCTTGGATTCATTTTTCCAGTACCATCCATGGGTGCCTGTAAAGGGCGCATCGATGGTTCCATCCGCTTTTGGTGCGACACTGACCTGATAACTTGTGAACGCTCCTGTGGTATCCCCTTCCGGTTCTCCATGCATATCGAAAAACAGGCCACTGCCATCGGTGCTCCAGGAGTATTCCAGGCTTTGCCCTTGCTCCAATCGGAGTTTGAACTCTTTATCGCCACCAGCGGGAATCGTGATCCGGAAGCTGTCCTGCCAATCCGTTGTGGATGGAGCGACTGCACGGACTTCACGAATGATCGACGGTTTGGTAGTTGCTATTTCATCCTGAGGATTCTGGAAATAGTCGTTCATCTGCATGAGAAACAGGAATCCACCCAGTACGATCAGGCCGTAGTTGGTCGCCAGTGAGAATGGGCGAAAACTGTCCCTATTGCGCAAAAAGGAGATGACCAGCAGCATCCCTGC
>JADFWT010000109.1 GCA_015233785.1 Magnetococcales bacterium
ACCCTGCGAGCCGATATTGATTACGGATTTTCTGAAGCACGCACGACCTATGGAATCATTGGCGTCAAAGTGTGGGTCTTCAAGGGTGAGAACATCGACATCAAGTAGCGCAGAAGGATCGACTAACAATGCTCTTGCAACCCATGAAAAGACAAACCTTATCGGCCCATTGAAAAGACTTGGGGGTAGAGTGTTGCCCACAAAGGACAGCTTTCGACGTTTGTGTTGCCAACTGTCAACGGTAAAAAAAATATTTTTTTTGGCCTGTTTGGTGGAAATAGCGGTAATAGTTGGTCAAAACCAGGGCTGGTTAATCTTGCCAAGATAGATGGGAGCGCGTCTTTTAGGAGACAGTTTTTGGCTAGACGAAAGGGCGGGCACCAACATCGATTCGATGGCTGGATAAAGTGTATAATGCGCCACCTTTTCAAGTGGCAACCACACCACAGCCTGGGCGCTGGTCTGTTCGGGGTTTAACTGCGGCGCTTGGTCAGGATCACAGAGACGTACGGTAAATACCGGATGAAGTACATGGCGACCAGCGGCAGAGGTCTCGGCCATCACCACCAGATCCACGACCTCTACATCCAAATAGAGCTCCTCTTGAAACTCCCTGATCAGACAGGATGCCAGCCCCTCCTCCCCCTCCGGCTTACCACCGGGGAGGTTGTACCGATCCTGCTCGCCGTAGAGGTAGTGCATGGAGAGCAACATCCCCTTCTCGACCAGCACGCCGCAGGGCCTAATAATCATGGGCTCAGAACTCCTCTTTCTCTTCCTGCTCACGACGCTTGCGGGCAGCCTCTTTTTTCTTGAGCAGAGCCGCCTTTTTGGCCAGATTGCCCCGAGACTCCTCCAACACCCCATCACGAATCTTCATATCGATCCTGTCACCGAAGATCACCGCCTTCAACCACTCAAAGGCGAAGCGTGTCAGAGCCACATCGTCATGTTTCAGCGCCTCTTCCACCTTGGGATCCAGCTCATAGCGCTGCAAAAAAGTGGATTCGAAGACAAAACGACGAAAGGCATCGGGGTTGGTACTGGCCATATAGATCATCTCGGTGAGTTGCAGAGAGGTTTTGGCCATATCTCCCGCTGAGCGACGCTTCAGTACCATCTCCATCCAGCCACGGTTCAGCTCGTCATAGGCCGCCGCACCTTGATCATCCCGCCACCCTTCTACACGCCACCTCTTGGACTCTTTGTGCCCTTTGCAAAAATCCTCTTTGATAAGAAAGTAGAATGACTCTTCCTGGCCCTGGTCCTGTTTGCGCATCATGGCCATGCCGATGGGGTAGTAGCGGCAACTTACCGGGCGGTCTTCGTAGACCGTACACCCTTCGTCGGTATTGAAGGGACAACGGCCCGTCTCTTCATCCATGCGCATGACCGCCACAGGGATTTGGCCCTTTTGCAGGGTACCTGGATTGGCGTATTCGTAGAGAAACTCTTCCACGGTTTTATTCAGCCGCCGACGCAGGCGAATCAGATCGTAAGGGGTAAGAATAATCTCAATATTATTGCAGCAGGCGTTGAAGCAGGAGATGCCTGGATAACAACGAAACTGCATCTCATCCTTATGGCTAAGGTAGACGGGCTTCAGGATATTACGCACCTCCCTAGGCATGTAGTAGCGCTCCTGATCCTTAGGATCAAATGTCTCCACCCGTTCTTCTTCATCACGCTTCTTTGATTCTGAGTCGGACATCCCAGCCTCGCAATACAACACCTATGAAGGCACTTCAAGAGCACCTACACACCCGGCTCTTCCATGAACAACGCCGAATTATAATCCATCCGTTGATCCCAAAAAGGGGCGACCCGAAGGCCGCCCCCTTTTGATGCTTCATGGACTCAAATCCAAATGGAACCATAGATCCGCATACAGCGTTTGAGGTTCATTGGGAACGATCGCTATAAGCTATACCAGCATGACTTAACCAGTAGCCGCTTTGTGCAGTTTGATCTCAACCTTCTCACCATCTTTGAGGCTGGCATAGTACTTCTGAAGAATCTTAACCACCTCGGGACGGCTGAACTCTGCCGGGGGCGTTTCACCCTCGGAGAGCATCTTGCGCAGCTTGGTACCGGAGAGCAGCAGACGATCATCTTTGCCATGGGGGCAGGTCTTCATGGAGGCCATGCCGTGGCACTTGTAACAGAAGAAGGTCCAGTCGATCTTCAGAGGACGGGTGCGCAGCTCCTCTTCACTTACCTGATCGAAGATGTATTGGGCATCAAACGGGCCGTAGTAGTCACCCACACCGGCATGGTCACGGCCTACGATCAGATGGGAGCAGCCGTAGTTTTGACGGAAGACGGCGTGCAGCAAGGCCTCTTTAGGACCGGCGTAACGCATCTCCATGGGATAACCGGCCTGATAGACGGTATCCTTGACGAAATATTTGTCGATGAGGGTGTCGATGGCCTCGGCACGCACTTCGGCAGGAATGTCGCCCGGCTTCAGCTTGCCCAGCACCTGATGGACCAACACACCATCCAGAGTCTCAATGGCGATTTTGGCCAGGAACTCATGGGAGCGGTGCATGGGGTTACGGGTCTGGAAAGCCGCCACGGAGGCCCAGCCCTTCTCTTCGAAGAGCGCGCGGGTCTCGGCAGGACGCTTGTAGATGTCACCGTACTTGGCGGGGAACTCACCTTCGGAGAGCACCTGAACGGAACCAGCCACGTTCATGTCACCCTGGGCCATCACCTTCTGCACGCCAGGATGATCCATCTCGGTGGTGCCGAAGATCGACTCGCACTCCAGCTCTTTGTCGATAGCATAGGTCTCACCCACGGTGAGGATACCCATGATCTCGTCGGACTCGTCATCTACCAGCGCCACATCCTGGCCGATGTGCAGATTGGCAGCATCGTCCTTGGAGGCAGAGAGCGTGACGGGGATCGGCCAGAACAGACCGTTGGCCATGTGGGTGTTCTCACAGACGCTCTGCCAGTCGGCGTGCCCCATAAAGCCGTCCAGGGGGGTAAAGGCACCGATGCCCAGCATGATGAGATCGCAGGTTTCACGGGAGGTCATGCGCAGCTTCGGCAGACTGGCGGCACGGCTTTTGGCCTTCTCAAGGGCATCCCCTTCAAGAAGAAGAGGTTTCAAATTTCCACCACCATGGGGAGGTACGAGTCTGGACATATTTTTCTCCTCGTTGTTAATAAAGCGATTTTTTGGATATTTCCCCACCAATATTGGGGCGTCATTGGTTAGCAATCTCAGGATGACTTAGGAGGTCTGAGACGCTTTCATAAAGCGAGCAAATTCTACCAGGGCAAACCCGCGGTGGCTGCGCTCATCCTTCTCCTGGTTACTCATCTCGGCAAATGTGCGCCGGTGGCCCTGAGGATAAAAGAGCGGATCGTAGCCGAATCCGTTGACACCCTTCGGCGTCCAGCCGATGGTCCCTTCGGACTTCCCCTCAAAAGTGTGAACTTTACCCTGGGCGTCCACCAAAGCCAACACACAAACAAACCGGGCGCTCCTTTTTTCCTCAGGAACGGCCTCCAGATCACGAAGCAACTTCTCGGAATTGGCAAGATCATCAGCATCCGGCCCGGCAAAGCGAGCCGAGTAAACCCCAGGTGCCCCATCCAGGGCATCCACAACCAAACCGGAGTCGTCGGCCAACGCCATGCAGCCAGTATGTCGGGCAATCTCCACCCCCTTCTTGACCGCATTGGCCTCAAAGGTATCACCATCCTCCACGACATCGGGCATATCGGGAAAATCGGCAATGGTCAACAACGTCACCGGCAGACCCGCCAGTACCCGCTGTATCTCTTCCACTTTTTTCTTGTTTTTTGTCGCCAGAACGATCTTCAAAGTCGGTATTCTTCCGCTTGAAATTGGCTATTTAAGAGTATGATTCCGCAGTTCTTAAAGGGCATGGTGCATGGATGGGGCTTCTCTGTCAAGAAACCCCGAAAAAGATCGGCAAAAAATTGACTATTTACCTATTCCCACTCAATGGTTCCGGGAGGCTTGGAGGTAATATCATAAACCACCCGGTTGATGCCCGGCACTTCGTTAATAATCCGGTTGCTGATTTTTGAGAGCAGCTCGTAGGGCATAGGATGCCACGCGGCAGTCATATAATCCTTGGTCACCACCGCCCGAAGTGCCACGACATAGTCGTAACTGCGACCATCCCCCATGACGCCGGTGCTGCGTACCGGTAGAAACACGGTAAACGCCTGACCGATTTTGTCGTACTCATCGGCCTTATAGAGCTCATCCATGTAGATGGCATCGGCGGCTCTCAGCAGATCCGCATACTCTTTTTTTACCTCGCCAAGGATCCGCACGCCGAGGCCAGGGCCGGGAAATGGATGACGGTAGATCATCTGCCGAGGCAGACCCAGCTCAACACCCACTTCACGGACTTCATCCTTAAACAGCTCCCGAAGGGGCTCCAAAAGCTTCAGCCCCATCCGCTCCGGCAGACCGCCAACGTTGTGATGAGACTTAATGTTGGCGGCGACTTTGGTCTTAGCCCCTGCGGACTCAATCACATCCGGGTAGATGGTTCCCTGAGCCAGCCAGGAGACATCGGTAATCTTGTTGGCCTCCTCTTCAAAAATCTCAATGAAGGTGTGGCCAATAATTTTGCGCTTCTTCTCCGGGTCGTCTTCCCCGGCCAGCAACGATAGAAACCGCGCTTCAGCATCCACACGGATCACCTTGACGCCCATGTGCTCCTTGAAGGTGGCCATCACCTCATCGCCTTCGTTGAGGCGCAGCAGGCCATTATCCACAAAGACACAGGTCAGTTGGTCGCCAATGGCTCGATGCAGCAACGCCGCCACCACCGAAGAGTCCACCCCGCCGGAGAGACCCAGCAACACACGATCTTTGCCGATCCGCTCACGGACATCGGCAATCACGTAGTCAATAAAGTGGCCCGGTGTCCACTCGCCGTTACAGCCGCACACCTCACGGCTAAAGCTGTAGACCAGCGCTTCGCCCTTCTCGGTGTGGTTCACCTCCGGATGGAACTGCACGCCGTAGAGTTGGCGAGCACGATGCTGCATAGCCACAACCGGCGCGTTATCACTGGAGGCCACCACCTCAAACCCCTCCGGCAGATTCACCACGTGGTCGCCATGACTCATCCAGACGTTGTGCTGGGATTCATTGAAAAAGGCGCTGAACGGGACCTTGAGATCCACACCGCTCTGACGAATCAGGGCGTGACCATACTCCCTACGATCCGACCCCTCCACCTCGCCACCCAGATGATGGGCCATCAACTGCATACCGTAGCAGATACCCAGAATCGGCAGACCCAGATCAAAGATCCCTTCGGCAGGCTGCGGGCTCTCCTCATCGTAGACCGACTGATGCCCGCCTGAGAGAATCACACCCTTGGGATCAAAGTCGCGAATCTCCTCCAAGGTCATATCGTAGGGGTGAATCTCGCAGTAGACACGAGTCTCCCGAACCCGCCGAGCGATGAGCTGGGTGTACTGGGAGCCGAAGTCAAGAATCAGAATACGCTCGGCGTGGATCGATTCGGAGAGGGCTTGGGAGTTGGCCATAGCGTTTAGTCGAGTCGATAGTTGGGGGTTTCTTTGGTGATGGTCACATCGTGAACATGCGACTCTTTGAGACCGGCGCTGGTGATCTGCACAAAACTGGGCTTGGTGCGCAATGTATTGATATCGGCGCTACCGGTATAGCCCATGGCCGCTCGCAAACCACCGATCATCTGGTGAATGATGGCATGCAGCGGCCCCTTGTAAGGCACCTGCCCCTCCACCCCTTCCGGCACCAGCTTGCGGGTCTCAACGCCGCCCTGAAAATAGCGATCCTTGGAGCCTTCAGCCATGGCCCCCAAAGAACCCATACCACGATAGGTCTTATAGGTGCGTCCCTGGTACATGTAGACCTCGCCGGGGGCCTCTTCGGTTCCGGCAAACAGCGATCCCATCATCACCGATGAGGCCCCAGCGGCAATCGCCTTGGCGATATCGCCAGAGTACTTGATGCCGCCATCAGCGATCACCGGAACCCCATGAGGCTCGGCCACATCCACACACTGAGAGATGGCGGTAATCTGCGGCACACCAACACCGGCGACAATGCGCGTGGTGCAGATGGATCCAGGACCAATGCCCACCTTCACAGCATCGACACCCACCTCGATAAGATCGCGCACCGCATCTGCTGTGGCAATATTTCCGGCGATCACCTGAGTCTCGGGATATTTCCGTTTGATCAAGGCCACGGTATTCAGCACCCCGGCTGAGTGACCATGAGCGGTATCCACCACAATCACATCCACGCCAGCATTGACCAAGGCATCGATCCGCTCTTCAGCATCGCCGCCTACGCCCACCGCCGCCCCGGCCCGCAAACGGCCCTGGTCATCCTTGCAGGAGTTGGGGTGGGTCTCGGCCTTTTCGATATCCTTTACGGTGATCAAACCGACGCAGTTAAACTGCTCATCCACCACCAGCAGCTTTTCGATGCGGTGTTGATGCAGAAGCAGTTTGGCCTCCTTCATATCCACCCCTTCCTGAAGGGTGACCAACTTGTCGCCAGAGGTCATCAACTTGGAGACAGGCTGGGAAAGATCGGTGGCAAAACGAACATCACGATTGGTCAAAATACCCTTCAACTGCCCACCGCGCTCAATCACTGGAATACCGGAAATCTTATAGTGGCGCATCTTCTCGATGGCCTCTTCCAGAGTCACATGCGGCTCAATAGTCACCGGGTTGATTACCATGCCGGACTCATAGCGCTTGACGCTGCGCACCTGCCGGGCCTGCTCCTCCACCGAGAGATTTTTGTGGATGATGCCGATGCCCCCTTCCTGGGCCATGGCGATGGCGGTCTCCGACTCCGTGACCGTATCCATGGCCGCAGATACCAGCGGCAGGTTGAGGGAGATTTTACGGGTAAGACGCGTGGTCAGATTGACATCACGAGGCAGAATTTCCGAGCGCTCCGGGACCAACAAAACATCGTCGAAGGTGAGCGCCTGTTTAATCACTTTCATAGGGAGTGTTCTCCACGCATCTTATGAACCAGACGGCCCCGGCTGAAATCCGACGCCTACAAGATAGTGTTCCGGGCTACGGGGTCGGCTGGCCTTGGGCTTCACCACCCGAACCGACCTGAATCGATCCCGTCCACGCTGCACCAAATCCTGAAAACCGGAGCCATGAAACAGCTTGAGAATCAATGACCCACCCGGCACGAGCGTCTCCTCGGCAAACTGCATGGCAGTCTCGGAGAGCAGATCGCAACGCAGCTGATCCACCGCCTTAACACCGCTCATGTTGGGGGCCATGTCGGAGAGCACCACATCCACCCTGGCCACCGCCTCACCC
>JADFWT010000010.1 GCA_015233785.1 Magnetococcales bacterium
ATCCCATCTTTTTTAATGAGTTTCAACGGGGATTACTGGTCCGTGATGGGTTACGTCCAGTAACGGAAACCACTCTGATTGATCATGCAGGTGGTCAGGCAGAGGTGTTGATCTCGGCATCCCGGATGACCTCTGACGGGAGTGCATACCATATTTTTGTGATCAAGGAGGTTGGCCACTTAAAAGCCACTCAGCGTGCCTTGCGAGAGAAAGAGGCCGCATTGATGGCGGCAGAGACCATCAACAAGACCAAGAGTGAATTTTTGGCCAATATGAGCCATGAGATTCGTACCCCCATGAATGCGGTCATTGGCCTCACCGATCTAGCGCTTCAGACTGATCTGTCGGATCAGGCCCAGGATTATCTTCTCAAGATTGGCAGCGCCTCCCGCTCTTTGCTGCGCATTATCAACGATATTCTTGATTTCTCCAAAATCGAGGCCGATAAACTGGAGCTGGAGCAGAACGACTTTCTGTTGCGTGATGTGTTCGATCACCTTTCGGACCTCTTTCGGGCCAAGGCTGACGAGCGCGGGGTTGAGCTGGTAATGCGGGTGCGTTCCGAGTGCATCTTTGTTCTGACCGGCGACTCGCTGCGTCTGGAACAGATCTTTATGAATCTGATCGGCAACGCCATTAAATTCACCGAGGAGGGCGAAATCGAGGTGCAGGCCCAGGCGCTTGAGGCCACTGCAGATCATGTGTTGATGGAGTTTTCGGTGCGGGATAGCGGCATCGGCATGAGCGATGAGCAGATGGCAGGTCTCTTCCAGCCCTTTTCCCAGGCCGACGGCTCCACCACGCGAAAATACGGCGGCACCGGTTTGGGGCTCTCCATCAGCAAGCGGCTCACCGAGATGATGGGGGGGGAGATCTGGGTGGAGAGTGCCGAGGGGCAGGGGAGCGTATTTCTCTTTACGGCCTCTTTTGCGCGGAAAATCGAATCTGAACGCAGCGACGATATGATGCCGCCGGAAGATCTGTTGCGCTCTCGGGCACTGGTGGTGGATGACTCACCGGCCTGCAACTCAGCCCTGAAAGAGATGCTGAATCTGTTTACCTTTCAGGCCGATCAGGCCTCCAGTGTCGAAGCGGCGGAGAAGGCCATAAAAGCCGGGTTGGAGCAGAAGGTTCCCTATCGTCTGTTGATGGTGGATTGGCGCATGCCGGAGTATGACGTTATTGAGACGCTGGAGAAGCTGACGGCCCCGCTGGCCCCGCCGGGACCGGATCGTCAGGAGAAGATTATTCTTCTCACCAGCTACTCCAATGAGCCGGAGATCATGAAGCAGGTGACGCGGTTCGGTATCGATGCTTTCCTTAGTAAGCCCATCAACTGCTCGCAACTTTTCGATGCGGTGATGGATGTGTTCGGCAAAGAGGTCACCAAGCTGTTTCGACCTGGTCGGGTGGTGGTGGATGCTTCCCAGGTGACCGCCCATGTGCGGGGTAATCGGATACTGCTGGTGGAGGACAACCCCATCAATCAGCAGGTGGCCCGAGAGATTTTGGAAGGGGTAGGATTACGGGTAGAGGTGGCCAATAACGGCCTGGAAGGGGTTAACATGGCCCAGAGAGAGCCCTATGAGATGATTCTCATGGATATCCAGATGCCGGAGATGGATGGCTACACCGCTACGGGGCGCCTGCGGGAGATACCAGCGTTCAAGTCCCTGCCGATTTTGGCCATGACCGCGCACGCCATGGTGGGGGATCGAGAGAAGTGCTTGAGTGCCGGCATGGATGATCACATCACCAAGCCCATCGACCGCAAGCAGCTCTACACCGCCCTTATGAAGTGGCTGAAACCGGTAAAGGGGGCGGATGATGCGAATTTGGAGATGCCTCATATGGCGGATCGGGATCGCCAGGTACGCCTGGAGGTTTCTGAAAATCCCATAGATATGGAGCTGGACGGCATTGATATTCCAGTGGCTCTGGATCGATTGGGGGGTAATGTCAAGCTGCTTCGTTCACTGCTCTCGGAGTTCCGGCGGGAGCACGGCGATGTGGGTGATAAGATTCGTAGCGCCCTGGAAGGAAAACGCAAGAGCGACCAGGATCTGGCCATTCTTCTGACCCACTCCACCAAGGGAATGGCGGGTAATCTGGCCGCTCAGGCGTTGTTCGAATCTTCTCAGGTGTTGGAGCGGGCCATTCGTCATGGCGAAGTGGATGCCGGTGGCGAGAAGCTGGATGATTTTCAGCGGGATCTCACCCAGGTGACGGATGCCATCGTTCAGTTGGAAGAGCGGGAGAAGCAGCAGGCCAAGCCGGTCTGTCCAGTGGCAGAGCGTATGCCACCGGCCCAGTCCCCGGATGTTGAGACGTTGCTGGAACCCATGAAGCTGTTATCAGAGCTGTTGCACTCTGCCAGTTTTGATGCTCAAGAGACATTTGAAGGGCTGCGTTTGCTACTGGCTGGTGGTGAAGCCCATATCCTTGAGAAGGTGGATCTGCTTGCCGAGCAGATCGACATGTTTGATTTTGATGAGGCGCAGGTTACGCTTCGAGAGTTGGCCGGGATGTTTGATCTCAAGCTGGAGGAGAAGCGGTCGAGATGAATGAAAAAAAAGCGACTTTGCTGGTGGTTGATGATGTACCGGGAAACATCAAGGCGTTGGTCTCCTTTCTGGCCAAGGCGTATGATATCCGCATTGCCAAGAGTGGTCCTGCGGCCCTCGAAACGGCCTCATCCATGCCCATTGACCTGATTTTATTGGATATTGTTATGCCGGATATGGATGGGTATGAGGTGCTTGGTCGACTAAAGGCGCATGAGGCTACTCGGGATATTCCGGTGATATTTCTCAGTGGAATGGATGATGCCGCCCAGCAAGCCAAAGGGTTTGAGATGGGGGCGGTGGATTTCATCGTCAAGCCTGCCCAGGGCGTGATTGTCAATCGTCGGGTTGAGACTCAACTGCTGGTGCAGCATCACAAGCGTATCATTGAGCAACAGGTGCAGGCGCGCACCGCAGAGTTAGAGGCCAAGGTTCGTGAGTTGGAGGAGAAATTGTCCCATGCCTGATGGAATTGGATGGAGGCGGGTATGGTCCCTGTTGGCGCTGCTGATGGGGCTGCTGATGGGGTGTGCGCCCCAGTATAAGACGTTTGTGGATTACACCCCTCCAGAGAGTATCAAAGGGATGCGCTGCATCATGGTTTGTGGGGAGAAACGTGAGGTGTGTCGCGCGGTGAGTAAAAGGCGTACCACCGACTGCCTGCAGGAAGCGCGAGAGGCGGCGGAACCCCGTCTGATGCTGGCTCTGGAGCGTCATGCACGGGAGTTGCGGGAGCTTCGTTACAAAAGAGACAAAGTCGAAGATCGGTTGCAACGGGCACAAAAAAAAATGCGCCGTTGTCAATACCTTCTGAGCGAATTGAGTGGTATGCAAATGCGGGGGGACGTTTCAGGTGGGGTCTACGAACGCCAAAAGAGTCGTTGCTTAGAGAAGGAGATCATGATCTCGCAGATAGAGCATAAGCTGCGGGGGCTCAAGGATCCATCCAAGCCGACCTTGGAGATGTTTACCCGAAGCAATCATTGTCAGGGGCTTGGGGATCACTGTATGCCCGATCATGATCAGTGTTTTCAGTTGTGTGGCGGCAAGATTCGTCGGGAGACGGTCTGTGTCAGGAACTGCAAATAATGGAGATGACTATGGGGCGCATGGCCTCTCTGCTGTTGGGAATGGGAGTTCTGCTGATGGTGAGCGCAGCGCAGGCCGAATTGATTGTACTGGCGGCTCCAAAGTCAGAGGATCGCTACTACGCCGACGTGATAGATGAGATTTATGATTTTCATGTGGCTTTTGCCCGCCGCATTGAAGGGCGCGACCGGGTGGTGGTTCTCACCGATCGGGAAGGGTACGACGACTATGTGGAGGCGTTGGGGCCTGAGCGGGTGGCGGTGGCCCCTATGGAGGATATCTGGATGCGTGATTTCGGCACCGCCAATCCCGATGCCCCTGTGATGTTTCGTTATAGTGCCGAGGGGCAGGGTGGTGGTGACAATGGTCAGCGGGATGCCGATGCCGTGCAAGAGGTGTTGGCGGTGATGGCCGAGAAAGCCGGTGTACGTTTTCAGGAGAGTGATCTTCTGAACGACGGCGGTAATCTTGTGGATGATGGTGATGGGCGTGTGGTACTGAGCCGAAAATTTCTTCGGGATAACCGCTTTAACGAAGAGCAAGGGCGGGCAGCGGTTAAGCGAATGACCGGGGCGCGTTATGTAGCTTTTATTGAGGCCGACGAGCAGGGCGGATTGGAGCATGCTGATGGCGTGGTGAGTTTCATCGGTCCCAACCTTCTCATTGTCAACAGTTACCCCGACGATCCCGATTATCGTCGCAAACTTCATGAGGATTTACAGCGCGGTCTACCGGGGGTCAAGATTCATGAGATCGTCACTCCCTACGACGGAAATAAGATCTACGATGAGCGTTTCGGCTCCGCCTGTGGGCTCTATACCAACGCCCTGGTGACCCCTCATCGTATCTATCTGCCGCAGTTCGGCATCCCGGATGATCATATTGCCATTGAGCAGCTTCGGTCCATCACCGACCGGGAGATTGTTCCGGTTCCGGCCCACCAGGTCTGCTTTATGGGGGGTGGTGTGCGCTGCATGTCGTGGCAACTGCGTGGACGGAGTGCCGACCGTTTGATGGATTATCTGGGACGGGTGCGGTAGGTCTGTGCCCTGGCTAGGAATTTCTTGACATAAAAACAGTAACGTGGCGTTATGGATTCCATCGATTCTCAATGGAGATTGCGTGTGTACGGATGCGTGCCATCACAAAGATTGAGAATCCATGCCATAACTGGTTTGAAAAGAGGGTCGTATTGAATGGGGAGGCAAGTCGAATTCTCTCCCCAAAAAAAGCACGACCCCCTCCACTAGGGGCGGGCGTGACCGAACGATCTAAATTATTTCCAGCAACTCGGCTCTGGTGGGTACTTCTTGTAGGCCTGCTGGCTTTGGGTGTTGGCTGGATTAACTGGAGCATGAATCAATCCAGCGACGACGCCGATATTGTCGATGCCTTGGGAAGACAGCGCATGCTCTCTCAGGCGATGGGCAAGGCGATTCTGGCTCATGCCATGGCCCGAGGTAGTTTCCAGTTTTTGGAGCAGCGTATTCGCACATTGGATGCTTTTGTGGATGATGTTCGACGGGTCTACACCGCGCATGTGGCCCCCCCGGCTCTGGATGCTGGTTTGATTGATACCGGCAACTGGAAGGTGAGCACGGACACCATTCCGGTTCCTGCCGCCTTTGTGCGTCTGGTGAACGAAACCTTTGGTGCCCGCACCGGGCTCTCTCTGGATATTCTATCTCCCCACCCGGTCAATCCCGACAAAGGCATAGTGACCCCCCATGACCAGGCAGCCTACGATTTTCTGAAGGAGAACAAACACGGTATTCATCACCACTCCATGAACAAGGGGGGGCGATTGGTGCTGCATTTTTATACCAGCGATACCGCCACCGATAAGAGCTGTGTTTCTTGTCACGATGACAACACCCAGCGTAAGCACAGTCTGGATGAGGTGCTGGGCATCCGTAAGTTTGAGGTGATATTCTCGGAAGATGTGGCGTTGGGAGAGCAGGAGCTGAACCCCAGTATGGCCGATTTTGAGACGGCCCGGAATATTTTTAAGAGCACGATGCTGGCCATGCAGTATGGCGGTCGTTACCCGGAGGATCTGGCCCAGACTCAATTGCGCACTGTGCGTGGCATTCACGATGAAAAGGCGCAGGATAAGCTGATTGAGATTGCTGCCAAGTTTGCCCAGGTCAATCGCTCGGTGGCGTTGCTTTTGGAGTCCGAGGTCAACAGCATGCCCTATCGGTTGGCGCGGCAGGATATTACCAAAAAGACTCAGCAATTAATGGTGCTCAACGATCAGTTGGTGAAGATTTTCACCGCCATCGCCTCCCGGCACCGTTTTTGGACCCTGATGTCGGTCTCCATCACGGGGCTTGGCGTGGTGTTGCTTCTGCTTTGGGGGGCATGGCTCTTTTCCACCCATTTGCAATCGGAGCGACGCCTGAAAGCGCAACGGGAGGAGCTGACCCGACTGGTGGAGGCGCGCACCAAGGATTTAAGTGCCGCCAAACAGGCGGCCGAGCGCGCCAACCGTGCCAAGTCGGCCTTTCTGGCCCATATGAGCCATGAGATTCGTACCCCTCTCAATGCCATCCTTGGCATGGGTGAGCTACTTAAGGAGGGGGCGTTGAACGATGCACAGCAGTGGTGCGTACAGACGCTCAACCGCTCTGGCGAGAGTCTTTTGGCTCTGATCAACGATATTCTTGATCTCTCCAAGATTGAGGCGGGAAAGTTGACCCTGGAGAGCACCACGTTTGACTTGCGTCAGTTGGTGGATGATGCGGTAGATCCCTTTGTGTTTACGGCACTGGAGAAGAAAATTGAGCTGAATCGACACGTGGATGAAGAGGTGCCCCAATGGGTGCGTGGGGATGCGGTTCGATTGCAACAGGTGCTGATTAACCTGTTGGGGAATGCCCTGAAATTTACCCGCCAGGGACAGGTTTCCATGACCGTCACACAGCGTGATGACGGACAGATTTCAATGGCCGTTTCCGATACTGGGCCAGGCGTCTCCACCGTGCAGCGCGAGGAGATCTTTCGTCCTTTTACCCAGGCCGACCCCTCGATCACTCGCGATCATGGCGGAACCGGGCTCGGGTTGACCATCAGTCGTCGGCTGGCGGATGTCATGGGGGGCACGATTGGGCTGGAGAGTCAATTCGGCAAAGGGAGTACCTTTACCGTCACACTGCCGTTGCCTGAAGTACATGCGCCGCAGAAGGTCGTACATTCCAGTCGACAGCAGGATGTTCAAGTCCAGACGGGGATAGCTGATCACACGCCATCTGAAAAACCCCAAAAAGGTAGCGACCATGTATCACCAAAACGCATTCTGGTGGTGGATGATTCTGAGGACAACCGCCGGCTGGTTGAAGCATTTTTGAAGCGGGAGCCCTACCAACTGGTGATGGCGGTCAATGGGGCCGAGGCGGTTGCTGCTTTTATTGAACAGCGCTTTGATCTGGTACTAATGGATATCCAGATGCCTGTGATGGACGGCTATGATGCCACCCGTCGTATCCGCAAGTGGGAGTCAAAGCGAGGTATGCCCTCCACGCCGATTCTTGCCCTCACGGCCCATGCCATCGACGAAGAGTCTGAGCAGATTATGGCGGTGGGTTGCGATCTGCACCTCACCAAGCCGATTCGCAAGCAGCGTCTTCTGAACTCGCTTCGTCGCTATATCGAACAGGGTGCACACTCCGATGGTGGTCTGTAACGCCTCCCGCCGCATTTGCTCTATTTCAAATGAAGAATATGATAAATTCCTATTCCGTCTAACCTGTTATATAGTAAACGGTTGAATAAAAAAGATTGTCACAATTGTTGATGATTGATGAGTGGGCGCTCTTGTGAGGGGGGCGTAGGCGAGGTCATATCGATATGGCTGGTGTGGATAAGAGGTGGATATGAGCGATGAACAGACCAAGATTTTGGTGGTCGAAGATGAAAAGAGCAACATTGATCTTCTGGTAGGGCTGCTGAGCGAGCGCTTCAGAATCAAGGTGGCCAAGAATGGCAGGCAGGGTCTGGAGAGGGTGCGGGCCAATGCACCGGATCTGATACTGCTGGATATCATGTTGCCGGAGATGGACGGCTTTGAAGTGTGCAAGCGTCTTAAGGCGGATCCGGCCACACAGCAGATTCCCATCATTTTCATCACTGGGCTGGACAACCCCGAAGAGGAGACTCGGGGCTTGGAAGCAGGTGCGGTTGATTTTATTCGAAAGCCCTTTAATCCCAATGTGGTGTTGGCACGCATTGATACGCAGCTTGAACTCCAGCGGCAGCGGCGGGATCTAGAGGCGCTGAGCGAGTTGAAGAACCGTTTTCTGGGCATGGCGGCCCACGATATGCGCAATCCGTTGAATGCCATATGCGGCCTCTCCGATTTGATGATCAACATGGAGATGAAGAGCGAGGAGCGCACCAAATTTATCACCACCATTAACAATGTCGGCAATCAGATGTTGCAACTGATCAACGATCTTCTGGATGTGACGGTGATTGAGAGTGGTTCTTTCAACATGGAGCGTGAGCGGGACGATCTGGGGGCATTGGTTCAAGAGCGGATTGATATTCTCAAGGTGACGGCAGGTCTCAAAGAGGTGACGATTGAGGCAGAGATTAAACAGACGGATACGGCCCGTTTTGACCGTAGCCGCATGCGGCAGGTGGTGGACAATCTGCTGGGCAACGCCATCAAGTTCAGTTCGGAAGGATCCAGCATAACCGTGCGGGCCGGAACCGAAGAGGGGAAGGTCTATTTTCAGGTGGTGGATCGTGGACCAGGCATCCCCAAAGAGGAGCAGGGGCGGCTGTTCGATGCCTTCCAGAAGCTCAGTACCCGTCCCACTGCGGGTGAAAAGGGGGCTGGATTGGGGCTCTCCATCGTCAAAAAAATTGTTGATGCCCATGAAGGGGAGGTTCGGGTCAACAGTCTCCCTGGTCAGGGCTCTACTTTCAGTGTCTATTTGGCGGTCGATGTGGATGGCCGCGTGGAATCAGGTGTGATGGATTCTCAGGTAGAACAGGATCGGGCGTTGAAATTATTGCTAATCGATGACGATTATGCCTTGCGCCTTATGTATGGCAAAGCCTTTGAAGAAGATGCCTTCGAGGTGGTTGGCGAAGCGGAAAATGGTAAGATCGGTATAGAGTTGCACCAGGATCTTAAACCGGATATCACCCTGTTGGATATCGAAATGCCGGTGATGGATGGTGTGGCCGCCCTGCAAGAGATTATGGCGCAGAGCCCCGATAGCTGCGTGATCATGTTGACCTCGGTGGATCATCCGAAAGTGTGGGAAGAGTGTCTGTTGGCTGGTGCCAAACGCTATCTTCTTAAGGGAACCCCATATCCGGTATTGCAGCGCAAGGTGCTTGAGGTGTGGGACGATCACCAGAAAGTGCTTGTAAGTTAACCCTCTATGACTCCACGAGCCTTCCATGTTTGAGTTTGATGAAGAGACCCGCAAGGCTCTGCTGGAGGAGTTTTTTAGCGAAAGTCGCGAGGCGCTGGGCCGCATTGAACGTGGACTGTTGCAACTGGAGGTAGAGCCGGATAATCGAGCGCTGCTGAACGCGGTATTTCGCGATATGCATACCGTCAAGGGCAACTGCCGCATGATGGGGTTTAGTCGTTTGGAGGCGCTGACCCACAGTGCCGAGACGCTGCTGGATCAGCTCAGGGATGGGTTGCTGGCGTTCACGGAGTCGGTTAGCAGCGTTTTGCTGGGGGTGTTGGACTCGGTAGTGGGCACCTTTGATAATATCGCCGTGGTGGGGGATGAGGGGGCTGCGGACTTCTCAGGGCAGATCACCATGTTGGAGGGCCAATTTGCCGTTCCGGTCCATCAGATGGATGAAGGTGAGGCCCGTGAGGAGCTGGTGGAGGTGGCACCACCTGGTGAGGATGATGATCTGCTGATGGATCCACGCCATCTGGAGCCCCAGTCACCCATGGCTCTGCGGGAGGATGATCCGTCATCGTCTCAGCCGGAAGCTTTTCCCGATCTTTCCAATCTCGTCGATGTTGATGCTGCGGATAAGGTGGACACGGCTTTGCAGCAGCCGGTGGCTGGAGGTGGTGCGTCTGTTCCCATGGAGTCGGTTCGGCTCTCGTTAGCGCGGCTTGATGCCTTGATGAAGCAGGTGGGTGAGCTGGGAGCTACCTACAATCAATTGAAGTATATTCTGGAAAAACATCCTGATGAAGCGGAGTTGGTGCTGGAGGAGCATGGTAAGCTGATCCACACCCTTCAGGACGAGGTGTTGCAGTACCGTCTGCAACCCATTGGGACCGTGTTGCAGAGCTATCAGCGGCTGGTGCGAGATTTGGCCATCACCACAGAGAAGAAGGTGATGTTGGAGATCAGCGGTGTTGAGACCGAGGTGGATCGCAACGTACTGATCTCTATTCGGGAGCTGCTTGGGCACCTGGTGCGAAATGCCGTTGACCATGGCATTGAGAGCCCCGAAGTTCGTATCGAGCAGGGCAAGCCGCCGGTGGGGCTAATCCAGCTGAGTGCCGAACAGAAACATGGTCAGATTGTTCTTGAGATCCGAGATGATGGAGGTGGAATTGATGCCGGGCAGGTGGTGGAGAAGGCGTTGCAACGGGGTGTGATCTCTACGGAACAGGCGCTCTCACTCAGCGAGCAGGAACGGTTGAAGTTGATTATGGAGCCCGGTTTCTCCACGGCCGAGGAGGTAAGCGCCATCTCTGGTCGCGGAACCGGTATGGATGTGGTGCAGGCTGCGCTGGAGAAAGTGGGCGGTACACTGAAAATTAGCAGTGAGGTGGGTGCGGGTTCCACCTTTCGGCTGCGGATTCCCCAGACCATGGCCATTGTTCCGGCGCTGTTGGTCACCTGTAAGGGGGGTGTTTATGCCGTACCCCAGACCAATATTGTGGAGCTATTGTCATTTTATGACGATGAGATTTCTCGCAATATTGAGGGAAAAATGCAATCTCCCATGGTGCGTATGCGGGAGCGGTTGATTACACTCTGTCCCTTGCAGCGCATTTTAGCCCGTTATGGACCGGGACGCAGCAGTGGGCGAGAGCTGAAACGCATCAGGGGCAATACATCCCTGCATGTGGTGGTGTTACAATCGGAAGAGATTCTGTTCGGGTTAGAGGTGGACGAAATAGTTGGACCGGCTAATTTGGTGATTAAGCCGATGGATTCGGTCTTTTCGCACATCACGATACTCTCCGGCGCAGCCGTGATGCCGGACGGCTCGGTGTCGTTTCTGCTGAATGTTCAAGAACTTATTGATTTTTATTCTGAATAATACGCAACTTGTAACTCAGGAAAGGAACATCATGGAGAGCAAAACAGCTCTGATTGTGGATGACAGCAGCTTGGCCCGGATGATGGTGCGAAAGATATTTGCCACCAGTTTCAAGGATTGGACGCTCAAGGAGGCAAAGGATGGCCAGGATGCCCTGAATGTGGTGGATGGTGCATCGCTGGATCTGGCTCTGGTGGATTTCAACATGCCTGGCATGAACGGCATTGAATTGGCGGAAAAGTTGATGGAGAAGCAGCCTGGTCTCTCCATCCATCTGGTGACGGCCAATATTCAGGAGCGTATGCGTATGCGGGCTGAAGGGATGGGGGTTGGTTTTATCAAGAAACCCATTAACCCGCAAAAAATCAGTGAGATCATGAGTGTTCTAAATGGTTGAAACAGGTTGAAACGCATGTGAATCATTGAGATGCCGCTGTTTCTGGATCTCTCTACCCTGCCGGACCTTTCACTAATAAAGGGCGATGCCATCCAGCGTTTGACAGTCGCCTGAATCCCTACTATTTGGATGAGCCATGAGCGTAGAGGAGCATCAAGCCATGTTTATGTTGACAGAGCTGGAAGAGGACGCCCTGAAAGAGTTCTTCAACATGGGGCTGGGAATGGCAGCCGACTCCCTGAGTCAGATGGTGGACAACGAAGTACTGCTCTCACTTCCGCAGTTGAAGGTGGCATCGTTTCAGGAAGCGGCTCGCATGCTGGTGGAGAACCAGAATGAAAAGCTGGTGGCGGTAAGACAGAATTTCAAGGGCGAACTGGGCGGTACAGCGCTACTGATCTTTCCTGGAGCTGAGAGTCTGGAGCTGGTTCGGACGCTACTTAGTGAGGATATGCCGCTGGAAGTTCTCACCGAACTGGAGCAGGAGACGTTGCTGGATGTTGGCAACGTAATCCTCAATGCCTTTCTGGAGAGCTTTACTCAGATGATGTCGGTTTCGTTCGAATTTGAATCGGCGGAGTTTTTGAAGGGCAATAGCAATTTTCTGCTGGATATCACCTCTCACATGGCGGCCCAGGAACGCTCTCTTATGAAGGGCAGTGTGGCCGAGCATGAACGGGCTGTGGTGTTGATGATGGATTTTAAAACCAGCGATGAGGAGCAGAAAGAGCATACCTTGAGCGGTTTTGTGGTGCTGCTTTTCTCCCGTGAGGCCCTGGTCATCCTCAAGCGTGAGTTGGACACCATTCTCTCCATGCTCTAACGCCAGGAGTCCAAAAAGATGACGGCCCTTGATCCTACCCTGCTGACCCGTTCTCTTGCCATTAGTGCCGTTGGAACCATCATCGTTGATGATGAGCAGCGCATTGTGCTGTGGAACGAATGGATGGAGAAGGGCGCCCGGCGTTCCGCATCGGAGGTGATGGGGTGCCCTCTTATGGAGGTGTTTCCCGATCTGGTGGGAGGGCGTATTGAGCGGGCGGTGGAGAGTGCGCTCAATGCCGGTCTGCCCACCATGCTGTCGCACCGTTTGACACCCACGCCATTTCCCCTCTATACCGCCTCCGAATCCGGCGATGAGAGCCCGCGCATGAGCCAGATGGTTCAGGTGAAGTCCATCCTGGATCAAGAGGGTAGGCGTTTTGGTATCATTCAGATTCAGGATATTACCAATACGGTTTCCCGCGAGCATCTGTTGAGGAATCAAGCCAGGGAGTTGCAACTGGCCAAGGAGGAGGCGCTGAGCGCCAACAAGGCCAAGGGGGATTTTCTGGCGAACATGAGCCATGAAATTCGTACGCCCATGAACGCCATCATTGGTATGTCCCATCTAGCGCTGAAGACCCAGCTTGATGACCGCCAGCTGGATTACATCACCAAGGTTCATGGTTCGGCCCAGTCTCTATTGGGAATCATCAATGATATCCTTGATTTCTCTAAGATTGAGGCGGGTAAATTGACCATGGAGACGGTACCGTTCCACCTGGATGAGGTGCTGAATAACGTTGCCAATCTGGTCTCTATGAAGGCCGATGAACAGGGTCTTGAGGTGAGTTTTCATGTGGATCGTGACACTCCGCTGAATTTGGTGGGCGATCCCCTTCGTTTGGGTCAAATTTTGATCAATTTGGCCGGAAATGCCGTAAAATTCACCAATAAGGGCAACATTGTGCTCTCCATCCATTTGGAGAAGCTAACGGATCATGATGTGCGGCTGCTGTTCAAGGTGCAAGACAGCGGTATCGGCATGAGTGAAGAGCAGATGGATCGTCTTTTTAAGGCGTTCTCCCAAGCTGACAGCTCCACGACCCGCAAGTTTGGCGGCACCGGTCTTGGTCTCACCATCTGCAAGCGACTGGTAGAGATGATGGATGGCCGCATCTGGGCGGAGAGCGAGCCTGGAGTCGGCAGCACGTTTCTGTTTACGGCCCGTTTTGCCCGAAAAGATCAGGAGCGGCGGCGGTTTCGGCTCCCTTCCAAAGAGTTGGTAGGGTTGCGGGTTCTGGTGGTGGATGACAACCCTGTGGCTCGGCAGATTCTCCAGAAATCATTGGAGTCGTTCTCCTTCAAGGTGACGGCGGTGGCCTCTGGAGAGGAGGCTCTATTTGAGATGGAGCGCGCCGTCAGTGAGGAGGCTCCATTCAGCTTGGCCTATCTGGACTGGCACATGACCGGTATGGACGGCATCAAGACCGCCGAAGAGATCAACCGTCGCTTTCCCCAAAATAAGATTCCCAAGATTGTCATGGTAACCGCCTACTCAAGAGAGGATGTGGTTCATGCGGCCGAAGGTGCTGAGATCGATATGTTTCTTACCAAGCCGGTCAACCTGTCGGTGATGTTTGAGGCCACCATGGCGGCTATGGATCAGAGGGTGGCCCGAAGTAGTAAAGGGACCGATAAGGCGGCTGCTGCCAAGGAGATTCTAGATCGCTTGCGCGGGGCCAAAGTGCTGCTGGTGGAGGATAATGAGATCAATCAACAGGTGGCCAAGGAGCTGTTGGAAGAGGAGGGCATTCAGGTTGATGTGGCCAGCAATGGTCAAAAGGGGGTGGATGCCGTACTGGGCGGATCGTTTGATGCGGTATTGATGGATATTCAGATGCCGGTGATGGATGGTTACGCGGCCACGCGGGCGATTCGCAGTCACACCCGCTTGGCCGAACTACCGATCATTGCCATGACCGCCAACGCCATGTCGGGAGATCGGGAGAAGTGCCTGTTGGCAGGCATGAATGAGCACATTGGCAAGCCGATTGTGCCTTTTACTCTGTTCGAGATGCTGGGGCGTTTTGTGGAACGTAAGCCTCAGAGGCTGGCATCCCTCCCCATTTCGAAGCCTGTCGATGAATGTGCCGACCGAGAGGCGGCCCAGCTGCCCACAACCCTGACCGGCCTGAACATGACTCGGGCACTTGGCAACGTCAATGGAAACCAGGCGCTTCTGCTCAAGGTGCTGCGCAACGTTTACACCGGGCATCGTGAGATTATCGCCCATATTCAGCAGCAACTGGATGATGGCCATATGGATGTGGCCCTACGGTTGGCACACACCTTTAAAGGGCTCTCGGGAACCATCGGGGCTGAAGTGATGTTCGAACAGGCGAAAGCTCTGGAAACCATCATTAAAAGTAATAATCTAGACGGTGTTCCCCAGTACATGGCTGCGCTCTCCATAGAAGTTGATCGGGTAATGCATGGACTGGCGGCGCTGTTTCGAGAGGAGTTGGCCCACCAAGCTGAGTCCGCCGAGGATAATGGCTCTGTTGGTGGCGATGCAGGGGGACTCACCGATGCGCAGCGCCAGAAACTGATGGCCCTCTCAGAGCAGCTCAAGGCATTAATTGAAGAGGGAGACTCGGATGCATTGGCGTTGGCTAAGGAGTTTAAGCGTGTGCTTGGTCCATCAAGGCTCTCCAGCCAGATGATGACCCTTGAGACGCAGATTGATGACTATGACTTTGAAGATGCAGAACAGACGCTGAGTGACGTTTTAGAAGCCTTAGTTGGAATTTAGTTGATCATATGCATGAAGATGATTGTGTATACAGGACAGTTATGGAAGCTCACAAAGAGCGCCCTAAGATTCTTATTGTGGATGATGAGAAGGCCAATATTGATCTTCTGGTGGGGTTGTTGCGACCGCACTATAAGACCGTTGCGGCCAAGGATGGCGAGCAGGTGTTTCGGCGGCTGGAGCGGAAGCCGCTCCCGGATTTAATCCTGCTGGATGTGATGATGCCGGGACTGGATGGCTATGGGGTGTGCAGGCGACTTAAAGAGGAGATCACTATCCGTGATATCCCGGTGATCTTTGTAACCGGGCAGACCGAAGAGGCGGATGAGGCTATGGGATTTGAGGCTGGAGCAGTGGATTACATCGGCAAGCCGCTACGTCCCTTGATTGTACTGGCGCGTGTCAAGACGCATATCGAGATGAAGCGGCGCGGCGATATGCTGGAGCGGTTGGCCATACTGGATGGCCTGACCGGTATTCCAAACCGGCGGCGTTTCGACCAGTTCTTGGATTACGAGTGGGAGCGCTCAGTGCGCTATGCCCACACCTTTTCTGTGATCCTGATGGATATTGATTTTTTTAAGCTTTACAATGATGAATATGGGCATGCAGAGGGTGATAACTGTCTTAAGTTGGTGGCCGGGGCGGTGGCGGCGGCCATGCCACGGACGGTGGATCTTGCGGCCCGTTATGGCGGTGAGGAGTTTGCTTGCATTCTACCGGAGACCACCGATGAAGGGGCCTGGATTGTGGCAGAGCGGATTCTGGAAAATATTAGAAATCTCAAGGTTCCCCACGCAACATCTAAGGTTGCGGATCATGTAACCATGAGCATTGGCATCGCCAGTGTTGTACCCAGTAATGATATACGGTCGTTGGATCTGGTGGAGATGGCCGACAGGGCGCTCTATCAGGCCAAGCGTGGCGGAAGAGATCAAATTGCTCGGTTGGCAGAGGGTGGATAGCGACATACCCCCAAGGTGGTGAGCCACAAAACGTCCATCTGTACGACGAACAGGTGTACTGCACCCTTCGTGCGCCCTTCCGGTTTGCCTCCTTTTTTCTTCTTACATAACATGATAATCCATCGTGATTGCCAGGCCGTCTCTAGATGTGCTGATGCGGGTCGCGATTTGTGTAAAGGGTATGGTTATGACCATCGCTATGATCGATCACATTCTCAATCCTCCATCTATCCAAGAAGATCTCTTTGACGGGGCCTATAAAATTCCTTGGGATGATCCAGCCTTCAGCCAGCGCATGTTGGCCGAGCATCTCAGTCAGGATCATCCTCTGGCCAGCCGTGGGGCCGGGTTGATTTCCAGGCAGGTTTCCTGGATTGAGGCCCAGCTTGGCAAGGGCTCCCAGCGTACCATTCTGGATCTGGGCTGCGGTCCTGGCCTCTACCTCAATGCGCTATTGTCCCAGGGCTTCCAGGGTTTGGGCATTGACTTCTCCCCAGCCTCAATTATCTACGCCCGTCAGCATCAACCGGAAGGGTGCCAAGGGCGCTATATTCATGGGGATTTGCGACACACCTCCTTTGGTAGCGGTTACCACATGGCCATGATGCTCTATGGGGAGATGAATGTATTCTCGCCTGTGGAGATTCGTGCCATTTTGGAAAAGGTGCGACAAAGCCTGAAACCAGGTGGGGTTTTGCTGCTTGAGTATCAGCGTTATGCGGCGCTGGAATTGGCCGGAAAGGCCCCACCCAGTTGGTATCGATCCGGCCAGGGTGTTGCGGGCATATTTTCAGAGCATCCCCATCTCTGCCTGACGGAGAACCATTGGGATGAGGCTCAAAGTACGGCCCAGCAGCAGTTCCATATCATGGAGGCGGGAGGCGCGGTATATCACTACCGGAGTACTAGCAAGGCATGGCGTCGGTTGGAGCTGGAGGCGCTGTTGCAGGAGATGGGGTTTGGCGAGATTGCCTATCCTGATGATTGGCCCGGTGAGGGGGATCATCTGGGGTTGATTTCGGGTGTTAAGTTGGTCTGATTGTTTCTCACGATGAACTGGAAGTGGGGATCCGGAGGCCAGAGCCAAAGGCGTTGGATCCCCACATAAGGTTCCGCTAGAGCAGGTATGAGCGTGTGGTGTCAGGCTGTAGCAGGCAGTCAGCCCTTTTTAACCCGCTCTGCATAGTGCTCAAGAAACAGCCGTGGCCATCCCTTGGTCGTCTTTAGCTTCTCAAACAGCTCCTGAGCCCCCAAAGCCCCTTCAAGGCCGAGGATTTTGCCCAGAGCTTCGGGCTTTTCCTCTGCAAATCCCATGGACCAATCGGAAAAAGAGCGTTGACTGATGGGCTCCTTGACCAGTGGCGCATAGCCGTAGTGGCGCTGATCCTCCTTGATATTGGTCAGAAGCGCCTCGACGGCCTGCTCTTCCCCCTCAATGAGCTGTAGAAAAAGCCCAGAAGCGTAGATCAGCATGCCGGTAATCTGCTGCTTTTCATTATTTTCACGGGACTTCTCCAGAATCGCTTCCAGAGCGTCAGGTTTTAGTCCTTCCTGAAAGATGGATGTGTAGATTGCATGAATCAGAGCCATGGTTGTCGTGTACCTGTAATAGATGGGGTGGTTGATAGGGTTAATGGTAGCACATAAGTTGGTGGCTTGAAGAGGCTATCCGCCAGGGTGTTGTTTTGTGGAGGTGTGATCCTGGCTGTCTGGGCTGCCTACCTGTTGATCGGACTCTTTGAGCAGTGCATCGGCGAGATCATCGGCATCGCCAAACTGCTTTTCATGGGCCATCAGGGTTTCAGACATGGCGCGAGCTTTTCCCTTGGCCCCGTGTCCGATGGTGCCGGGAAAGGCGTAGACCGTCACCTCGAAGCCCTCACGATCCACGGCTTGACGAACGGCAATACGCTTGGCCTGATAGTGATCCAGCATCATCTGGGCAAGATTGTGGGGAATCGTGCTCTGGCAGAGCAGATCCATCATGGTGATGCGTCCGTCGTGGGCCGCCACCAGATTAAGCATCTCCCGCTCCTGAGCGCCTCGCCACACCCGAAGCAGCTCATAGATCTTGCCAAGGGCCTGACCAAGTGCACCGAAACGGGGCTCTTGTCCAGGATAATCCACGCCCCGAGCTCCCTGTTTGGCCTCTGCGGAGAGCAGACCTGGGAAATCGTACACCTCGGCAAAATCATCCATATGTTTAACGTGGAGCCGTCGGGCTAGCTGTTGCTGTTCCAGATAGCCGAGAACCTCCACTATCCGATCAAGATCACGGCCGGTGCGCTGTCCGGCTTCCAAAGCGGTGAGCCGTCCACCATTCAGGCGGGCCAGTCGTGCCAGCTCCGAAACCAGCGCCTGATCCACGCCTGCATAGACGCCGCTGAAATACTCCTGCTTCTTCTGTAAGCGTCTGCCGTACTGCACCGGTAGAAGCCCAAATACCAACAGCATGACACCACCGGAGATCAGGTCACCCTCCAGCAGCCACTTGATGCCTAGGGCCCCGAATAGATAGCCGAAAAAGGCCATCACCTTGCCCAGCACGCTCTTAATAAAGTCGATGACGATCATGCCGTTCTGTGCTCCCGAGATTCGATTAGCAATGCATGACACTATAGATCGTGACATGCTAAACTGCATGCATTATTAAGCGCCCGAACTAAAATCACCCTCACCTGCAGGAGAGAAGAACGTGGCGGAGCAACAAAACAGCGGAATAGGCCATGGCCTGCCGAGCGCAGATGAGGGTCAGCGTCTCTCCATCTCTGTGGAGGGCATGACCAGCAAAAGGGCGTTGCCGGAGGTGGAAGGCGAAGCCATGGAACAGGATACATCCCATGAGACGCCTGATCTTCCCGAGTTGACTCCAGATCCTCCCTTGGAGATGGATCAGGAGACGTCTCTGCCCGATGTAGATGAAGCTATCTCTACCCACGAAGAGGCGGCTGTTTCTACGCCCTTGGAGGCGGATGCCCCCCCATCCAACTTCGATGAGCCAAGCCCTGTCGGACCCACCTCTTCCGGGCCTGTCGCGGATCGTTCCTGGCGCATGCGGGTGATGCTTTTGGCCTTTACCGGGTTGATCGGCGTTGGGCTCTATGCGCTGCTGATGACGTTGCAAAACTTCTCCTATCCCATATGGGCGGATCGTGATCTGTTGCGGGCGCTGGAGCTACCCATTCACTTTCAGACCACCGGCGCTGAGCTGGGCGGTCTTTATGGTGTTCGTACGCCGGGGGGTATCTACTACTATGTGCTCTATGGCATTCAGCAGCTCACCACCGATCCCACCCGAATCTATGCAGTGCAGCTCGGCTCCACCATCCTGGCATTGGGGATGTTTTTCCTGCTGGTGCGGCGTTATGCCGGAGGCTTTGCCGCCACGGCTGCGGTAGCCTTTTATGTTGGTAGCTCTTCGGTAATGACGGTGGCTACCAAGTTCTGGAATGCCGGCTGGACCTCTTTCTTCTCCATTTTTACGCTCTATCTTCTAGCTACGATTCTGATTGAGAAGCGGGTACGGCGGCTGCCGCTGCTGTTTGCGGTAGTGGCCATTGGGGCGCAGTTTCATCTCTCCACCTTCTCCCAGCTATTGGGGTTTCTGGTGCTTTTAGCGCTGTTTCGGGTTCGCATTCCCGGTCGTAGCTGGGCGCTGGCCTTTTTGGTGGGGGCTTTGCTCTTTGCACCGTTTTTGGCTGAAAAAGGGCAGGGGATCGTTCAGCGGATCGGGGCCTCCTTCACCGAGGGAAAAGCCGCTCCAGCCAAGCCGGCCACACTGCTTCCTGCACCAGAACGGTTGCCGACACTCTTTCCATCACCCACAGATGGCGAGGTGAATAGCGCCTCAACCATCCCCGAATCCTCTCCCTCCAACGTTGGGGAAACCGGTACGCCTCCAGCCCAATCAGTGGCCACCCCTCCGGCCGATGAGAGCATGGAGCAGAAGCTGGTTCGTCACCTGCGTACCTTCAGCGTACAAACTGTCCATGCGGCGTTCCTATTGAAGCTGGATAAGATAGGCCCCATCGGCGCCAATATGAATCTAGGGGCCATATTGCTTCTCTCCAGTTTTGGGTTGCTGGCGCTGTTTTTACTGCTCTCCACGCTGCACTGGGCGCTTCGCGGTCTGGTGCCTCCTTGGCGCAGAGCTATGGATGATGCGGCCCGTAATCGCGCCAAGCTGTTCTGGATTGGACTTATTCTGCTCTTGGGGTGTTTGGCGATCCTGTTTGCCTCCCGCATCACCATCTATCCTCGCCATCTGGCCCATATGATGCCCTATTTGGCCGTGGTGTTGGGGTTGGCGGCGGACGATATGCTGCGACTCAGTAGCCGCATGGCCCGACGTTCGCAACTGGTGGCTCTGTTGCCTCTGCTGCTGGTGTTGTTTGCCTTTGGCGTCCGACAACAGCACGAGTTCTCGCTTAAAGACACCAGCCCTTACAACTCCGGCAACCCCACCATTCGCAAAGCGGAGTTGATCACCGACCTTTTGCGTGAAAAGTTCGGCTATGATCACGCCGCATTGGAACAGCGGGTGGCGTTGCTGCAAAAGGGCTCCGATGGCAGTTGGCGTATCGCGCCCTCCAATCAGCAAAATAGCTGGTCCTACGTCTACCGCATTCGCCCGGTCGATAAGTTGGCAGCAGTTCCTTATGATGGTTGCGCTATGGTCTGGCTCCAATCACCGGACGAGAAGTTATTGCCAGACAGCACCCTCCGGCAGGTGATGCAGAGCGGTCTGCGCGCGCCTTATCCTGTGCAGGTGGATCGTGTGGAGAAGGCACCTGGTGTGGTGATGCTTGGTTATCGCCTTCCTGGCGGCAACTGTTTCCGCTCTTACAATAATCGCTACAATCTCAGTGAGGAGGAGCGGTGGCTTCGGCAGACTGGTACAGAGATGATCTCCGGGGAGATTCGCCATACAGCGCTGAAGGGGGGCGGTAAGCGCTTTATTGTCCGCCGGGACTCCACCAAACACGCTTATCTGAAAGGGCCGGATGGTGGTCCGATACCGCTCTTACTGGGGGTGGATCTTCAGCCTCAAGCCGGAGGGTTGCGGGCGGTGTTGCATGCCAATGAGCTGCGTGGATATAAGGGCACTACCTGGTTCAAACTGGAGCAGGGCTCCTGGCTCCGTCTGATCCCAGCGGATGGTGGGGAAGCGGTGATTATGCCTATACATGCTGGAAACCTGGGCCTGATGCATGTCATGACGCCGTGGGCGGGTGAGGTGAATGGTTTGTCGCCGGGTCGCTGGCGTGTAGAGCTCTATGTGGGCAAGAGTCGCAACTTTGAGTCCCTGCGTTATCAACTTACCGATGGATTGGTGATTCCCGAGGGGATGGGGGGTCCTCAACAGGCATCCGAACCGACAAAACCCACGGTGCCGGAGACGCACCCGCAGATGGCTGCCCCCCCAGTCGTGGAGATGTCGGATCCAGTGGGCGCTCCTCTGCTGGCGCGTGAAGAGGTGCACAAACCGGCCGTGGTCCAAGATCAAGATGGCTCTACGCCATGAGCCAGGACTCCACCCGCGACTATTTTGATGGTCAGGCGGACAGCTACCAGCAGGCCAGCGATGCCTGGCCCTGGTCGTGGCTACGGCTTCGAGAGGCGAGGGCGGTGGCGGCTCTGTTGGGGCGTGTGCAGGGCCATCGGTTGCTGGATCTGGGGTGCGGGGCCGGTTACTACACCCGCTATTTCCTGGCCCGGGGGGCGGTGCATGTGGTGGCGGTGGATCGTTCGGCCCCGATGACCGCCCATCTGCCCGCCCAGCGGGTGACACCGATAACCGCCGATGCTGGAGAAGTGCGTTTTGATCAACCTTTCAGCCGTATGGTTTCTGCCGGGCTGATGGAGTTTGTCCCGGATCCGGAGCGGGTTCTGCGCAATGCTCGAAACGCCGCAGAGCAAGGCGGAATCATGGCGCTGTTGACCCCGGAAGCGGGGCTACTTGGTTCACTGTATCGCCGTTTTCATCTGGGGCATGGTGTGGAGATTCGTCTGTTTGCATATGATGAACTGACCGCTATGGCCCAGCGCTGTGGCTGGCGGGTTGTGGATCATCGGCGGGTGTTTCCGTTTACCTTGGCGCTACGTCTGGAGGCGGGCTCATGACCCCACGCATTCTATTCTTGGTCAATGGCCTGGGGTTGGGTAATGCCACCCGCTGCGATGCGGTGATACAGGCTCTGCACCGCCATGGGGCAGAGATTCAGGTGGTCACCTCGGGCAACGGCCTCTGGTATTTCCGCGATCATGCCATTGTCAAAACGGTTCATGAGAATGAGTCGTTCCACTACGCCGCCAGTGATGATGGACGGATCAGTATTGCCGGGACGTTGGGGGCCACTTTTGGCCATATCCAGGCGCTGCGGCGCAATGTCAAACGCATTGAGGTGATTCTGAAATCATGGAAACCTGATGTGGTGGTCACCGATTCCGACTACACGTCACGCCCCATGAAGCGGCTGGGGATTCCCTTTGCCGCCATAAATAATGCCGATGTGGTGGTGCATCAATACGCCCGTTTTACGGATCGTCCCAAGTCTATCCGGGCGCAGTTTCATGCCGTGGAGCGGATGGATGCTCTCTATCACCGCCGGGTTCCCGATCGGGTATTAAGTCCCGCTTTGGATACATCGATTCCAGAGGCAGCTGGTAATATTCGTCGCATTGGTCCCATCGTACGTCAGGCGATGCGAAAGGCTCCGGTGCCCAATGTCAGACCAAAGCGGGCGGTGATTATGCTGAGTGGCTCGGTGTTTGGCTCTCCGGTACGACTGACTCGGCACGATTACCCGGTGGATATCGATGTGGTAGGGCGCGAAGGGGAGAGTGCCAACCTCGATGGAGGTTCCGGTGGAGGGAGAGTGCGTTTCCACGGCAAGATTCACGATACCACCGAGTTGCTGAAGCGGGCCGATCTGGCGGTGATCAACGGTGGCTTCTCAGCGGTGAGTGAGATGTTTTGCTTACGCAAGCCGGTGGTGGTGGTGCCGGTTCCAAATCATGCCGAGCAGTGGATTAACGCCCGCTCTATTGTGGAGATGGGAGTCGGCACCATGTGCGAAGAGCAGAATCTGGAGCGGGCACTGTTTAACGCTCTGGCGCACATTAATGATTACCTGGATGCTTACCGTCGTATTCCCGAGATTCCCGATGGGGCCGAACAGGCGGCTCAGGCGGTTTTAGAGCTGATTCCGGCATGAGCGAACCTACCCCTGAAAGTCCAGATCAGAACAGGCCAGAGAGCCCAACGCTCCCTTTAACCAAGCGAGCATCATTTGTGCAGGCGTTTCGTTATGTCAGCACCGCTGTCGGCTCCACGGCGTGTGACTGGATGTTTTTTGTTCTTTTGACCAAGCTGGGGATCGGCTACTTTATCGCCCAGATGATCTCTCGCATCTCCGGCGGGATATACTCCTTCTTTACCAATAAATATTGGTCGTTCTCCTCCAAAGAGGGGCAACGTATCGGTATTGAAGGGCGACGTTTTCTACTGCTTTACGCCTTCAGTTATGGCCTTTCGTTACTTTTGATTACAGTAGGCGTGGAGCACTTTGGCCTCTCTGGGAAGTTGGCCAAACTGGCGGCGGACGGCTCCTGCTTTGTGATCAATTTTATCGTCATGCGTAGCTATGTCTATCATCCCCGCCGAGGTGTTACCGACCGTTTGCGCACCTTGGTAAAAAATGGTGACCATTCGTAACTTCTGCCTGCTTTCCATCTCCCTCTTCAGATACCTCGATAAAGTCTCCGCTCCAGAGGCCGTCATTTAGCCCGTCGTGGGGGCTGGCATGAACCCTGCAATTATTTCAGAAAGATCATTCAGAGACTTCAAAGAAATCGAAAGCAGAAACTATGAATATTGTAGAAGAGGGCGTCCATGTGGCGCGACAGTGTTTTGACTATGGTGCTGTCGATATGGATCTACCCACCAGCTGTCGTCAGTTTCTGAGTCTGGATCCCTATCATGTGGAGGGGGCAATTCTGATGGCGGATTTGGCTTTGGAGACGGGGCCAGAAGCCTATCCTGAAGCCATCGAACATGTCAGTCGAGCCTTAACCCAGCATCGGGATGTTTGGCGCCTTTATGATCGATTGGGAGATCTGCTTCGATTCAGCGGCCGTCTTCCTGTGGCGCAATTTCATTATGATAAGGCGCTGGAGTTGGGGCCAACGAACCCGGAAACCATCTATAAAAGCGCTAGGTTAAGATTTTTACGCGGTATCCTGAATGAGGCGGAAGCGCTCCTGAAGCATAGCCTGACTCTGGATGTCCATCACGCACCCAGCCAGCTCTTGATCTCCCTGGTTCATCAAGCCCAGACAGCTACCGGCGATGCCTCATTCACTACGCTCAAAGAGCTGGAGGCAATGCAGGGTGCGCTACTTGGAGATAATGGCTGGCAAGGTAGTCCTTTTGTTGAGGGAACAGAGCCGAACCAAGAGGCACCGCGTACATTTGCCTGTATGTCCCATCCAAAGTGCGGCACGCATCTACTGAACGATGTGATGCTCGGGCTCAGCGGCCTGGACTACTCCTGGACGCGGGATGACGACGTAGAGTGTGTGAATGAGCGCATGCCCGCGCTCACGGAGGAGAATCAATATGTAATCGGTCACTGGTGGGCCGGTAAGGGGTGGGTTTCCCGCATGCAGGAGGAGGGGAGTCGTGGGGTGATTCAGTACCGTGATCCTCGGGATCAGTTGGTCTCCTACTATTATTTCTGCCGGGATGTCACCGAGAACGATCCGCACAGCGAGATGCTGCGTTCCCTGCCAGAAGAGGAGGCCATTCGTTGTTTGATCAATGGGTTCAATGAGCAGGCGATGGGCAATCCCACCGAGATGGGATTGTGGCTGGCCCACTGGATTCGGGCCGATGTGCCTACCTATTTGTCATCATTCGAGCGGATGATTCATGACAAGCCGCAGACGGTGGCCGAAATCGGTCGTTTTACCGGCTATCCTAAGAGTCGCGCTCAGTGTGACGTGATCACACGTGACACCGCTTTCAATCGACGCTCCAAGACGGTAGAAGAGCATAATCTCTCGGAGAAGGGGTTTAAACGAAAGGGGAAATCAGGGGATTGGCGCAACCACTTTTCACTGCTTTCCAAGCGCCGCTTTAAGAAATCCCATGGCGAGTTGTTGATGCTGATGGGGTACGAAAAGGACTTGGCTTGGTAGGTTACCGGTCTATTCAGGGGGGCCGTCAACGCACAAGACGGCCCAACTTTACGCCGTAACGATTAAGGTCCGCTTCGAACCAGTCACCCGCAAGATACGCCAACTCCCGAAGCCGCCCTTCGGTGAGCGAATCCGCCTTGCGCAGAGCATCATCCACCTCCCCAGGGTGGCACATGATGACCATGCCGTCGTTGGCATAAGCCAGCGTACGGGCCATCACTTCGCCATAGGCCATCTTCTCACTGAAATCATAGATGCCGCCAAAGCCCCGATTACAGGTGAGCCCCACCTCTTGTGCCAGTTTGGCCAACGTGCGTCCCGGCAGTCCAATGGCCAGACAGCGTCGCACATCCACACCACGTCGTAGCATGGTTTCCGGCGACATCCAGCAACTTCGAATCCATGGCATGGACGACTGGGGGTTCGCTCCAGATGTGGTGCGCGGCGTTCCATTGGTGGAGTTTCTTGTGCCATAGCGTTGCATCACCACACGAATCAGGACATCCCGGATGCCAGGAAGCTGCTGAATATGGTGGTGACCATCGATAAAGTCGGGGTGTTCTCCCCAGACTGTTTCAAAGGCATCCAGTTGCCGATGGAGTTCTGCCTCAATTTCATCAAGCGGCAGACGCCCAAGCATCGCCCCTTTCAGAAGCTTTCCCAAAGTAGGAAAACATCCATCAGGAGCCAGTTTCGGCATGTTTCCAAGGGGTGTCTGGTCGGTAAGGGTCCAGTGGAGGCCGATATCGATGCGATCGGCAAAGGGCTCCAGTAGTGGCGCACTTTCCGACCAGAAAGGGGTGATGGTCATGGCCCCGGTTGCCGAGAGACGACCCCTCTCAAGCAGGGAGGCAATTCCACGACTGACAGCAGGTGACAGACCAAAATCATCGGCACAGAGCGTGACTCGAATCGGCCGCTCATTAGGGGCTGTGGAAGGCCCCTCCGTGGGTGCGATGTTTGGGGATACTATGGTCAATCGTCACCTTCCTCTTGGCTCTTGGGAATATTGGTAAGAAAGATACCAAAGCTCATCCCACGGTCGCGGATGGGGCGCAGTGGGGTGGGGAGGTGGGGGGAGGCCAGTTCATTCATCTCATCGACGCTGAAGTAGCGCGGCTTGTAACCCTGGGTGCGGTGGCCATAGGCAAAGTGGACATAGATGCGGTGGGCCAACTGGGAGAGGGAGCGGCGTTTTTCGGAGATGGAGTGAAGATGCAGCGCCTTGGGCGCACGGCGAAACAGTCCCTCAATCTGCTGGTGGGTCAGCCAGTCAAACAGCCCCAGAGAGAAGAGCTGGTCGGCCTCAAAAGGGGCACTTTCAGCGCTGAAGTCTCCGGCTTTGAATTGAATGCGATCACTCAGACCCTCCTTCTTGACCCGTGCATTAGCCCCTTCAACCGCTGCCGGGGCGATATCATAGCCGACGTAAGAGGCGGCACCGGCCTGGATCAGGCTTTCGGCCAGTACGCCGGAGCCGCAACCCAGCTCTACCACGCGTTTGCCTTGAATATGGGGCAAGATCAGTTGTCCGGCCAGCGCCATGCGCCGTCTCAGGGAGCTGGAGGCGTGGCTGGCGATCTTCTCCAGAGTGGGGGATTCGTCCAGCTCCAGGCCATAGCGATCCCGCTCCCAGCCAAGAATCTTGTCGTTCCAGAATTGTCGCGGGTCTACCACCGGGTCTCTCCCCATGTGCGGCGTGTGGATCTTAATCCGAGCTGATACTAGCGCGAAAGGGGGTGGAAGACAAAAGATTGTGTTACAGATGGATGATAAAATTTCCTTGTTGCCAAAAAGGACCCATTGAGGTGTGGTCAAGAGGGATGGATTATAAGTATCTCTACAATAGAATCAATATTTTAATTAGTATAAGCGAGCCAAACGAGAGCAGTATCCCCAGCCCCACCAGAGAGGCCACCAAACGAGGTGCCAGACCCGCCGCCATGGAGAGCGCTCCCGCTGTGACCATGGCGGGCATACCAGCTTCAAAAATGGCGATATCCACGGCGGCTCCAGAGAGCCCCATAAATCGTACAACGCCCAGCGTCAGAAGCGGCGCAGCGACCATTTTGATCAATAGCCCGGCTGCAAGAGGCCCCCGATAGCTGGCATCCAGCCGAAATCGGAACTGAAATCCCACCGCCAACATCACCACCGGCACCAGAGTATCTGAGAGCCGAACCAGAATGGAGCTGATCCACTCAGGGAACAGAGTGCCCCGCAACAGGAATGCAACCACCATGGCGATAAAGGGCGGGAAGGTGAGGATTTTCTTGAGAATGGCTTTGACAGAAGGGAGGCCGGAAGCGTCTCTGTTTGGATCCTGTTGATCGTAGATGGCGATGATGACCGCGCCGTAGGTGGCCAGAATCAGGAACGATCCCAATTGGTCATAGAGCAGGGCATAGGCGACATACTCAAGGCCAAAGTGTGCCTGAACCATGGGTACACCCAGAAAGGAGGTGTTGCCCATGGTGGCGGTCATCAGCAGTGCACCCACGACCTCCCTTCTCCAGCCGAGAAGCCGCCCCAGGCCAATCACCGCCGTAGCGCTGGCGAGAAGCAGCAGCCAGGGAGTAAGAACCGGCGTCAGCAGTTTGGTGGAGAGAGGCAGCGTCGGAACATAACGCAGCACCATGGCCGGCAGCGCCACATAGACCACGTACATATTGAACGCCATGCCCGAATCTCTGGGAAAGGCCGGTACGCGCTGTAGGGCCATGCCGCCCAGAAACAGAATGGCGATCAGTGCAAATACATCCATGGGAAGGTGACCTTGATGAATCTTTGGTAGATGACGGGGTTGGGCGTTTTAGGGACTGTTTTCACTCTTTTGGGCACAGGTGATGCAGTTGAGCAGGCTTGGGTCCAACTCTAATCGTTTGATGGCAATGGGCTCATCACAGCGAATGCAGTAGCCGTACTCCTCTTCATCCACACGTCGTAAGGCCACATTGATGCGCTGCAACTCCATCTGACGGCGTCGCTCATTCTCCTGGGACATGGCCTGCATCTGCATGGCATCCATCCGCGATAGCCGTCCCACACGGGTCTGGTCCAGCTCCACGGAGTCTCGGGCCTCCTTGCTGCTGTTGGAAAGGGCCATAAGCTCTTTTCGTCGGGCTATCAGGCGCTGCTTCATCTGCTCCAGATCAAGATCGAGTTCGTCGCTCAAGGGGGGCTCCGTTTATGAGGGGATAACGGTTACGGGGCGATGGCCTCAATGGAGCGCACCACATCCAGAAAATGGTTATTGACCCGTACCTGCTGAAAACCAGCCTGTTGTACATTGGCTACGGTATTCCGGTTGACATCCGGCCCAATGCTGCTCCAAAGAGGGTTGGTCAGATTGAGTATCTGCCGGAAGGGAAAGATGCGTGATCCGGTATGTTCAAACATGCGCAGCGCTCCTCCGGGTTTAATGACCCGCTTGAGCGCTTCAAGACCCCGCACCGGATCGGGCACCGAGCAGAAGGTGCAGGAGGTGTATATCTGGTCAAAATGGCCATCGGGAAACTCCATCTCGTGGACATCCATCAGGAGAAGTTCAATTTGACCTGGGTACGAATCGGCCCGTTTTTTTGCCCGTTTGATCATCTCCGGGCTGATGTCGATGGCGACAATCTTCTGTCCCGCCGGAAAGTGGGTGAAATCCAGCCCGGTTCCGGCAGCTAAAAAAAGAATCCGACCCGACATGGGAGCAAATAGCGCCTCTTTGTAGGGACGCCAGCGCTTTTCTGGGCCGAATCCCCCCATCAAGTCGAAATATTTGGCGGCCCGATCCCAGCGCTGTTGGGTTTTGATATCCATGGTCACGCCTTCCGGCCCTCATAGTGCGCCTGTAGCAGATAGGTGAGAAGCATCACCAGAGCGCCTCCCATCATACCCATCTCCCATCCGCTCCATCCTCCCAGACCGACGCCATTTATCGCTTCTCCACACCAACTTGCATCACCCGCTGCAGCAGGAGTCATGGCACCGAGCATTCCACCGAGCATGCCGGCCAGCATGCCGGGAAGCATCACCTCCATGGCCCCAAACAGCGGCGTAAAGATCAAACCAGCCACCATGGATGCCGCCATACCCAGAAGCATGCCCAGCGCCATAGAGGGGAGGTCGCTCCACGATGGCACCATGAGAGCTGCTGCCCAGTAACCGCCCAGGGCACCGCAACAGAGGAGATTCAGAATATCGCCAAGGATGAAATAGATTCGACGTTCCATGGTGCCTCTATACGTGAGTCGGGAGATGGCCCAATCAGTGGTAGAGGGCGTATGGTAGTGGGAATCAGGCACTCAGTGCAAAGATGAGGATGCCCAGTAGAATCCGGTAGAGGACAAAAATATCCATGCTGCGACGTCGGAGCCATGAGAGTAGCCAGCCGATAACCAGATAGGCCGAAATGGCCGACACCACCAGCCCCACCAACAGTGAGACAATCATCTGCTGGGTAATATCGGTCTGCATCAGCTGAATAAAATCGAGACCAGCGGCCAGAAAGCCCACCGGAATGGTCATCAGAAAGGAGAAACGCGCCGCCGTACGCCGATTAAAACCGGCAAAAAGTCCGGCCGTAATGGTCACGCCTGAACGAGAAGTGCCGGGAATCAGGGCCAAAGCCTGGGCGCAGCCGATCAGAAAGGCATCCCGCCAAGTGAGGGATTTTATACTGCGTTTACGGGCGCCCATGCGGTCGGAGAGAAAGAGCAGAATCCCGAACAGAATCGACGTGGTGGCAATCACCATGGGGTCACGGGCCAGGGTGGCCACTTGATCCTTGAACATCAGACCACAGAGACCCACCGGAATGGTGGCCAGAACCAGAATCCAGGCCATGCGGGCGTCGGGATCTTTTTCGATGGTGCGGGTGGCGAGGCTGCGAAAGCCGCCGCGAACAATCTTGACCACATCCTGGCGAAAAAAGACCAGCACGGCCAATAGGCTGCCGGTATTGGTGGCGATATCAAAGCTCAAGCCCTGATCTTCCCAACCAAACAGGTACGGAGCCAGTACCAGGTGCCCCGATGAGCTGATAGGTAGAAATTCGGTAATACCCTGTATCAGGGCAAGAATTATTGCGTGATCAAGTCCCACCTGCGGCCCCAAATCCACTAAATGTCAACAGGCCCTAGCGACGATAATCGCCGCGAGAGAGCCATTTTTCAAGAAAACAATACAAAATAATAAATAGATACCGAGACCCCATCTCCCGAATTAACAACTTGGAGATGCCCTTTTTGCGGTTGTACCAGGCGTTGGGCAGTACGGTATAAGAGTAGCCCCGCACCAGCGCCTTGAGGGGCAGCTCTACCGTTAGGTTAAAATGGTGCGAGAGCAGCGGATGCAGCCCGGCAATCACGTGTCGTCGATAGCACTTGAAAGCGTTGGTGACATCGTTATAGGGCAGCCAGAACAGCATCTGGATAAACAGATTTCCCATGCGGTTCATAATCAGCTTGTGGAAGGGGTAATCCACCAGACGACCCTCCCGGATAAACCGCGATCCAAATACGCAGTCATACCCCTCCCGAAGTTTGTGGTGGAAGGCCACCACATCTTTCGGATCGTCGGAACCGTCTGCCATGACGATAATCACCGAATCGCCACGAAAGCTCTCCAGCCCTTTGCGCACCGCATGGCCATAGCCGTTGGGCGGGGAGTTGTCCACAAACTGAAGCTCGGGGAGATCTTTCATCATGGCGGCTAGTACCGCCGGGGTGTCATCGGAGCTGTTGTCGTTGACCACCAAAATCTCAAACTGTTGGCCATCGGCCAACAGCGCCTGATGCAGGGCTTGAATGGTATCGGGTAGATTTTCGGCCTCGTTGTGGGCCGGCATCACCACTGATAGCATCTCCGGCACTCCGCGCGCTATCCACTCATCCCCCTTGAGTACGCCTACCGTCTCATGGCGCAGGGGATATGTGGCACTCTGCGGGGCCTGATTACCGCTGGCGTTCTTGGGCGGCATCATGGATCTCTTTCAGAATGGTGTTGAGGTCGTAGCGATAGGACCAGTCGGGGTGGTGCGCCTGAAAGCGCCGGGTGTCGCTGATCCACCAGATGTGATCGCCAATACGGTTGCTCTCGTCATAGCGCCAGCTCATGGGCTTGCCTGTGAGCTTTTCACAGATGGCAATCGCTTCGCGCATGGAGCAGTTGGACTGGCGTCCGCCGCCCATGTTGTACACCTCGGCGACCCGGGGGGATTTGTAGAAGTGCCACAGGGCGTTGACCAGATCGTAACTATGGATGTTATCCCGCACCTGCTTGCCCTGATAACCGAAGACGGTATACGGCTTGCCGGTGACCGCACAGAGCATCAGGTAGGAGAGAAAGCCGTGAAGCTCTGCCCCGGAGTGGGCCGGTCCGGTGAGACAGCCTCCACGAAAGCAGGCGGTGGGCATATCAAAATAGCGGCCATACTCTTGCACCATCAGGTCTGCTGAGGCTTTGGAGACTCCAAACAGGCTGTGTTTGCAGTCGTCAATGGACATCCCTTCATCAATACCGTGGGCATAGTAGGCGTGGGCCTGATCGATCTCCCAGCGTGTTTCAGTCTCAATAAGCGGCAGTGTATTGGGACGGTCGCCATACACCTTGTTGGTGCTGGTAAAGATAAATACAGCGTTGGGGCAGTGGCGTCGTGTCATCTCCAGAAGAACCAGCGTGCCATTGGCATTGACGGTGAAGTCGGTAAATGGATCGCTGGCGGCCCAGTCGTGTGAGGGCTGGGCGGCACAGTGAATCACCACCGCGACATCTTTACCATACCGCTTGAAGGCGCGCTCCATGGCCGACTCATCGCGGATATCCATATCCAGATGCTCGTAATCGGGAATCTCCTGCTCCAATGCGCGACGATTCCAGCGGGTACTGGCCCCGTCGCCGAAAAACTGGCTGCGCATATCATTATCGATTCCCACCGTCGTCATGCCTTTGGCGGCAAAGAAACGTACCGCCTCCGAGCCGATGAGGCCGTTGGATCCTGTGATTATGGCGATGCTGGGCATGAATGCCATCACTCCAGTGTTGAAGAGCTGTTCCGGTTAATGATGTGACCTTAGCTTCAGCACAGAAACTGTTGCAAGAGCGGTTCCATAGTGTCGAAAGTGGCTGTTGGCGCGAAATGCTGCGTTCAAAAAGAAGAAATATAATTGTGAAATCAAAGAATAATAAAGAATATGCGGAGTAGAGTCATAAGCGCTTCAACGGGCTGCTGTCTTAAGATTCTCAGTCACTTTCGGCAACACCTGCCGACTCATGAAGCTATGAAGTTCCTCTCCCGCCAGGTGGTAGCCACGGCTGTTGAAATGACCATCCAAAACATGGTAGAGGGTGGCACCGGCTGCCTGCTCGGCACGCACCTTGGGAAGCAGATCCAGAAAATGGACCCCCTCCCGGCGGGCCAGTGCGGCCATACGGTCTCCGGCATAGGCGTGCTGAAAGGGGATTTGATCACTCCCCCAGCGTGGATTTTGCGGAATATTCAGAATGACAAATTCCGCCTCTATGGTTCGGCAGATGCGGATCATCTCCCGGTAGTCATTCTCTACTTTTTGCCAATAGCGCTCAAAACGGCCTCCATCCTGATAAATCTGTGCCCAAACCGGAGGAACGCGTTTTACCACAGGGCGGTTCCTGATCCATGCCTTAAGACGTGGTATGGCGTTCTCGGCCATGCGCATCAGGTGGGCGTGCTCATTGAAAAACATACGTATACGGGAGCCAAAGGAGGGGCGTTCGGTAATCAGGTGGCTATCCTGGACCTGAAGGCGTGACTGTTCGTCGGCGTAGGCATCCAACACATCATTCGGCACAAAGCCCACCATCACCACTTGGGGCTTGAAGCGGACGCCGTAGTGGGCCAAGAAGCGCTTCTCCGGCTCGGAGCTGTAGCGCATGAAACCACTCTTGATGACCTCATGGCGATCTTGATCACGGTTTAGGCGCTTCTCCAGAATCCGCAGAAAGGTGGATTCATAGGGGGCTCCGATACCGTAGGTGAAGCTGTCGCCAAGAGCCAGGATCCGAATTTTCTGCTGGGGATTCTCGTAGCTGTGGGATTCGCTACGCATGCCGTGTTCGTTGGTATGATAGCCAAACATCAGGCCATCGGCGATCACCGAATTGTATTTGAGGCCGGGCCTGACCCGATACCAATCTATGGTGTCGTCATGATAATAGAGCGGCGTTTCAGGATCACCGGGAAGAAATGGTGCCAAGCCAGCCAGACGTACCGCACCCTCGGCAAGCACGACAAACAGTCCCATCAAAATAGAGATAAATAGCAGCTCTTTGGCTCTCATATCACGATTCTAGCATATGGATCAGTTCCCTAAGATCGGCTCCAACATTTTTTTATGATCCAAAATCCAGCGGTGAACATCCTCGAGTAAATCATCCACCGAGTGCTGTGGTTGCCAGCCGCACGCCTGCATGACATGGGCATTATTGGTGACATAATAGGGAATATCGGCATCACGGGTGTCGGGGTCACTGCCAATTGACAGATTGCACCCACTCATTGCTTGGCAACGTTCGGTTAACTCCTGGAGCGAGACACTGCACGCATGACCACCGCCGACGTTGTAAAGTCCGCCGCTTAATGAGGTCATGTTCTTCAGTTGAGTATCTATTAGAGCATAGAGATCATCCACATGCAATACATCACGCACCTGCTTCCCGGTGCCGCCAAAGCCGATGTACTTTAGCGGTCCATCAAAGATGTGCCGTGCCATCCACAGGGCGATAAAGCCCTGATCCACTTTACCCATCTGCCATGGACCGGCCAGCACGCCGCAGCGATTAACCACCGCCTTGAGGCCATACATGGCGGCGTACTCTTGGATCAGCAGTTCGGCGCTCAACTTGGTGGTGCCGTAGAGGGAGCGATGACCTTCCAGAGGGAACGCTTCGCTGATACCGGCGTGGGACCAGCCCAGCCCGGAGGCATTATTCGGCAGGGTTAATCGAGTTTCCAACTGTTGCAGGGGGAGATCCCGCATGGGGTCGATAGGGTATACACGACTGGTGGAGATGAAGATCAACGCCCCGCCATGGCGGCGCAGATGCTCCAGGCAGTTCACCGCTCCCCAAAGGTTGGTCCGCAGCAGGTAGGCGGGGCTGGCATCGTATCCGGCATGGACGCTGGGTTCTGCGGAGCACTCGATAAGGGCATCTACCGCCCCGACGGCTTCCAGATCCTCCAGCTCGCGCACATCGCCATGGACAAAACGAACTCCCCCCTGTCGCAGTCGGGAGAGGTTCAGCTCACTGCCGCTACGGCTGAGATTGTCCAGGGCAATCACCTCGCACCCCTGACGATCCCGTGCCAGATTGAGGGCCAGATGTGTGCCGACAAAACCGGCCCCACCGGTCACCAATATTCGTTTCATAGAGTTAGTTCCGACACTTATCTGTTGGAGGAAGAAGGATTTAGATCATACACCAACCAGTCAGATGATTGATGGATCAGGTGTCGTCCTTGCATGCGTGCGGCAATGATGGCCGGGTCGAAGCGGTAGAAGAGCATATAGCGTAGATGACCCTCGTATTGGGATTGGAGTAGATCGACATCCATCTCAAACCCTCGCTCGGGAACCCGACTGGAGTGGCCGTACTGTTTGATGGCGTAGAAGAGCTGCGGGGTGCTGAGAATATGTTTTGGTGGGCGTTGATGAATCTGTTCGACGCTGATCATGCCCAGTTTGAACATGATGTATTGCCCCCGGTCGTGCAACATGTACTGCTCCAGGGAGTAGTCCGCCTCCCGGTTGAGAAAGGCCACAGTATGTTGATAGGGCTCCATCACCGGGGTCAGCTCCTTGGCGGCGGCTCGGTAGGGGGAGGCCAGATTGGCGGTGCCGGTGACAATGTTCAGAATAAAGACCATGACGGAGATAGCGGCTATCAAGGTGAACATGGTCATGCGCAGAGTGTATTTTGCCCATGCGGCTCCCTGGGTCACCAATTGGTCCTCCAGCCACATGGCACCGTAGCCGGCTACGATGGCGGCAAACGGGGTGACGGCCATGGAGTAGTAGTCATGGGGTTTGTTGATGCTGGGAAAGATGATGTAGTAGAGCGGAATGCACAGCACCAGCGCCGTGGGTGTTGCCAAGCGCCATTTTTTCCAGATGAGAACAGCGCCAATGAGAAACAGCAGCGATCCCACCGGATTGACAAACATCAACAGCACCCGCTGACCAATGGTCACGAAGAAACGGGCGTCGTAGTTTGCCAAGGTCAGTTCGCCCAGATGGGAGATGTGATCCACCTGGGATACATCGTAGAGTTTGACCGTATAGAGCCATCCCGCCAGGACGCCAATCAGGAAGAGAAAAGTGACAACCAGAGTGCGTTCCCGATGGAACACGGCGCTCAGGATGGCACGCGGCGTAAACGCTGGAATCGTATTAAAAAAGTGCATCAGGTAGAGAAGCGCCACCGGAAAGTAGTAGAGCGGTTTAATGACCAATCCTACGGCGCTCATCACAATCAGCAGTGTCAGTACGCCACGATGGGGATTCTTAAGATATTTGAGCAGCAGCAGATAGGCCGAGAGGCAGAGCATCGCCCCCAACACGTCGACCAGACCGGAGGGGTGATACCGCATGTGCAGCGGAGAAAAAGCCATCATTACAACGGCATATTGGGCGGCTGCGGTTCGTTGGGTCGTGGTCAGGGTAATCCAGTAGGCGATCAACAGTGAGAAGGTGCCAATAGCCAGATTGAGCCAGCGAGCCGCCGTTAATGTATGGCCGGTGATCTTGGCGGTCCAGGCGGCCATGGCCTGAAACAGTGGAAACTCCAACACCAGATAGCCGGGCCAGCCGGCATAGTTGGTCTTGGGGCGCAGCAGATCGACCCCGTTGACGTAATAGTCGTCCACGATGGACATGGTTTGCATTCTTCTTGAGGTGTGATCGGCAAAGGCGTGCGGATCGTTGATGGCGACGGTCTTGGCCATCACAGAGAGAAGAACGACCGATAGAAACATGATAAAGAATAACGAACGAATGATTGTTTTTGAAGATTGCATCCGGCTCTTGCCTCTTGATGATGTCCTTAGCGGTGCAGTGTGACGGTCACCGTGGTACCGCTCTGTTCGGAGGTGGCCATTTGGATATCGCCTCCCAGGGTTTCGGCAATCAGTTTGGCCGAATAGGTGCCAAGACCGGTGCCGGACTGCTTGCCCGATGAGGCGTATTTTTTGAAGAAGCAGTCTCGCACTTTTTTGGGGACGACGCCCTGATTATGGATTCTGATGGTTTTGGCACGCCCTTCATCCAGCAGGATGGTCAACGACTCCCCGTCTGGACTGGCCTCCACGGCATTTTTGATCAAATTGGCCAACATGGAGTAGCAGAGCAGTTTTTCCCCCTGAATGATGAATTGGGCCTTTGGTTCCAGAAGTCGTCCATTGATCAATAGGTTTACCGAAGTTTGTTGTACTTCCTGCAGAATCCGCTGGATCACTTGCAGCAGATCAACCGGCTTCGGATGTAATTGGTAGATGCCCTGTTCCATCTTCAACATATCCAGGGAGCGGTTGATCATCTCCAGTATGTTGTAACCGGCCCGCTCCTGGAGCTTCACCAGCTCTTTCAGCTCCGGCTTAACATCCTCATCTTCCAACAGCAACTGAGTGACGCCGAGGATGCCGTTCAGTGGGGCCTTGAGATCATGCTTGGTGATGCTCTCTACCGACTCGCGCAGTGTGAGCATATGCTGCAACTCTGCGTTGCGCTCCAGGAGCTCTTGCCGGGCCTTCTTCAAGCCCAGATGGGTCTGAATGCGGGCTAAAATAATCGAGGGGCGCAGCGGCTTGGCGATATAGTCCACGGCCCCGAGTGCCAGCCCTTTCTGCTCATCCTCCTCTTCGGTCAAGGAGGTGATAAATATGATCGGAATGTTATGAGTACGCGGATCGGACATCAGCCGTTGGCACACCTGATAGCCGTTCATGCCGGGCATCTGAATATCCAGCAGCACCATATCGGGTTGAGGATTGGCAATGGCCCGCTGCAATGCCTGTTCTCCGCTCAGAGCAACCTTGATTTGGTAGGCGTCTTTGAGAATTTCATTCAACACGTTGATGTTGAGCCGCTCATCATCAACGATCATGATGCGGGCCTTATTATCATCGGCCATGGTTATCTCCCAAAGGTTTCGCAGCGCCCCTCTGTGGCCCCTTCTGGCGAGAAGGTAGCCCATGGCATTGAGTCGCGGCATCGGTTCGGGTTGTATCTGAGGCGGTAGACATCATGACATGGACCCAATGCGTCTGGATAGGCGCTCTTTATGCATCGTACTATTTGGCCGCCATGACCCGGTTTCGTCCTGCCTCTTTGGCGGTGTAGAGGGCAGCATCGGTTCGGGATACCAGTGTTGCCGCCGCCGCACCATCTTTAAGCAGTGCCACCCCCAGTGATATGGTGATGGTGGGGAGTGTCCGCCCCTCATTACTGGTGATCTTCATGGTCGTTGCTGCTTGCCGCAGCCGTTCAGCCACCGCCCGGCAATTCTCCAGGTCGGTCTGGGGTAGAATCACCACAAACTCTTCACAAGGAGCGGCTTGGCTCGGTAGTCACCACCCAGGCTGAGGCTTTGTCGGAGTCGAGCATGGACATTTCGCCAACGCATTCACCGGGCCCAATTTGGCCGATCTGGTTGAAGTTGACGCTGGCCAGACTGATGCGGACGGAGCCGGAGAGCAAGATAAATATTTGGTCGTTGCTACGCTCCGGGTCATGAAAGAGGTTGATTTTCGACATCTCGGTGACGGTGGTCAAGCCATAGTCGAGATAAGAATGGAAGGTGCTGCCAGTGCCCGGTTGACTCAGGACCGTGACGCTACCGCCCATTAATCCAAGCAGGCGCTGGCAGATGGCCAGACCGAGGCCGATTCACGCGGTTTTCCAAATGGTTTGGTAGAGGCTCCGTCTGACGTTTTGGGAATCAAAACGGTGATAGGAACCGACATGGTCCAGGAGATGATGCTTTCAAGCCATGCATGATGATCTCTCAGCGCGCCTTTCATGAGGCCGCGGTCCCCCCTTTGGGTGATCTCCATTCATGTTGTGTTTTTAGGATTAATCTTTATAATTCATAGGGTTGATTTATATGCGCCAAGGTGAACAGCGGGGTAGGCTGGTTCCAATTGGCACACCCCCGATCAGGCACTGTGCTCGTGGGATTGAAATTAATAAAAATCAAGAGTCTATTAGCCCTTTTAAGCGCCGATTGAGTCGTCAATTGAGTGCGGTGCGGGAGAGACCAAGCAGAGAGGCTGCGATGCCCTGATTATTATCCGCCTGACGCATCGCCTCTTTGATGAGAAAGCTCTCAGCCTCTTCAAGAGTCGGCAGCCGTCCATCCATACGAATAATCTGGCCATTATTGTCCCCTTCCACAAGGATAGATCTTGTTACCCCTTGAGAGGTAGGGCGGCGCTCCTAAAACCCTCCAGCAGATGGTTGTTTTTGTGTCAGTATACCTCTATTAAACGGCATGTGAAAGATGTGGGATGGGGGGTATTGGCGGGGCGGGGGGATCATTCCAATGGGGTGTTGTTAATGGCATAATGCGCCCACTCAGGGACTTCCAAAGGATCTATCCCGGTGTGATCATGGGGGCATAACGGCCTTTGCGGATCTATGTTTACCAAGGGTATATGGAATGTTTAAGCAGCTTCTGATGGGGGTGAACGCTCGTAACCGCACCTCTGTAACGCCGCTTCAGTTGACGCTGTTTGCGCTGCTGTTTGCACTCTCTACGGGAGGAAGTTGCTACTATGTCAGCAATCAAAATGCCTACTTTATCCATGGTCTGAAGCTGGCCGGAGATAATTTTCTGGCAGGCGACTGGCTGGCCTCGCTCCCATCTCCCTTACCCGTGTTTGACCAGATATTACGGCTGCTCTACATCACCATGGGTGAAAAAGGGTTTCTGGTTGGTTACGTATTCAGCATGGGGGTGTTGGGTTTTGGTCTGATGGCTATCAGCCTCAGAACCTTTCCATTGCACCGTTCTGTGGTTCAGTTGGGCCTGTTTTTGGTAGGTTTGCAGTTTATCTTCTCGGCGCTTTTTTCAAAGTTGCTCATCATGGCCACGGTCACGTCCAAGGGGCAGTTGCTCTTCACCTCTGGCATGGCATGGCAGCGGCTAACCACCACCGGCTTTGAGCCGGCCTCGTTTGGAGTTGGATTGGTGGTGGCGCTCTATCTGTTTATCTCCCATCGGGTCTATGCAGCGGTGTTTGTCACGCTGCTGACCTGCACCCTGCACACGGGACTTCTGTTGACATCCTCACTCACCGTGGCGGCTTTCTTATGGATTCTCTGGCGAGAGAAGGGGTGGTCCTGGCGTAGACTAATTGGTTTGATGCTCTTTGCAGCATTATTTATCGCCCCGGTAGTGATCTATGTCGTGATCAATTTTGGTGGAGAGTCTGCCGAGATCACACAGCGTGCCCGTGCCTTTTTGGCCTTTAAATATATTCCATACCATGTAGATGCTCGTTACTGGGTTAGTTGGGAGACCGCTTGGTATCTATTTTTGATGACAACGGCGACCTACCTGGTGGGACGGGGTACGTTACGCTCATTTTTCTTGATGCTTCTGCTGTTGGGGGGCGGACTCAGCGTGGTGCAGTATATTACCCGTGATCCTCTGTTGGGGCTCATGTTTCCATGGCGTGCCTCATCGTATCTGGTACCGCTCTCGTCGGCTTTGATCCTGGCCTGGATCGTGGATCGTCTTCCTCAAATGGCGCCAGGGCTCTTCAAGAAGAGCCGGCGGAGAGCGATGCTCGGTGTTTTGCTTGTTTTTTCTATGTTGCTGGTTGGTTCCGGATTGTATCGCATGCAGTCGGCTGTGCAGCAAGGAGAGCAGGGGCCTGATGTGGATCTTATGCGTCACATTCGACAGCATCGCACCGCCTTGGATCACTATCTGGTTCCCCAAACGCAACCGATGGATCGTCTGCGGCTCTATGCCGGGGTTCCGGTTTATGTCAACGCCAAGTCTCACCCGTTTGGCAATCAGGCGGTTCTTACATGGTGGGATCGTGGAGAGCGCGTGAAGGCTTTTTACGGTCAGTTGCCAGCAGGGGGTTGTTTTTCGCCCGAAGAGGTGCAAGAGGCGTTTGGTGTCACGCATGTTGTAGTGGAGACAGAGAAGCGGCTTCAGTGTCCCAAAAGGTGCGAGAGCTACCGCAATACCGATTATGTGTTATATGCATTGGCCCAGTGTGTGGGAAGTGGAGAGCCGGTGAACCGGTGAGCCGGAACCTGCATGAGGGCATCGACCTTTGGGTTGCTGTAGCCTTGGGTATTGGACCACATCACCCCTGCGCGAAGGGTGTTGAGGAGAGATGGGGCCGATGCCTGCATGACCACTACGACTGACACGCAGGTGCGGCATCTTTGAAAAGGCGATGGTTATTTCAACATCGGACTGCATGCCATCCAGATGTAGGACACCTGAATCGAAGGCTGGTTGAATGGTGGGCTGGCGTCTCTACCCGATCCACCGCCTTGAGCATGGTGGAGAAGGCCACATCTTCCGAGGTGACAGGTTGGCCGTCATGAAACAGGGCGTTTCTGCGAAGGTTAAATGTGACGCTCAGGCTATCTGGGGAGCTGCTCCAACTTTCCGCTTATTGGCCTCTCAGAGGTGATTCTGATGATTAAGTGAAAGGGCTATTATCCGTCTATTGTAACGAAGAAATGCCATATACCAAATCAACCTGGATGGCAAAAAAGGTCATTTTTGGCGGACGGCATCAGAGATGGAATCAGAGGGAGAGGCGCTTGAAAATCGGCTCCGGAATGTGGCGGATGATCAGCATGATCCAGCGCCAGAACCACGGTGTGTAACAGACCGATTTTTTATGTCGTATGGCTTGGTAGATATCCTTGGCGACGCTTTCCGGCTGTGCCCAGATCATGCTTTTTTCATAGTGGACGGTCATGGGGGTATCCACAAAGCCCGGCTTAATATTGACCACAGCTACCCCGCTTTTATGAAGCCGATTGCGCAGTCCATCCATAAAGGTGCTGACCAGCGCCTTGGCCGAACCGTAGACATAGTTGCTTTGACGGCCCCGATCCCCGGCCACCGAGGAGATGACGGCAATGGTTCCGGTCTGTTGCGCCTCAAAGCGATTGGCAGCCAAGGTAAGAAGGGATAGAACGCTCAGAGCATTGGTCTCCAGAGAGGCCAGGGTCTCTTCATAGCTCTGCTGGCAGGCGGTCTGCTCAGACAGCACGCCATGGGCCACCAGGATATGATCAAGCCCCCCCATTGTGTCTGCTGCCTGATCAAAGAGTTGGGCGTGCTTCTCCACCTGATTGGCATCCATCACCAAAGAGGCCACCCGTCCGGCACCGCGATGTTTCAGATCGGTCTCCAGGGCGCTGAGTCGTTCGGCATTGCGTGCCACCATAAAAAAATCATCACCATCCTGAGCAAAGTGCCGCATGGTGGCTTGAGCAATGGCGGAAGTGGCTCCAATGATAAGATGTTTTCTCATGTTTTCTCTCCAGATACCCGTCTCCAGAGCTGGGAGGAGAAGCGGGGATCGATATATCTCTTGAAGCGTTCCATTTCAGGATAGAAGGTGGCAAACGACTCTGGGGACATGCGGGCATCCTTGGCCGGATAGACGGCCCCTTGGGCTTCACGCACCACGCCATCCAGGCTCTCCAGCAGGGCCAGGGTTTTCTGGCCGTGGAACGGGAAGTCAATGGCCAGTGTAACGCCCGGTCTTGGAAAGGAGAGCAGGCCGCGGGAGGGTAGGGGGCCGAACTTCTTTAGAACAGCAATGAAAGATCCGGCTTTGCTCTTGGAGATGCGATCCAGCAGCTCGCCGATGGCCGAACGGGCCTGATCATGGGGCACCACGCATTGATACTGGAGAAAGCCGTTCTTACCGTACATGCGGTTCCAGTGCAGCAGGCCGTCCAGGGGGTAGAAAAAGGGGATGTAATGGCTGGATGAACACCCCTCCTGTTTGAAGAGTTGCCGATAATATAGGGCATTAAAGATCGAAACCGAAAGCCGGTTAACCAGCGAGAAGGGTGGCCGGAACGGAAAGGTGGTGCGGCCGGAGGGCTGGCGGATCGTAGAGATGGAGAGCGGGCCTGCATGGTTCCCTCTCGTCAGAATGCCTCGGCCAAGTTTAGCGCCTCGGGCTCGGCTATCTACCCAGGCTAGTGTGTAGGCGTAGTCGGCATCGGAGGCTTCGGTGATCTGAAAAAAACCCGCCAGATTTTCGAACTGCAACACCTCTTGGTTCATGAGGGGGTTATGGATTGGAACCAGTTGGATCTCTGCCCATAGGATCAACCCGGTAAGCCCCAACCCGCCAATGGTGGCCTCAAACCAGTCGCTGTTCTCCTTGGATGAGCAGATCAATCGGGAGCCGTCCGAGCGCAGCAGCTCAAAACGAAGTGTTTGGTTGCCGTAACTGCCGACCCTGTGATGATTTTTGCCATGCACATCGTTGGCGATGGCCCCGCCCACGGTGACAAACTGAGTACCCGGCGTTACGGCTGGAAACCATCCCCGAGGAACCGTCAGCGCAAGCACTTCAGAGAGCAATACGCCTGCATCGCAACGCATGGTTCCATTTTTAGCATCAAAGGCATGGATGCGATCCAGCGGCAGGGTTCCGGCTAATGTTCCACCACCATTCAGACAGACATCCCCCTGGCTGCGACCGTTACCGAATGGAAGCAGAGTGGCCTCTGGCTGGGCTTCAAGCAGTCTAGTGAGATCTTCCGGCCAGGAGAGTTCCGCCCCTGATTGCGGAGTGTTGGGATAGCTCCCCCAACAGTGATAACGGTGATGCAGCATGGTCACTTCCGGGTCATAGCGGCAGGAAAAAGCGCTTTTTAAAGACCAGAACCATCATGCGCCAAGCGGTCTTGAACACACCCCAGAAGCCACGGGAGTGTTTCGACATACCCCCCTGGCGTCTGTAGTAGCTGACCGGCACCTCGATGATTCGGTTATTGTTACGAATAAACTCCACCATCAGCTCTGGAGAGAAGTCCGGTCCAAGGCTGATAAAATTGTGCTTGATATCGTCATAGCGGTTTTTCCAGAAAGCGCGATAGGTACACCCCACATCGGTAAGGCGCGGTTCCGCCTCCACCCACCAGAGCATTTCGATCACCTTGGCGGCCATCACGTTTCCGAGTCGCAGCCAACCGGCCATGTTGGCGCCTTGGCTGATCATCTGTCGGGTGGTTCGGGTGCCGATGGCCATGTCGCAATCTTTGAGATACTCCAGAATTTTATGCAGATCGCGGCTACGGAAGGTGGCATCCGCCTCCACAAAGATGACAATTTGGCCGGTGGCGGCATCGGTGCCGTTTCTCAAGGCATCGCCATAGCCCTGAAAAGGCCCAGTAAGAATGGTAATGGGGCATTTGCTGATGGATTTAAACGACTCCACCTTGGCCACGGTATCATCGCTGCTGCCGCCGTCCGCCACCACAATCTCATCCACATGCTGATGAAAATCGTGCAGAACAAACAGGATGGAAGAGCCCTCATTATGGGTGGGAATCACCAGACTCTTCCGGGTCTCGTCAAAGGCGGCGCGGCGGGCCAGGAATTGGGCAAAATACCAATCATCGGTGGTGTTGATATTGACATAGTGGCCGGTTAGTTCATGGCCAACGACGCGTCGATCTTCGGCAAAGTGGGAGATGGCATCGATAAACTCCCGGTTTCCAGTCTTTGGATTGACCTCAACCTTCTTGAAATAGTCGAAGATTTCTGGATTCAGCACAAAGGTGCCCAGCCCCACCAGATCGTTCTCTACGGTCTGAGGCTTCTCTTCCAGGTGGGCGATATGCTGCCCTTTGGGGCCTAGTTGGATGGAAAAGTTGCTGGCGATGCCTTGGGGATCGTGATGGCGGATATAGGTGACCACGCCATCAATTTGGGTCATATCCAGTGCGTTTAGCGATTCATGATTACAGTTCAGATAGAAGCCGTCACCGAGCAGCAGAAGAAAGTGGCCCTGAATTTTGTTCCGGGCCAGCATCAGGGCGTCAATCAGCCCTTTTTCCACGTCAGCCTGGATATACTCCAGACGTACACCGAAAGCCTCACCGGTTCCAAGCTGTTTTTGGACTTCATCGGCCTGATAACCGACGATAATCAGAATGGAACGAATATGCAGCCGATCCCGGATGATTTCTATATTCTCCAGGAGGACCGACTTTTCGTTGATAGGCAACAGCACCTTAATCAGGTTGCGATCCTTGTGTTTGGCGCTCACCCGAGAGCCTTGGCCGCCGGCGAGGATCACAGCACTCTGGATCATGTTGGTGCTCCTATCCTGATGGTTGGTCGTTACATCCATCGAACTTACCCGATTATGCCCTGGAAAGATAGCGCCCATTTGCCGGGCGTTATGGGCTGAAACGGGCCATTGAGCGTCTTGGCATAAAAAAAGGGAGCCAGTAGTACAGACCGGCTCCCTGTTGCAAAAATGATGGATGACTAAGAGGCAAGCGACACTCTGAAGCTTACCACTCAATCTTCTCTATGTTATCGAAGTCAATGCTGGAGCCGTCGAACATGTTGATGGTGCCGGAAGCATCCTCATCATCGAAGACAATCTCACCGGAGCCTTCGTCGATGGAGTAGGCCGAGTCGGTTTCGATGGTCCAGTCGCCTGCACTCTCCAGGGAAGCGGATGGCCCGCCATCGGCACCATCCAGTTGGATGGAGTCGGTCCAGCCATCACCGGCCCCACCATTTACCGAGTCAAGGCCGCTGCCGTCGCCGAAGGTGAAGATATCGTTGCCGTCACCGCCATACATGGTGTCGTCGCCGTCACCACCCTCCATCTCATCGTTACCGGTACCGCCGTACATGACGTCGTTGCCGTCACCGCCCTCCATGGTGTCGTCACCTTCTCCGGCGTAGAGGGTATCATCGCCGTCACCGCCCTCCATCTCGTCATCGCCTTCGTTCCCGTAGAGGGTGTCGTCGCCATCGCCGCCTTTCAGCTCATCATCCCCTTCACCGCCGTAGAGCACATCGTCACCATCTTTACCCTCCAGTTTGGCACCAGAGTCATCGGCAATCAGGGTGTCGTCGCTATCATCGCCCTTCTGGTTGCCGTCATCGGTGGCATCCATCTCGGAGAAGGCTGTCTCATCGGTATTGACCTCGCCAAGATTGACCTCAAACGAGACCTCACCGCCGTTGTTGATTTTGAGATAGTCTCCCTGATCCACCGTCTTGGAGCTATCGGCATCGGTTTCAGCCTCCAGCGTGTTGCCATCGATGGAAATGCTGTTGACCAGAATATGAGAATTTGGCGATGTGGGTTCGATGGAGATGCTCTCGATATTTGAGGTATCGACTCCATCGATGGTCATGCTATCCCACTCACCGGTTGAGTTGAACGCCGTATCGGTGGTGAAGGTACCCACCGATTCGCCATTGATGATCACTTCAAACTCGCCGGTATTACCATTGCCACCCTTGGCGATGTTAAGCACCAAACCGGACCCATCATCCACCACCGAAGAGGTTGAGGTCCCACTGGCATCCGTGGTCATGGTCTCGTCAATGGTGACGTCCATGCTGCCACTGCTGGTTTCAATATTCTCGCCATCCGAGACGGAGACTTGAATACCGATGTTGTAATCCCCCTCGGAGCCTTCGGGCGCAGTCATGGTGAGATTGGGGATCTCCCAGGCTACGGCTTCACCGTCGTCATTGGTCTGGGTGACGGACAGTTCATCCTGAGAGATGGACCATGTGCCGTCTCCGTTATCGGTACCGGCGCTCAGTTCAGCGCCCATGGGCACGTCGGTGATGACGATGTCTCCAGAGAGTGACTCGGAGCCGTCCTGGTCTTCCAGGGCGAAGCCGATCTCCAGTTCGATGCCGTTGCCGCCATCATCACTTGATGCTTCCTCATCGCCTTTACCGCCACCACCGGAGTCGCCGCCTTTGCCACCGCCGCCGGAGTCACCACCCTTGCTTCCGCCACCGGAGTCTCGGCCTTTGCCGCCGCCCTTGCCGCCACCGCCGGAGTCGCCGCCCTTGCTTCCGCCACCGGAGTCTCGGCCCTTGCCGCCACCGCCGGAGTCGCCAACCGCCTCGCCGCCTGCATCGTTTTCAACAGCCGCATATGAGGTATCAAAGGTCAAGCCATCCACATCGGCTTCAACTTCCACATCCATGGCGCCGGTTGAGGTGTAGCTATCGGTGCCATCGGTTGTGGTAAC
>JADFWT010000110.1 GCA_015233785.1 Magnetococcales bacterium
GCCATCAAGTTTCAGACCTATAAGGCGGCCACCTTGGCCTCTCGTCATGCGCCGGCCTATTGGGACACCGAAAAAGAGCCGACCAGCAGCCAGTTTGAGCTGTTTAAGAAATACGACAGCTTTTGGAAGAGAGAGTACGAGCAGCTCAAGCTCTACTGCGACCATGCCGGTATTGAATTCATGTCCACGCCGTTCGATATGGAGTCGGCGCAATTTCTCAACGATCTGATGGGGGTCTACAAGATCTCCTCGTCGGACATCACCAACCGGCCCTTCATTGAGCATATGACCAGCTACGGCAAGCCGATTCTGCTCTCCACCGGGGCGTCCCATCTGTATGAGATTCAAGAGGCGGTGGGTTGGATTCGGCCCAGTGGGGTACCTCTGGCGTTAATGCACTGCATTTTAAACTACCCCACGGCGTTTGAGAACGCCAATCTGGGTATGATTCACGATCTGCGTCGCCACTTTCCCGGCATTCCCATCGGCTACTCGGACCACACGCCGCCAGGGGAGATGGATGTGTTGGAGACGGCGGCATTGATGGGGGCGTCGGTGCTGGAGAAGCACTTCACCCACGACAAGACGCTGCCCGGCAACGACCACTACCACGCCATGAATCGCGAGGATCTGAAGAAATTTCGCAAGATGATGGCCCGACGAACCCTGTTGATGGGTGCCAGCCACAAGGCGCCACTGGCCAGCGAGACTCCGGCCCGGCAACATGCAAGGCGTAGTTTGGTGGCGGTCTCCAATATTGCCGCAGGAGAGCGCATTGGCCGACAGCGTCTTACCTTTAAGCGTCCTGCACATGGCGTAAGCCCGCGCTATATGGATGTAGCGGCCGGGATGGTGGCAGCGGTGGATATTGAGGAGGATACGGTCATTAAGTGGGAGCATCTTCGTGAGTCGTGATCCACGTTTAGAGGCCGTAAATCGCATACTGGAGCGGCTCTTTCCCATCACCCGCAGTTTAACCGGGGAGGGGAACCGCGAAACCCTGCGCACACTGCAAGAGATTGCCCCCATAGAGATCAAGGAGTATGCCAGCGGTGAGCAGGTGTATGACTGGGTGATCCCGGATGAGTGGTCCATTCGTGATGCATGGATCAAGGATGGAGATGGCCGCAAGGTGGTGGATTTCAGGGTGTGTAATGTCCATGTGATGGGCTACAGCACGCCGGTTCATGAAACCGCCATGACCTTTGAGGCGCTGTCGCCCCATCTGCACCACCTGGCGTCACAGCCGGAGGCGATCCCCTACCGCACCAGTTACTATAAGCGCGATTGGGGCTTCTGCATCAGCCACCGGCAGTACCTGGAGATGAAGGCCCACGGTGGTCCCTACGAGGTGATGATCGATAGCACCTTGCAGCCGGGCTCCATGACGGTGGGGGAGGTGTTGATTCCAGGGCGGAGCAGCAAGGAGATTCTGATCTCCACCTATTTTTGTCACCCCTCATTGGCCAATGATAATCTAAGCGGAACGGTCACCACCGCCTATCTGGCAGCGGAGCTGGCCAAGGGGTCGTGGGCGCATAGCTACCGCATGGTCTTTATTCCGGAGACCATAGGGGCCATCGCCTATCTGGCCCACAACGAAGCGGCCATGAAGGCCATTGAGCGGGGCTTTGTGGTTACCTGCACCGCCGGACCGGGGCCGCTCTACATGAAGCAGAGCCTGGACCCAAGTGATCCCATCAACCGGGTGTGTCACAACGTCCTCAAGGCTCGTGATGGGGAGTTTAAAACCTATCCCTTCGATATACATGGCTCCGACGAGCGGCAGTACTCCTCCCAGGGGTTTCGCATCAACGTCGCCACCATAGGTCGGGACAAATATTACGAATACCCCCAGTACCACACCCATCTGGACCATCTCGGCTTTATTTCGGCGGCGTCGCTTCTGGACTCGTTGGGGGCCTATATGGAGGCCATTGGGCAGTTGGATTGTGATATTCTCTTTAGAAATACCCAGCCCCACGGCGAGGTGATGCTCTCCCGCCACGACATGTATCCGGCCACCGGAGGGGCTCAGTTGCATGGCGCGGACAAAGAGACCATGAGCGATCTGGATCGCATACTCTGGTTGCTGTTTCATTGCGATGGCGAGGTGGGGCTGTGGGACGTGGCCCAGCGGCTTGAGACCGATGTTCGGGATCTATACGCCACCGCCCTGCGGCTGGAGGAGAAGGGACTACTTGAGAGGGTCCATCCATGAGCAGCCCATTTTCACTGGAAGTGAGCCGGGATGAGAGCGCCTGGGACCGGTTTATTCGGGACTCTGTCGAAGGGACCATCTTTGTCGAGTCTCACTATCTGGCAGCCCTGGAGAGCCCCCATGTATGCTACTTTGTGCGCAAGGGGCAGGAGCGCCGGGGGGCATTGGTGGTGATGCTGAACGACCAGGGGCAGGGGGTACTTCACGACCATGTGATCCATCACGGACTGATGTTTGCCAAGGAGCCTGCCAGTCGCAGCAATGCCAAGCGTCTTTCAGACCGTTTTGACATCACCGAATATCTGGCCCAGGCGCTGCCGGAGATCTACCCGGTTATCACGTTGGCCCTACCGCCTCAAGTCGAGGATATGCGGCCGTATCTGTGGCACAACTACGGGGGCGATGAGGTCCAGCGCTGGAGCCTGGATCTACGCTACACCAGCTATCTTGAGATCGACGGCTGCGGGTCTTCTGATCTGGCGCAAAACCCGCTCTTCGAGCGCCTGGGAAAATCACGTCGTCAAGAGGTGCGTTACGCCCGTCGCGATGCGGTGTTTGCAGAGATTCTGGAGAGCCCGGAGGGGATGCTGGAGCTTTACCGACTCACCATGGAGAAGGGCGGTACCACGGTGCCCAAGGCGCAACTGCAGGCCATGTTGCGGTTGATGGAGCAGCTCCAAGCGGCTGGATGCGGCGTCACATACGGGGTGCGAAACCCACAGGGAGAGGTGATCAGTGCCAGCTATTTTTGCTGGGACAACAAGCGGGCCTACTTTTTGTTTGGCGGCAACCATCCCCATAAGAAGTCCCGCTATGCCGGAACGGTGGCGCTGTGGGACGCTTTTCGCGATCTTAACCGGCGTGGGATCACCGTGGTTGATATGGAGGGCGTCAACAGCCCGTGGCGAGGCTGGTTCAAGCTCAGTTTCGGCGGCTCTCTTCTGCCGTACTACGAAGTCAGTTTTGGGAGTTGAGTAAACGATGCCCTTTATGGTCACCACCCCTATCGAGTCGTTCTGGGATCGCAGCAAGCCGATTCTCTTTGCCGGGGAGTGGTGCAAGCTGTTTGCCCGCAAGGCGCAGTGGACCACGCTGGACCATAGCGATGTACCACACCTGTGGGACGACCCGCAAAAAAAGGTGGATGCCATCGAATATAGCGAGCAGGTGCGTCAAACCGCCCTGGCCGGACTGACCGATTTTCTCAACCGTCATCACGGTTTAAATGAGACCACACGATTTTACCACATCGTGCTGGGCAACTGGCTGGATCACTATGTACAGGTGATGTATGACCGCTTTTTGACTCTGGAGAAGGCATTTGAGCTGCATGCTGATCTTGAGACCTGGGTGTTGGACCCAAAGCAGCATTACATACCCACCGACACCATGGATTGGGTCTCGCTGATCTCTCTGGGGGATCGATACAATTTGCAGGTTTTCAGCCGCATGCTGCACGGTATGGGGTACGCATTCCCCACCCGCGAGCTTGAGGATCCACTTCCCCAGAAAGCGCGTTTCTCCACCCCGAACTGGAGGCCCGGAGAGCGCGTGGCCTATGGTGTTACCCAGTGGCTCTCCAAGCTGTTTAGACGCCGAAGGATCACGGTGGTTAATCCCTACTTCAAGTATGGGGTGTGGCGACGTATGGTGCAGTTGATGCTTATGAGCCGCCTTCAGATCACCTTCAATACCTTTCTCTATCCGGTTTCGGTGGAGTTGCCCATCGATAGAGCTCTGCGTGCACAATCCCTGGATTTGGGCCGGAGCCGGTTTGAGAAGGCCCTGGGCAAAATCATCATTGGGGATATGCCGGCGCTGTTTCTGGAGGGGTTTGCCTCTTTTCGAGAGCAGGTGCTGGCGCTGCGTTTCCCCAAGTCGGATGCCTACTTTACCGCCAATGCCATGCACTTTAACCCGGTGTTCAAGCTGTTTGCCGCCATGCAGCAGGGGCGAAGCAAGTTTTTGTTGATGCAGCACGGCAGCGGCGAAGGGTTTGACTACCACAATCAGATTGAGTTCTACGAGCGCTCCGTAGCGGATCGCTTTTACACCTACGGTTGGCGCGATGGCGACCACACCGAGCCGCTCTCATTCGCCCATCCGGGCGAGCACCGGCCCGGTGGTCCAGATGGGCTGATGATCTTCACCATCTCCGAGTATTTCCGCTATGTCTACCGTCTCCATTTTCATCCTACAGCCGGGGAGTATCTGACCCTCTGTATGCAGGAGATCGACGACTTTATGGCCCAGTTCAAGCAAGATCGGACCCTTATGGTCCGTTGCTGGCAGCCGGTGGATATGAAGTGGGATACGGTAGGACGCCTGCGTGAGACCCATGGGGATGGATTTCAGGTAGATGACCAGTCTAAAAACTTGATTGAACGGCTGAGCAACTGCCGCATACATGTGTCGCACCACATAGGGACGGCCTTTATTGAGGCACTTGCCATGAATGTTCCTACCGTGGCATTCATTAACCCGCGCATCTACCATTTTCGGGAACCGGCCATCCCCATCATGCAGGCGCTTGCGGCGTGTGGTCTGCTGCACTACTCGGTGGTTGGTGCCATTGCGCATCTAAAGGCGGTGCATCAGGATCCCCAGGTTTGGTGGTCCGGAGAAGATGTGCAGGCTGCCCGCAGGCAGTTTCTGCACCACTATGGCCGCACCAGCAAAAATTGGCTCAAAGAGTGGCAGTTGGCCTTTCAAAGGGCCATTGATGAACCATCGTGATCCCAACCCCAATGATTCAGGTAACCTTATGACCGCCCAAGATTCGGCAGCCAAGAAGAGCTATATACCCATCAACAAGGGCCACTTTGAGCTGGATACCCCTGAGCGGATGGCTGCGTTTTCCAAAAACCTCGGCTCGGATGGGGAAGAGGCGTACCGCCAATACCGTGCCCAATGGGAGAGCCTGCCCAAGAGCCGGAAGATTGCCGATTACCCGTTGCTGGTTGATCTGGAGCTGGCCTCCATCTGCAATCTCAAGTGCCCCATGTGCTACACCATCACCGACGCCTTTAAAGGCAGCGTCAAGCGTGGTCTCATGAAGTGGTCCCTGTTTGAGAAGGTGATTGAGGAGATTGCCGGGAAGGTGCACGCCGTACGTCTCTCCCTGCGGGGGGAACCCACCCTTCACAAGCGGTTTGTGGATGCCATTGCTCTGGCCAAATCGAAGGGCATTCAGGAGGTGTCCTGCCTAACCCATGGCGGCAAACTGGATCTTGAATACTTTACCGCTTGTGCGGAGGCGGGCATCGACTGGATCACCATCTCCATCGACGGCATTGGCGAGACCTACGACAACGTACGTAAGCCTCTCACATTTGATGATACCATCCGTCGCCTGGAGGAGATTAAAGCCTACAAGGCCCGCCATGGTCTGGTGAAGCCGGTGATTAAGGTCCAGGGCATATGGCCGGCGATTCGTCCGGACCCCACCTCGTACTATCGAGCCATTGCCCCGTTGGTGGATCTGGTGGCCTTTAATCCGCTGATCGACTATTTGGGTAAGGATGATGAGATTGTCTTTGAGGAGAACTTCTCCTGTCCGCAGCTCTATCAACGGGTAGTGGTGGGGGCCGATGGCCGGGTGATGATGTGCAGCAATGATGAAGATGGAGAGGTGATAATCGGCGATGCCGAGACACAGACCATCCACGAGATCTGGCACGGCGACAAGCTGGCCGCCATGCGCGAGAAGCAGAGTCAAAAAGATGGCTTTCTGGATATCGCAATCTGCCGTAAATGTTACTACCCGCGCAAAGCCGTACCGGACGAAAAAGCGATGGTGGATGGCCGCGAAGTGTGGATTGAGAACTACGTCAACCGTAGTCAGGAAATCGGCTCATGAGCCCTGCTGTTTCGGCCAAGGAGAGCCGCCGCATTTATCCCAGCGCTGATGAGACCAGCCACGCCTTTGTAGAGGCCCTGGTTCAGGCGGCCGCCAAGCGTACGGCGCAAGGGGCGCTGTTCTCTTTGGCGCTCTCTGGGGGCAACACGCCGCGTACCCTGCTGGAGATGCTGGGAAGCCCTCCCTATGTAGAGCGCTTTCCGTGGGACCACACCCTGTTTATCTGGGGGGATGAGCGCTGCGTGCCGCCGGATGACCCCCTGAGTAACTATGGCATGGCCATGGAAGCTCTGCTCTCTCGGAGGTCGATCCCTAAGGCGCATATCCTTCGCATGAGAGGGGAGGGGCAGCCGGAAGACGAGGCGCTGCGTTATGAAGCGCTGCTCAGGTCGAAGCTGCAAGCGGTGGATCCCGTGATCGATTGGGTTTGGCTGGGCCTGGGCCCCGATGGCCATACCGCCTCGCTCTTTCCACCGCTACCCCAGAGCGATCAGGCTGGAGACCGCCTGGTGTTGGTCAGTGATGGACCACGTGGTGGTCCCAATAGCGTACGCCGCATCACCCTCTCCTACAGGACGCTTGCCGCCGCCCGTCATCTTGCCGTGTTGGCCATGGGGGAGGGGAAAGCGCCCATTATCGGTTCGTTGCTCGAACGCCCCATGGAGAGCCCACACCGTTACCCCATGGATCGGGTGCGCAGCGAGAGCCGTTCCATCGCCTGGTGGCTGGATGAAGCCGCTGCTGAGATGCTCCATAAGAGAGATCCATAGCGCGCACCCCGCCCGCAGATCGTATTCCATGGATAGGCTGTTTTGTCGGATGCTGCGGCTCTGACTGTCACCATCTTGTCACACGCAGACACTCCGTAATGTATTGATAATAGGCTAATTAATGCAATCTTCTTGCGGCAGATCAGCATGAACTGGCAATTTTTTTCTCAACGTGTGGTTTTCTGAGCACATTTTGCCCCATACGCCCTTGATTCCATCTCCATACTTCTCATGGTGCTTTCTGCATCATCTTTCGAATGTACCAAATAAACAGATATATACAAACATCTTCTCCCGTTTGAATGGTGGTTGGTCCAGAATTTGCGGATAGAACCCCAAGTGAATCTATTTTTACGGTCACTCTCCTACTTTTCCTTGGCGGACGTTTTGTGCAGGCCGGAAAAGTGTGTTTTTGATAGAGCAATAAATGGGCTGGAGGTTTTTCATGAAGAAGAGATGGGCATTGGCGGCTGCGCCTTTATTAATATGCGCCATGGCA
>JADFWT010000111.1 GCA_015233785.1 Magnetococcales bacterium
TCGCCCCATGTGACCTTCGGCGAGAGCAGTTTGGTCTCATCCACGGTGAGGAAAGCTCCGTAGGCGGTATCAAAAAAGAGCTGACAATACTTTTTCAAAATCACCATCAACTCGCTGAGGCTCTCCGCGGTCTGGAAATAGCTGCCCATCTCGTTGAGCCGAGCGTTGGTGGTGTTCATGTAGTTGAGCTGATCGACCTGACTGGTAAGGGTATCGTTGAGCGCTTTGAGTTTCTCGGCGCTCTTTTTCTGTTCGGTAATATCGCGAATCACGCCGGTAAACAGGTTGCGCCCGCCCATGGTGATGTGGTTCACCGCCAGCTCCATGGGGAACTGCGCGCCGCCCTTACGAAGGCCGATCACCTCTCGGCCGATGCCGATCACCTTTGCCACACCAGTGCGCAGATAGTTTGTCAGATAGTCGTCGTGCTCGTCACTGAAGGGGGGCGGCATGAGCATCTTGACGTTTTGGTCTATCAGCTCTTCAGTGGTGTAGCCGAAGATTCTCAGCGTCGCCGGATTAACCGCCTCGATGATGCCTTTTTCATCCACGGTGACAATGGCTTCCACCGCCCCTTCTAGAATCGCCTTGCCGCGTGCTTCGGACTCCTTGAGCGCTGTGTCGAAGGCGTCGCGCTGTTTGGCATCGCGCAGATTGGTGATGATGTTAGCGCAGGTAAGCAGAAAGGGTTGCAGAAAATCCACCAGCTTTTGGTTGTAGCCGCCGGGTCGATTGGCCACCCCCACCATGCCAACCATCTTGCCGCGGGCGAAAAAGGGGATGCCGAGAAAATGGTTGAGGGGCGGATGGCCCTCCGGTAGCCCCCCGGAGCGTGAGTCCTGCAGCGGCTGGTTAACCATCACCACCTCTTCCTCGGTCATCACCGCACCAAAAAGGGTCTCGAGGTTGGTAAACTCCATCCCTTTGGGGCTCTCCTCCTCATAGAACTTGAGGGTCTCCTCATTCCAGGCGATGTTGGTGATGGCGTGAGTCTTCAGATAGGGCGAGTCGTCCTCCAGGTGCAGCACCTCGCCGATGAAGCCGTATTCGCTTTGGGTCAGCTCCAGCAAGGTAGCCAGCATCTTCTCAAAAATGGCGCGACCGTCGTGATGTTCGGTCAGCTCCTGCTGGGCCAGGGTGATGGCATTGGACATGATCTTGGCATGGGAGTGCTCTGAAATATCTCGGATGATGCCAGCAAACTGGCGCTTCTTTTCATGCTGAAGCTCGGTGACCTGTAGAAAAATAGGAAACAGGGAGCCGTCTTTGCGTTTGGCCTCCACATGGCGGCCACGGCCGATGATCTTGGGCTGATTGGTGTCGAAATAGTTCTTCAGAAAGGTGTCGTGCTTTTCGACATAGGGATTGCCCATGAGCATCTTGACGTTGTGGCCCAGCACCTCGTGCTCCTGGTAGCCGAAGAGCTGTTCGGCGGCCGGGTTGAAGCTGGTTACCAGCCCCTGCTCGTCGATGGTGATGATGCCATCTTCCAAAATGGCAACAAGCTTATCCAGAAAGGGCTCGGCATTCAGATGTAAAAAGTTACCCATGAAAAAATTCAACCTCAACCATTTATCAGCTGTTCATATCAGGCCGTTGGTGAAAAATATATTAGCACCTAGCGGTTTTGATCAAGTGTGTAAAAAGCTACTTCTCCGAATGGCGCTTCTTGATCTTCAGCACTTCTGGAAGGATGCCCACAAACAGATCCACTAACCTTGGTTCAAAGTGACTTCCCCGTTGCGTTTTCATCAATTCAATCGCCTTTTCCACAGACCATGCTTCTTTATACGGGCGGGCCGTGGTGAGAGCATCGAAGACATCGGCGACGGAGATGATCCTGCCAACCAATGGAATCTCTTCCCCTTTCAATCCCTTTGGATAACCGCTGCCATCCCATTTTTCGTGATGGGTGAGCGCAACGGTCTGGGACATCTGCATTAGAGGATGGTCATGCTTGCCAATGATAGCCGCGCCTATTCCCGGGTGTCTACGCATTACCTTCCACTCATCATTATCCAGTTTTCCAGGTTTCAGAAGAATGTGGTCTGGAATGCCGATCTTGCCCACATCATGCATAGGAGCGGCGTTGAGGATCAGAGTAACGGTTTCGTCATCAAGACCGATCGCTTTGGCAAGAAGGTGGGAGTAGTGGCTCATCCGAATGACGTGCAGGCCGGTTTCATTGTCCTTAAACTCCGCAGCACGACCAAGACGACGAATAATCTCCAGTCGTGTCTCTTCGGTCTTGGTGATCGCCTGCTCCAGAGCGTTATTGGTCTTCTCCAACGTTTCAAGCGCCCGGTTGAGATCAATGGTCCGCTCCTCTACCTGCTGCTGAAGATCCCGCCGCTGGTCGGCCAGGGCCAGATGGGTCTTGACTCGGGAGGTGACGATGGGGGGACTGATCGGCTTCATAATAAAGTCAGCCGCGCCCAGCATGAACCCCTTAACCTCGTCCTTCACCTGATCCATGGCGGTAAGAAAAATGATGGGGATGCCGGAGGTAACAGGGTCGGCCTTCAAACGGCGGCACACTTCGTAGCCGTCGATGTCCGGCATCATAATATCCAGCAGAATCAGGTCCGGTCTCTGTGCATAGGCAATCTTTAGCCCCAGGATGCCGTTGACAGCCAGCAACACATTGTAGTCATCACTGAGAATCCCCTTGACCACATCCAGGTTCTCTTTGATATCGTCTACGACCAGAATCTTCTGTTTTTCCATGTTTTTATCTCTCTGTGATCACATACTGATTAAAGGGATAATTATCTCTTGTCGTCATCTATTTGGGACAATAGAGCTTTAATCTCGGTCTCTGCCCCATCGAAATCGTACTGGGCCAGTGCATCGGCGGCTCGCTGTAGAGCACCGTGCCACGCCATCTCTCCTACCTCTTCCAGAAGCGCATTCAGCATCTGTTCCCCATTGGCGCTGTACTGTGAGGTCTGTTCGAGAATATCCCGCAGCCGTTGTGGGAAGTCTTCAGGCAGGGGGTGGTTCTCTCCATCCGACTTCGGTTCAGATATATCGGTACGCTGTTGGGAGAGGATCAGGGCAATGTCGTCCAGAGTCTGACTGAGCCGATCGGAGAGCTGCTCCATCGGGGTCGCAAGAGACGAGAGGTCACCACTGCGCAGGGTGCCCTCCACCGCTGATGCTGCTTTTTGCAGGGGGACTGCACCGAGCGTTCCCGCCAGCCCCTTTAGGGTGTGACTAAGTCGGAGAGCGGTCTTGGAGTCGTCCTGCGCCACCGCCTCGGCAATGATGGAATCGCTGCCGCCCTGATTCTCCACAAAGCGCTCCAGAAGAGAGAGGTAGGCTGACATTTTGCCACCCACACGAAGCAGGCCGTTCTGCACGTCAATGCTTGGCGTGTCTGGAAGTTGATCGACCTCATGGGATAGGCTGGTCCTCTCCACAGCACGGGAGAGCCGTGCCGTATCAAGAGGCAGCCAGTGTGCGAGTACCTGAAACATCTCCTGGGGGTCCACCGGTTTGGAGATGTGCGCATTCATCCCGGCATCAAGACACTTCTCCCGATCGCCAACCATGGCGTTGGCGGTCATGGCGATGATGGGCAGATCGGCCAATTCAGCATGGGAACGCAGGGTGCGAGATGCCGTATAGCCATCCATCACCGGCATCTGGATATCCATCAGGATGGCATCGAAGTCACCCGCCAGCGCCGCGGTCACGCCCTCCTGACCGTTGTTGGCGATGGTGACATCAATACCAGCCATTTCAAGCAGTTCGGAAGCGACCTGCTGATTGAGTTCGTTGTCCTCCACCAGCAGAATGCGCCGACCCTGTATGCTGTGATGATCTTGTTGTTGCTGCGGGAGGCCCGGTGTACTCCTGGGTTGGGGGCGGAGATCATCGTGGTCGGTAGCGCGCTGGAAACGGGCGGTAAAATGAAAGGTGCTGCCCTCTCCAAGCGTACTCTCCACCCAGATCCGCCCCCCCATCAGCTCGGTGAGCTGCTTGCTGATGGAGAGCCCCAGGCCGGTACCACCATATTTACGTGTGGTGGAGCCATCGGCCTGATGGAAGGATTGGAACAGCTTTTTCATCTGGGCGTCGGTCATACCGATTCCGCTGTCGCGGATGGAGAACTGCACCACGGGATCTTCATCCTGCTCACCGGCTGCGGCGATGGTCAACGTAATGCGACCCTCTTCGGTAAATTTCACCGCATTGCCCATCAGATTAATCATAATCTGCCGTAAGCGCAGGGGGTCTCCCATCAGATCACCCGCACCATCGCAATGGATGTTGGTGTGGAATGTCAGCCCCTTCTCCTGGATTTTTACCGCCATCAACTGGCTGATCTTCTCCACAACCTCCTCCAGTGAGAAGCGGATCGACTCCAGAGTCAATTTACCGGCTTCGATCTTGGAGAAGTCGAGAATATCGTTGATGATCTGTAACAGCGCCTCAGCGGCTCCATGGATCTTGCCAACATAGTCGGTCTGTTTCCGATTCAAGCCGCTCTGAAGGGCCAGATGGCTCATGCCGATAATAGCGTTCATCGGTGTACGAATCTCGTGGCTCATATTGGCCAGAAAGTCGCTTTTGGCCCGATTGGCCTCTTCGGCTTTGGATTTGGCGTCGGTCAACTCCTCCAACATGCGATGGCGTTCGGTGATATCCCGCGCCATGGCAGTAAAGTGCTGCTTACCTGATGAACGCCACGTTGAGATCACCACTTCCAAGAGGATCTCATTACCATCCTTGCGCAGTGCCGGCAGTTCCAGAGTTTCGCCATCGTGCTGTAGGGTGCCGGTTTCAAGCGCACGTTCAAGTCCCTGAAGATGTCCCTCTTGCAAAGCGGGTGGCATCATCATCGTCAGGGGTTGATTCATCACCTCGTTTTCTTGATAGCCGAAGGTGGCGGTGGCGGCCCGATTCCAGAAGATGATCCGCCCCTCCTGATCGATGGTAATGATCGCCTCATGGGCGGTACTGGCCACCTGGCGGAAGCGCTCTTCGTTCTCACGCAGCTTCCGTTCCGACCGCAGCCGCTCCGAGATGTCCTGAAAGACGATCACCGACCCCTGTACCTGGTCGTTGAGAATCAACGGTACCGCACTAATGGAGACCGGATAGGGTCGGCCCTGTCGATGGTGAAACTGCTCGATTTCGGAGTGCCAGGACTTCCCTTTCCTGATCGCTGCCCGCAACGCTTCCGGCAGCGCAGCGGCAGGGGCGTCCTCCTGTTTCGGTCCGCTCACCAGCTCGGAGAGTGGCCGGGAGAGGGCGTCATCGGCACTCCTTCCTGTCAGGCGCGTCCCTTTCCGGTTGAGAAAGGTGACCCGCTCACGAGAGTCCACCGCCAACACCCCTTGGCCGATGGCGTTGGTCAACGCCTCCAGAAAGCGGCGGTTGCGTTCGGTCTCTGCCTCCAAGCGTTTGTGTTCGCTGATATCGGTGCGGATGGAGATGTACTGAAACGGGCGTCCTTCCTCATCGAGAAACGGTACGATGGTGGAACTGACCCAGTATGTGGATCCGTCCAGCGTCTTGTTTTTGATGTCTCCATGCCAGGTGTTACCGGTGGTAATGTTCTGCCACATCTGCTCGAAGAAGCTGCGCGGGTGGTGGCCTGACTGCACCAAACGGTGATTATGACCAAGCAGCCGTTCACGAGGAAAGCCACTGATATCGATAAATTTATCATTGGCATAGGTGATATTGCCGTCAACATCGGCAATGCTGACAATGGCGTGCTGGTCCAGCGCTTCTTTGAAGAAGTTCAGCTCACGCAGGGTGGTTTTCAATCTTCGGGTATTGGCGCGCAGTTGGGCAAAGGCGATCTTGTTGTGGGTCACTAACCAGAGCATCACCGAGTAGATGACGATGAACGCAACGACGATGAAGGCGATGAGATAGGAGAGCCCCAGATGGTTCTCCGAAGTGATGCGTCCAGCGGGCAGAATCACCACCTGAAGACCGCGGATATCCCCCACCTGCCAATCCCGTTTTGGGCTATCGGGGTGGCTGTTATGGCAGCTGATGCAGCCTTGATCCATACGCATGGGCGCAGCATAAAAGAGCGTTTCGGATCCCCCTTCGGACCGGGTCTCCGAAAAGTGCTGGGCCGAGCTGCTCTGAAACTCCTTAAAGGCGCGTTGTTCAAAATCATTGATGGGGCGCGCCCCTCGCCAGGGAAAGGGGTGGCGGCTGACAATGCGGATCTGGATATCCTCAAGCTTGCGGTTGATCTGCTTAGCCAGGTCAATGGTCATGGTCGCCGGGATAGGGATGGCGTGGGGCTGGTTGCGATAGTCGTGGGTGATGCGAATGTCACTCTCTGCAATGCGGGGAAGGATCTCATTGGCGTAGAAGCTGCGCATGGTACTGATAATGTTTGAATAGTTGCGGGCAGCTTCGATCAGGGTCTTCTCTTCGATGGTGCGGGTGTGCCAGTAAGAGAGCCACAGAAGTGTCACACCGATCACCAGCGCCGAGAGAAAGACCAAACCCGCCCCCAGGGAGCTGACACCTCGGTAGGGCACTGTTTTTTTGTTGGAAGGTGCCTGTTCAGGAGAGGGACTGCTCATGACGCATTATCCAACTGCTGAATTCTGATTTGGGCAATATGGTTGGTAAAGCGCCAGACAATGAGGGCGATGGCCAAAAGAATTCCAGCCAGCATCGGGATCAATTCGGTCTTGACGGTAATCATCAGTTGCTGGATATCATCCAGGGTGGTGGAGCGGTCAGTGTAGAGCTCGGCGACGCCGATAATCTCGTCGCTGCGATCCCGGATCGGGATATAACTGGCCACCAGATCGCGCCCATAGACCTCCCCCGCCAGCGCAGAGAAACGATCACGACGACTCACCTTGCTTGTGGATTTACCGCGCATGGCCGCTTCAAAACCAGGATAGCCCTTTTTGTCGTCCCCCACTTGGGAGCGGTCGCTAGAGTAGATTGTGATGCCGTTGATGGTGAAGATTTTCGCTTTGAGAATGTCGGTGCCAAACATGAAGGCCCGTACCCGCACATCCACCCGTTCCAGCTCCTGTTCCGTAAGGGACAACTTGACTGCCCGGCTATCAGCGGTCAGGTTCAGATCCTTTTGAAGTTCCGGGTAGACTTCGTTGATGAAGATCCGGGTAATCGCAGCGTTTCCAGCCTGAGTAGCTCGGGAAACAGCGCTGTTCAATGCCTGTCCCACCGACTCGGTGATAATAATGTATATGCCGACGATTAGAACCAGAGCAAAGAGCAAGGAGAGAAAGGGAAATTTTAGCCTGGAGTGCGCCTGGGTTCGCTCTGTCGTCATGGTTCACATCCTTGTGTATGGACCGCGTTGCAGTGGTGCTGTATTGCTGTATTGCT
>JADFWT010000112.1 GCA_015233785.1 Magnetococcales bacterium
GTCAGCGCCAGAGGATAGATGAGCGCTTGGAATCCATGCGGCCAGTCAGACATGTGTAACCCCTTGATCCAGGTTTAAAGGTGCGCTGTGGGGCGTTTGTTCTGAAGGATAGCACGAATAAAGGCGAAATCCTTGCGCAGTCGGTAGAACTCCTCGGCATAGGAGAGCGGTACCTTGATGGTGGAGGCCTCCTGTTCCAGGGCTTCCAGTCGTGCTTCAATCCTCTTCAGGGTTTCGGCATCCCGGCTCTGGTTGGCTTCGGCCTCCAACTGCTGAAGATCCCGATACCAGCGGTAGATGCGGGAGCGAATCCGCCAGCGATAGAGCGGCGGCATGATCTTGATGAGGGGGATCAGCAGTGTAATCAGCGGTAGCAGCATCACCTTGAGGCGGTTGATCTGGGCTGCCAGCCAGAACGGCAGGTAGCGTTGCAGCATGGGCGGGCCGTGGGTGAAGAAGCGTTCGGCCCCATCGGTGAGGGGAAACTCCAGCAGGCTGGCCGATGGGAAGTCAATTTTCGATCCCAGCGGTCCCGGTTTGCGGTGAATCTCATTGGCGCTCTTTAGAAGAATATCGACGATGGCCGGATGCAGATCCTGACGCACCACCAGGGAAGCTGCCGGAGCCAGCAGCCGGATCGGGGTGGCCGGGAGGTTCTGTTGGAGATTCAGGATGCCCTCGGGGAGGGTCAGGGCAGTGAGAAACGGCAGATGGGCCGAGAGGGCTTCAGCCCGGCGAAAATCCATCAACTGCAAGCCGGGGCGTTGGATTAAATCCTGAAAAATCGGCGCGTTGGGGGAGAGCACCAGGAGGGCGGCATCAATGCGCCCATCGCTGAGCGCCTTGGCGGCCTGTTTGTTGTCCATGTTGATCTGTTTGGGAGGGCGCTGGAATTTCTGCAAACCCAGCAGTTGTTTGGCCAGGGCTTCCGCGCCGCTCTCCTTTGTGCCGACAGCGATGCGCAGCCCCTCCAGCTCCTTGAGTGTGGTCAGTGGGGCATCCCCCCGGCTGAAGATCCACAGCGGCTCCAGAAACAGACTCCCCACCGAGCGGAGCCGTTGAGGCTGGGTGGCCAGAGAGCCGGTGCCGCCCTGCACAAAGGCGATATCCACCCGAGGCGCGCCATCGGTGCCCTGCAAGAGGTGTAGGTTCTCCACCGATCCGGCGCTCTCCTGGATCTCCAGGGTGATTCCCTCTTCTGCCAGGCGCGCCTGATAGCGTTTGGCAAAGTGGTGATAGGCACCGTTTGCAGACCCGGTGGCGATGCGCACCGTGCGGGGCGGAGGCGGCGCTGCAAATTGGTAGGCGGTGATAAAGCCTGCCGCTGTGATGGCCAGCGCCGCCAGAATGAGTCTCAGGCCAGAGCGCTCGGGATCCTCCGCCTCGGTGTTGCTTGGGGGTGTCGCCATGGTCTGTTCCGCTCCGGGTAGACGGGGTTGGTCGTTGGGGCTCAGTAGGTGAGTTTGCGGGGTAGCTCTTTGGCCTGGGCTACCCAGCCCTCAACCGCTTTGGCCGATGGGGGTTGGCGTACCAGTTTTTTTTCGTCATTCACCTGCGCCATTTTGGCGTGCAGGTTGGCGGCGTTGCGCTGAGCCAGTTCCGGCACGGTGTCCACGCCGGCGGCCTCCAGCAGGTCGGCGTACTCCTCGCCCACCCCTTTGATGCGAAACAGGTCGGCCATGTTGGCCCAGCGCAGAATCAGCTTGCCGCTTATGCCCGATTCGGCAGCCAGGGCCTTGCGTCCCTTGGGGGTGATGCTCTTCTCCAGCAGATCTTCCACTGATTTAACGCCGATGGCGGTGAGTTTTTCGGCATAGATCGCACCGATCCCTTCGATATCCTCAAGTTTGGCCATTTTCTCAACTCCTTTGGATGAAAAAGGTAACTGATAGAGAGAGTACATGGGGTCATGGATAAAGTCCATAACGAGGCACTGTGGCGCGGGTTGTTCCGGCCGGCAGGATCGGTATGGTTGATTGCTCCATAAGGCCATGTTTATCATGGGGCCACTCATCCCTTCCCCGAGGCCCGTCATGAAGCGTCTTATATCGATCCTGTTTATGTTCTCTCTCCTGATGTCGGGCCGTGCCGCGGCCGGTTCCTGGGCGGCGCTTACCACGGCGGCACCATCCGCTTCCCAGGGGGATTGGGTGAACCTCAATGACCGCATTGAGAGCGAAGTTAATGATGTCGGTTCCAAGGGGTGGTTCAACTTGGGGGCGCTCACCGAATCCAGGGCGCGCGGGCGTTTTGAGCAGGAGGTGAACGGCTGGATCGGTTTGGCTGGTCTGGAGGTGGATCGGCAGCAGGCGCGCTATGCGGCCAAGAGCGGGCAAGGGCGGGTGGTGGTAGGCCATCAGCCGCTGCGCTATCACGGGGTTCCTCTGGCCGAGGGGAGCGATGCCCTGTCGGTGGTCTCCGCCAGCGGCAAGATTCACTTTCGCAAGCGCAATCTGCCCTTGTCGTTTGAGCCCAACCGTCCCACCCTCTCCAAGGGGCGGGCGTTGAGTCTGGCCGAGGGTGCATTTCGTCGCCTTTCCCATGTGGATAAGGTGGAGAAGGAGAGCCCGAAGCTGGCCTATTTGACCATGCGGGACAGCACCGCCCGATTGGTGTGGAGCTTTGTGCTCAGTAACGGCTCGGCAGTGCGTCCTGTGGCCTATCGCTATCTGGTGGCGGCGCGGGGCGACGGGGAGATTCTCAAGCGGCGCAACATGGTTTACAGCAGCGCCCTGGCGGTGATCAGCGGCCCGGTGTGGCAGGCCACTCCCAACGCCGACCCTGCATCTATGAATCTACCGTACATCTCGGCGGAGGTTGCCCACCCGAAACGGGGTAGTGAGCGGGCCACGGCTTCGGAGAAGGGCGGTGTGGCGTTCAGTAAGATCTCCAAGGGGTTGTTGCGCTCCTCTCTGGAGGGACCGTTGGTGCGGGTCTCCAACCATGCCGGGCGGGATTTGGTGGGGGAGACCGTTCTCAAACAGACCAATCAGGGGGCGACGCAGCTCAAGTTCGAGGCTGGTTCCGATGAGGAGATGGCTCAGGTGACCTCCTACTACTGGTCCACCCGCACCATCGACTTTATGAAAAAAATTGCCCCGGATCTGGCCTTCCCCAAGCTGACGGTGAATGTCAATGTGGAGGGAAGTTGTAACGCCAATTGGAACTACCGCACCATCAACTTTTTTAAGGCTGGTGTGATGAAGCGTGGCGGACGTAAGGTGCGCTGTCCCAATACCGCCTACTCGTCGGTGATTATTCACGAGATCGGCCACGCTGTGGATCAGTGGCATGGCGGCATCCTGGAGGCGGGTTACAGCGAGGGGTTTGCCGATGCGCTGTCGTTTTTGGTGCTTCGGGATCCCTGCTTGGGCAAGGGATTGATGGCGCGGGACAAGTGTCTGCGTCGGGCGGATAACGGCAAAAAATGGCCCCAGCCGAAGAAGAAAATCTATGACGTGGGGCAGGTCTATACCGGCTTTTTGTGGGATCTGGTGGCGGCGCTGGAGCGTCGTTACGGCTCTCGGGAGAAGGCCTTTGAGGTGGCGGGGCGTCTGGCCATCTATACGGCGCTGGGTAATCCTTCGGATGTGCCGGATGCAGTGCGTCTGGCGCTGATTATTGATGATGATGATGGGGATCTCTCCAACGGCACACCCCACCACGCCGAGTTTGCGCTGGCGGCCAAAGGCAGAAACCTGCCGCTACCCAGGATGGATGCGGTGGGGCACTCCTCTGGCAGAACGCCGCCTCCATCTCGTCCGAGCGCCGCCAAGTCTCAATCGCGTCCCGCCCAGTCGCCGCCTGTGGAGCGCAACCCCTTTGACGATGATCAGAGCGGTGGCGATCCTCTGCGGGAGGAGGCCCCCATGGGCGATGGAGGTCCGTTGAGAGGTGGTGGTCTGGGCGGTTCGTCGCTTCGAGGTGGTGGCGAGGAAAGTGGCTCGGCTGGAGGATGGAAGTCGTTGAATTTTTAACATTAAAGGGCGGCGTTATGTGGATTCGGTTTGTGTTGCTTCTGCTGTTATTGGGGATGGCATTGCCCTCTCCGGTTTGGGCCGACGGGGTGATGGATGGGAAGGGCTTTTATGGCCGTTACAGTCTCACCAAGCCCACCGTGGAGGAGAGTCGTGGCACCGGCGTGATTCATCGCATCAACCTGCGCACCCGCACCGTCAACCTGACGCTGGAGCCCATCGCCAATCTGGCCTGGCCGCGCAAAACCCGCGATATGAAGACCACTCGCCGGGTCGGGCTGGTGAAATTCAGGCCGGGGGATCGGGTGCGATTCAGCCTCAAAATGGGCCGGGACGGCCACTACCGTATCTTTAAAATGGCTAAACGCTGATGAAGGCTCTGGTGGTCGGTTGTCAGGGGCAGGACGGCTCCTATCTTGTGGAGCAGCTCAATGCCGCAGGGGTAGAGGCTTATGGTCTCAGCCGTCAGGGGCTGCATGATCCCCAGGGGGCGTTGCTGGAGTCTATGGCGCTGGAGCGGGAGGCGGATATGCATCGTCTGCTCTCCGAGAAGGTGCAGGCGGCGCGTATCTTCTATCTGCCCGCCTACCATCACTCATCGGAGGAGGCCCCGCCGGAGGAGGGGGCGTTGATTCGGCGTAGCTTTGAGGTTCACGCCATGGCGCTGCTGGGTGTTCTGGAGGGGATGCGCCTTTATGCGCCCGAAGCGCGCCTCTTCTATGCGGCCTCATCGCATCTGTTCGGTGCGGTGCAGGAGAGCCCCCAGCGGGAGAGCACGCCTCTCAACCCCATCTGTCCCTACGGTGTCTCCAAAACTGCCGGGGTCAACATGTGCCGCATGTATCGCCGGCGACATGGGCTGTTTTGCAGCGTGGGGTATCTCTATAATCACGATTCGCCACGGCGTGGGCCACGCTTTCTCACCCGGCGTATCGTCCAGACGGCGCTGGCCATTGCTGCCGGAGAGGCCGACGAACTGGTGGTGGGTAATCCCGCCGCTCAGGTGGATATGGGGTATGCTCCAGAGTACGCCGATGCCATGATCCGCATTCTGAATCTTGATCATTCGGATGATTTCATCCTATCTTCGGGGCGTCTGGTTTCGATTCAGGCGTTTATCGAAGCGGTGTTCGATCACCTGAAGCTGGATTGGCGAGACCATCTCAAAACCGACCCCTCGTTGATTCGTAAGAGTCAGGATCGCGGCGTGCTGTTGGGGGATAATCGCAAACTGAAAAAGGCCACGGGCTGGCAGCCGAAGACCGGTATCCGGGCGCTGGCCGAGATCATGATAGAGGCCGAACGGCATTGATCTGCTCAAGATTTGTCTACCATGTTTTAGCTGCTGAACACTCCAATAGAACCATGAGGCGATAGGCCCCCATGACCGATCAAACCCAGAAGATTCTCATTATGGTGCCCACCTATAATGAGAAGGAGAATGTCGAAAACCTCACAGGCAAGCTCGCCAAGCTGCATCCGGATCTTGATCTGCTGTTTATCGACGACAACTCGGCGGATGGAACCGGTGCTCTGCTGGATCGCATCGCCGAAGGGATGCCGAGGTTATCGGTGATGCATCGGCAGGGAAAGTTGGGCATTGGTTCGGCCCATCAGGACGGCATCGCCTACGCCTACGATAACGGCTACGATGTGCTGGTTACCATGGATGCCGACCTGACCCACAACCCGGAGGATATCACCCGCTTTCTGGCTATTCGGGATCAATACGATGTGGTGGTGGGATCCCGTTTTATGCGCGCCGACAGCCTGCCGGGCTGGAATATGTGGCGACGCTTTCTTACCTTCTTCGGTCATCTGCTCACCACCCGTTTGTTGGGTATGAGCTATGATGCCACCGGGGCGTTTCGGCTCTATAACCTTGGCAAGGTACCTCGTAATCTGTTCGGCATGGTGGAGTCTCTCAGCTACTCGTTTTTCTTCGAGAGTCTGTTTCGGCTGCACAGCAACCACCATGCCATCGGTGAGGTGCCTATCTATCTTCCGGCCCGCACCTACGGCAAGTCGAAAATTTGTATTGCCGACATTATTCGTAGCGTTCGATTTCTCTTCAGTATGGCCCATTTGCGCTTCTTTGAGAGTCATCGTCTTATTTACGTGGAGCCGATTGAGACCAACGCCCTGCTGCCTGATTCCCCCACGCGGGAAGAGTGGGACGCCTACTGGAGCCGCAAGAGTCACAGCGGCAAGTGGCTCTACAACTTGATCGCTGCTTTCTATCGGAAGATTTTGATTCGACCCACGCTGAATCACTTTATCGATCAAACCTTCAGCCCCCAATCGAAGCTGCTACATGCCGGGTGCGGCAGTGGCGCAGTGGATGTGGACATGTGCTTGACCAACCATGTCACCGCCCTGGATATCTCCCCCATCGCCCTGCTGGAGTATGCCATGCTCCACGCCTCCAACGTGGAGCTGGTCCACGGTTCTGTTTTTGAGATCCCCGCAGAGGAGGGCGCTTATGACGGCATCTTTAATTTGGGGGTGATGGAGCACTTCTATGAGCCGGATGTGATCAAGATTCTTCAGGAGTTCAACCGGGTGTTGAAGCCCGGCGGGCGGGTGGTGCTGTTTTGGCCTCCAGCCTATGGTCTGTCGGTGCGGGTGCTGAAGGGGGTCCACTACGTGCTGCACAACTGGCTGAAAAGCGATATCCAGCTTCACCCGGCGGAGTTGACCCACGTCACCTCTCGGGAGATTACCGAAGGGTGGATGCAGGCGTCGGGTTTTCTGCTTACCGAGTACTATTTCGGCATTCGAGATTTCTACACCCATCAGGTGGTGGTGGCGGAGAAAGTTCGTGATATTGAACCCGAGCCGGAGAGCCCGCCGGTTCAGCTCAATGGGGAGGAGGTGGCTGCATCATGAATGATCTTCTCCAGAGTCGTGCCGGACAGATCGCCGCCCTGATTCTCTGGAGCGCGGTGTTGATGATCTTTACCGACATCATCCTCGACCCCTTTGAGTCGCGCTTCTATGTTGAGCGGATCATTCTGGACAGCAACGCCGGCATGCAGAGTGCGCTGCACCCCTTCTACTCCCCGGAATTTTTCAGCCTCTACGGTTTTAAGCTGTTCCCCGATACTTGGTTCTTCTCCGCCTTTTTTCACCTGCTGGCGGGGTTGGCCATGCATGTGGCGGTGTTGGGGCTGCTGGCCAAGCTGCTGATGCGGGCTGGTTGGAGCTTTTGGGAGGGGCTGTTTGGCGGGGCCTTCGTTGTCGCCTTTGGACATGGCGTGCTCTCTTGGACCTTGGGTTTTCCAGCCCTCAGTCCGGCTCCCCAGCATCTCTACGCTTATTACGACCCCCGTTCCGGGGTGGTTCCTCTGG
>JADFWT010000113.1 GCA_015233785.1 Magnetococcales bacterium
AAATCAAGGTGAGGTAATAAAACCTGAGCCTATTTTTAAGCAATTGAATTTATTCGACTAATGCCCGGACACTAGTGACATATTGTCTATGTTATTATCTGATTGGAACCTCAAATGACATCATAGAGCATCACAAACAAGTGTCGGATGATGTACAATATTCTGTGTCGTGCATTTTACCTTTTACTCTGTACGTCTATCACCATTCGGTTTTATCGGCTCAATATATTAAGCTCTTCCACAAAAATATTATTCGGAAATGCCGGGCTCTCCAAGCCGACAGAATACTAATACGTACTGTGCTTCATTTTTAGGGGCAATTCAAAACAAATACAGCCCATAAGCCCCTTTATTCTAAACCATCCGAGTGGTAGACACACACACATACCGTCCGGCAACTCCATGGACATCTATCCATGTTGAACCCTTTTTCGGGAACCGCTACCCTGCCCTGACGACTCTAAGAGAGTAGATCACCGCGACAGGCACTACAGCGCCCTGCCTGTCTCAAGCCCCTTATGGGGACGGCAGGCAACCGACAGGCGAAATAAAGAATGTCAAATCGATTCACAAATGGCCGAGAAGAGGCAGGATTCTCTCTCATTGAGATGCTCATCAGCTTGACGATCCTGGCCGTTCTGGCGACCATGGCCGCACCAAGCTTTACGGTAGATCGACAGGAGGGTGGCGCCAAGATGGTCTTTGCCGACCTCAACGTCGCACGCGTGACCGCCATCAAAAAACGACACAATGTGCGGCTGCTGGTCAACAGCGACGAAGGGTGCCATACCGATAACGGAACCTCCTTCACCATCCATGAGGATACCAACAACAACGATAGCTGCGATTCGGGCGAAAAAACCGTCACCAAGGATGTCACCAACGACTATGGCCTGTTGACCCTCACCGCCACCGACAACCCGGTGTTCGATGCCCAGGGACTGGCCATCACCACCGCCGATCTCACCGTCAGCGGCTACTCCGACAGCTCGCAAATCGTCGTTAACTGGTCGGGAAGGATCACCATACCATGAGCCTGAACCGTAAAGAGAGTGGCTTTACCCTGCTGGAGATTCTCATTGCCATGCTGATCTTCTCCATCGGCCTGCTGGCCATGGCTCGCTTGCAGATGGAGATGACCCGTGGCAACGCCGCCAGCAAGCGCATCACCACCGCCACCCTGCTCGCCGAAGATAAAATCGAAGAGCTGAAGGCCTCCGGCTTCGGCACGCTGATCAACAACACCTATACCGACCCCAACAACCCGGTCACACCTCTGGGCTCCAGCGGTGGCCTCTACACCCGAACCTGGACCATCGCCGACTATGAAGGCGTCACCACCATGAAACAGATCACCGTCACGATCACCTGGAGCGACGAGATGGGTGCCCATACCCTGCCCCTCACCACCGTCGTCTCCAATACAGGAGGGTGAATCATGTACGGATCCCCCCCCAAACAGGCCGGTTTTACCCTCATTGAGCTGATGATCTCCATGCTGCTCAGCCTGATCCTTCTCAGCGGCATTGTGGAGATCTTCGGCAGCTCCCGAGATAACTACCGCATCCAGGACGCCATCACCAACCGCAACCGGGATGCCAGAGCCTCCCTGGAGTTCATGAGCCGTGAGTTTCGCAATATCGCCCTGATCAGCGATGCCACCGATACGCCCGACAACATCACCTTCTACGCCGACAACGACAGCGTGGATGTGGGGATGGTCACCGAAGCCACCACCAACACCATGACCGATTCCAACAAGTCGTGGGCGTTCGATGAGTGGGCAGAAACCACGGTGATCATCACCTCGGGAACCGGCAAGGGGGAGGTCAACACCGTGACCAGCAACAGCGAAGAGCAGTTGATCCTGGCCTCCAACTGGGGCGTCACCCCCGATGAGACCTCGGTCTACCACATCGATGTGGAGAGCCGCGCCTTCAACTACGACAGCGGAACCAACACGCTGAAATACACCAAAGGCGAGACCGTGGATCAGGTCTTTGCCGAAAACATCGAGAGCCTGACCTTCGTCACCGATGCCGCGCCTCCCGATACCGGCAAAATCACCATTCAGCTCACCGTTCGCACCACCACCGCCGATCCCGGCGATGGACTGTTTAAGGATCTGACTCTGAAAAGTCAGGTGATGTTGAGGAATTGAGCCATGAAAACCATGCACGCCCATAACAGAACAGACCCCCTTGCCTCGTCAGCCAGCCGCCATGAAGCAGGCGCGGCACTGGTGGTGGGCCTGAGCATTTTAATGGCCCTCACCGTGCTGGGCACCGCCTCTCTCAACACCACCAGCCTGGACATTCGCTCGGCCGGCAACACCCGCAGCGCCAAACAGGCCTTCTATCTGGCCGAGGCGGGCATCGCCCACGGAGCCGACATCATGCAAAACAACACCGCTAGTTGGGACTCCCTGTCCACCCTCAGCAGCCTCATCGACGGCACCACTACCGTGGGCTCCACCGGCAACTACCAACTGACCATCACCAGCGAACCGGGCTCCATGCGCAAACTTACCTCCGTCGGCACAACCGGCAGCGGCGGCGAGGCGATGATCGAGTCCACCTTCCGCTGGTCCCCCTCCATGAAATATCCCTGGGAAGATGCCCTGGTGGGGTGCGATGGCGTCACCATCAACGGCAATGGAGAAACCGACAGCTACAACTCTGACGAGGGAGACTACGACCCGGACAACCCCGGCTACGAGGGGGATGTCTCCACGGTCAACGCGGGCTCTTTTGCCGCCTTTAACGGCAATGATGTGATTCGCGGCGATATCAACGTCATCGGCGATATGGACTTCGGCACCAACGCCGAATCCTACGGCAACGTCAACCTGGGCGGCACACTGACGCTGGGCAACAACGCCCAGATTCACGACTACGACAACAACACCGTCCATGTGGGCGGCAATATCGACAACGCCAGCAACAACGGCATCGGTGATAACGCCTCCGACACCGTCCCCACCTTTGTCAGCGGCGATGTCAACCTGGGCAACAACGCCCGCATCTACGGCGAGCTCCACGCCGGAGGCGATCTCAACTTCAACCACAACAACGCCCGTCAGGTGGGCGATGCCTATGTGGACGGCAGCGTGAGCCACGAAAGCAAGGTGATCGGCGACGTCTACGCAGGCGCCACAGCCCCCACCAATATTCCCTCCGTGACCCCCTGCGATCCCCTGGATGTGGCCAGTCTGGTCAACAGCAACCGACCTACGGTAGGCCCGGTGGCCGATGAGGAGATCGACGATGATGACCAAACCTGGAACACCGTCGGTCCACACGCCTTCAATAATCTCGATATCAAGGGCAACACAACGGTGAATTGGGATCTCTCCAGCGTCGATGAGATGACCGTCTATGTGGGGGGTGATTTCAATCTTCAGGGCAACGGCGAAATCAACGTCACCGGCAGCGGCACCGTGACACTGTTTGTCGAAGGAGAGATGTCCACCTCCGGCAACGGTGCCATCAATCTCAACGTCAACGCCGATGATAACGTCACTCTGCTGATCTATACCCTGGGACGCGTCAGCATCGGCGGCAACGGCGTGGTCAACAACAGCACCCCTACCCAGTGCCAAATCTACACCAGCTTCGCATCCACCAGCGACGACCCCGGCAGCATGACCCATATGCACGGCAACGCCAGCTTTAATGGGGCGCTCTATGCACCGCTCTCCACCGTCCACAGCAACGGCAACGCCGCCACCTTCGGAGCCATCCGGGGCCGTGAAATCACCATGACCGGCAACGCCAACTTTCACTACGACGAAGCGCTGGGCAAGATTGGCGTCGATGACGGCAGCGGCACCGTCAGCAAAGTCACTTGGCGCGAGGTGCGCTAACCATCAGATCCCCACAATAAGCGCCATATCCACCCCACCACACCAGAGGCGGAAACCATGCTTAACAGATCATCCGACCCCAACACGCAACAAGACGGTTTCACCCTGATTGAGCTGATGATTGTGGTGACCATTGTCGGCGTACTGGTTACCCTGGCCTATCCGGCCTACACCGACTTTATCAACCAAGGAAGGCGCACCGACGGCAAGGCGTTTATCCTGGAAGTGGCCCAACGCCAGGAGCGTTATCTCGCCGAAAACGACACCTATTCCTACAACCTTGAAACCCTGGGCTACGACAGCAATCTCAGCGAAGAGGGGTTCTATCTGGTGAACATCATGACCAATGCCGGGGCGGTCTTCATCACCCCGCTCACCAGTTGTGAAGTGACCGAATGCATCCTGATTCACGCCAGCGCCCAGGGTGCCCAAGCCGACGATGGCGATCTGGCTATGGACCACGAGGGAAACAAGTATCGGGATAGAAATGGCGATGGGGATTTTCTGGATGACGATGAAACCGGCTGGTAACTGGTAAAAACCCGAACAGCGTTCAAGAACCATTCTGAACACTCTACAATTATACCGTAAAATGGATAAAAAATGCTTTGCTATTTACCAAATAATACCGTTATTCTAGCCACGTTCTGAGATTGTTTAGCCCTATTGAAACCCATTTAATCCGTTGTCCATATACCGCAACGTGCGCGGTTTGCCATAGGGCTCTTCCGTAAGATCTAAGAGGTAATCCAGCCATGTCCGTCGGAGCTTTGACCGATCACAATCAAGCCCAGGCCTACACCCAATCCAAGCAGGTGACACAGAGCGTGCAAGGTGTTAGCGAGCAGACCGATCAAAAAGTTCAAAAGCTTCTGGATGAAGGCTCCAGCCGGGTGGGCGACATGGCCCGTGCTACGGCAGCCGTCTCCCGCTCCGATACCGGTCGGGTGGATATCTACGTATAACGAGGTGACTCAAAAGGAGTTGGCGATGGGGGAATGGATTCCCCGTTTTTATCTCTGCCGCCATGCGATGTTTATTACCCCCCACGCTCTTTCCCAAATACCGACCCGCACCCCAATATACAAAGAGAGCTTTTGGCAATGAGAGTGCTGCTGGCCACCACCTCCCTGTGTGATCTCTGGCTCAACCACAAAGGACTGGATACCGCCAATGTGCACTATCCGGTGGGTCTGGGCTATCTGCACGCCTATCTGGCCGCAGCGGGCCATCGGCTCCACTCGCTCTCCATGTCCAGCCTGCCGTTTCCCGAGTGCCGGGAAAAATTCCACCAGAGTGCCGAATCATTCCAGCCCGATGTGGTGGGATTCAATATCATTACCGACAGCCGGGTCAGCGCCTTTAAACTGATGCGCGAGACCGAAAGCCGCTATCCCAACACCACCATTCTAGCGGGCGGTATCCATGTCACCTCCATGCATGAGCAGATTGTGCGCACCTTTCCAAAGGTGATCGCCGTCATCGGTGAGGGAGAACTGACGACCCGAGAGCTTCTCGCCTGCCTGGAGAGCGGCGGCGATCTCCATGAGGTGGATGGCATCGCCTTTTTCGATCAGGATAAACAGCGGGTGGTGGTGACCTCCCCCCGTGCGCTGATTGAGGATCTTGACACCCTACCCTTCCCCCAGCATGAGATCTTTTTTGAGGGGGGCGATCGCACCGAAGCCCAACTCATGACCAGCCGAGGTTGCCCCTTTCACTGCACCTTCTGCGCGCTGGATGCCCTCTCTCGCCGTGAGGTCCGTTTTCGCTCGGTGCAGAATGTGGTGGACGAGATCGAAGAGATTCAGCGCCGCTTTCCACAGGTGAAGAGCATCCAGATCTACGACGATCAGTTTTTCATCTCCAACAAGCGCGCCATCGCCATCTGCGACGAAATTGTGCGGCGAGGCATCAAGTTGATGTTTCTCTGTCAGGGACGCATGCGCCCGGTTAGCCGTGAGCTGGTGGAGGCCCTGGAGCGGGCCGGTTTCAATGGGGTCACTCTGGGACTGGAGACCGGCTCCCCATCCGTACTGAAGAAGTGCAAAAAAAAGATCACCCCCAAAGATGCACTCCACGCCATGGAGATGTTTAAAAACTCCTCCATCAACCTCAATGTGCTGCTTATGATTGGGCTGCCGGGCGAGTCAATCCACACCATCATGGAGACCGCCACACTGGTGCAGCAGATGCAGGCCATCCGCTACCACGACTACTCCCACAGAATTCAGACCACCTTCATCTACCCCGGAACGGAACTCTACCGCATCGCCAAGCGCGCAGGCACCATTGATGACGACTTCTGGCTCACCGAGCAGAACGCCCCCTATTTTCTGGTGGAGCACACTCTCGAAGAGATGCAGTTGTATCGGGAGATTCTCCTTACGCACATCGCCAGCATACGCATCTTTACGCCGGGCGGGTTGGCAGCCCAGAAAGCGTCCATGGGTAACATCCTTCGGGAGGCTTTTAACAAGCCACTCCAATATCCGCACCTGACCAACTTGGTGTATATAGCGGTTAACCGTCTAATTGTAGAAGATAAATTTCAGGTCAATATAACAAACCTACCCCAGCAGGAAGGGGCGCTGAATATTCTGAAGATGATGCCGAACTCCGGTCGTCTGGGCGTGTTTGATTTCTATTGCGAACCCTCCCCCGAAGATCGTCTGCTTACCACCATTGTCGAGCAGTTCTACCGCGCCGACATCACATCGGCCACCACCCTCATCACCCAAGAAGTCATCGACTATCTGGAAGAGGTCTTTGCCACCGGAACCACCCAGCAGATGAACGAACAACTGGGACTTACCGACCGTCGCCGCAAGGATCTCTACAACCTGTAAGCTTAAACCTGGATTCGGTTACCAGGCGAGGCTCCCCGCATACCCCATCCGTATCAGCAACTCGCCATGCAACTTCTTGAAACGATGTTTTATGTCCGGGGTGAAGTGATTGCGCCAGTCACGGGCATAGCGCTTGAAACCGTGACGGATGCGCTCTACGACCTCGGGGTAGGCATCCGGTCCTTGTTCCAGAGCTAGATCAGCCTGGTGGATCAGAAACTCGATATGACCCGACACATGCATCAATCTAGATATCCGACGCCGCCATAGGGTGGTGCCGCAACGCCCGACTGCGTGTCAGCGCCCGCCGGTCGGGTTTAGGTGCATGAACTCTATCGGGATGCACGCGCGCCAGATCGTGGGTAAGACCACGGGTCGGCCCACTGGGCTGGGGCGACATGGTGCGATGAGGTGCCTTGAGAAACAGATCCGGCCTTTGACGACGCCACCGTTTCAACACCTCCATGGGGGTCTTTTGATCCAGTCCGTTCTGGGGAATGCG
>JADFWT010000114.1 GCA_015233785.1 Magnetococcales bacterium
TTGGGAGCAACGCCCCTATTTTGACCTGATCAGACGACATCTGTCGAGCAGTTGCGCATGGTTACGGGGTTGCAAGCGGTCTGAATCCTGATCCACGCCGAGAGCCTGCATAATCTGCCAGACGCTAGGGAGACTGAGACCACTGCTCTGCATGGCGTCGGCATCGGTCAGCAGGGTATCGGCACGCCCCTGGCGGGGGATCTCCCCTTTGCAAAACAGCGCCACACGCTCCGCCCAGGCGTAGGCAAAATCCACATTATGAGTGGAGAGGACCACGGTACAGCCATCCTTTTTAAGTTGACTCAAGGTCTCCGAGAGGCGCTCTACACCCTCCCGGTCCAAGCCTGCCGTGGGTTCATCCAACATCAGCACAGAGGGCCTCATAGCGACGATTCCAGCGATGGCCACCCTTTTTTTCTGCCCCAGACTCAGCATGTGCGGGGGGCGATGAGCCAGACTCTGGAGCCCCAACTGGGCCATCACCGACGCTACGCGCTGCTGCACATCCTGGCGGGAAAGTCCCAGATTGAGGGGACCAAAGGAGATCTCTTCCAGCACGCTGGGGGCAAAAAGTTGATCGTCGGGATTTTGAAACACCAGCCCCACATGAGCGCGCCATCTTTTCAAAAATTTTCGACTATAAGAGACTGGATCACCCTCCAGGAATATCTCACCCCGCCGAGGCCGCAGAATGCCGTTGAGATGCATCAACAGCGAGCTTTTGCCCGCTCCGTTGGGGCCGAGCAGAGCCAGATTGCATCCTCTCTCCACCTGGAGATGAACCCCTCTGAGGGCCTGAGTACCATCTGGATAGTGGTAATCGACCTGACGAAGCTCTACGACAGGAAGGCTCATAGGGGTATCCACGAATCCAAAGCAACCCCCAGCAATCCCGCTGCCAGAGGGGGCGACAGCGCACCAAACAGACCCCAACGCCCCATGGGCGGCAGCGGCAAGAGCAGCGTCAAGTGCCCCTCATAGCCACGGGCGTTCAGAGCGACTTCCATACGGCGGGCCTGCACAAAGGTGCGCCGAAACAGCATGGCGACCAGGATGGACATGGAGCGGACCGAGCGCCGAAAGCCGTGATAGCCCAGCCGGGCCTTCTGGGCCTGATAGCCGGTGAGAAACAGAGTGGCCATCAAAGCGATGATACGGTAGGTGAGCAGGATGATCTCTCCCAACCAGGAGGGCAGACCCAGACCATTCAAGGCAGCCATCCAGCGGGTGGCGGGAATGGTCAGCACCATCAAGACCAATATGGCCGTGGAGATCCCTGAACGCAGAAGCAGGTTCAACACCATGCGGTTGTTCTGCGCCGAATCAATGAGCTGCACCCCCTGCTCCAGAGAGAACGAAAGAAACAGGGCCGGCAGCGTCGCCAGCAGAAAGCCAAAGGGGATAAAAAAGATCTGGAGGTAGAGCCGACGCGGCACCCCAGACCGAACAATGAGAAACAGCACAATGGCCAACAGCGGTAGAGCCGTCCCCAGAGGCGGGGCCGCAATACTGGTCACCAGTAGCCCGCAGCAGAGCAGCATGCTCTCCAGAGGGCGCTGCCGAGACCATAAATTGCTGTGGGCGATGCGATCAATCCGAGTCATGACCGCGGGTTCCCTTGCCAGAGAGCGACCGACCCCGCTTCAGTCCCCGTTTCAGTCCCATATAGTAACCGAGAAAACCGGCACCCAAGGCGGCCTGAAGGGCAAACAGCAACCCTTCCGTCTCCCCCCCCCGGCGGCTCCCACAAGGGTTTGAACCAAGGCTGATAGTCGGCATTTATGCTGCTGATCATCTCTTTTGCCTGACCATCGGCTCCGCTGAAATCAGAGCCTTTAAGAGAGGGGAGCAGAAGCGGCAGCAGGGTAATGGCCACCGCCGCCAGAAGTAGTAGAAGATTGATGCGTTTCATGCGGCCCCTCCCTCTGAAATGACCTTCAGATCGGCCAGTTCATCCCGGCTATACTGCATGAGAAAGTTCATCACCATGACGGTCAACAGCCCCTCGGTGATAGCCAGCGGAATCTGGGTGACGGCGAAGATACTCAGAAATTTCAGGATCGACCCGGTGACGCCTCCCACTGGATCGGGAAAGGCAAGGCCCAGTTGCAGCGCGGTGACCATATAGGTGGCGAGACAGCCCAGCGCCGTCGCCAGCAGGATGGCCACCCCCTGTTTGACACGAACCCCCACCAACGTCCGATGAACACCGTAGGCCACGTAAGGCCCGGCAATGCCCATGGCGAACAGGTTGGCACCCATTGTGGAGAGCCCGCCATGGGCCAACAATAGCGCCTGAAACAGCAGCACGACGGCCCCCAATACCGCCATCACCGACGGGCCGAACAGCAGCGCCCCCAGGCCGGTTCCGGTAGGGTGGGAGCTACTACCGGTCACCGAAGGGAGCTTCAAGGCCGACAGCACAAAGGCAAAAGCGGCCGAAGCACCCAGCAAAAGCTTGGTCTCCGGGTGCTCTTTCAGAGTCTGTTTGATACGGCGGGCTCCGGCCAGCAGAAAGGGCAGCGAGGCAGCGCTCCAGGCAGCGGCATGAAGCGGAGGTAGAAAACCTTCCATGATATGCATGGTTCATCCTTCCAAACAACCAAGCGGATGAACCTTCGAGAGGGAGAATCGGGGACGCACCCGAAGCCTTTCTCGCGAAGGCTCGCGTCAAAAGAGATCTTCGGGCTGGTCTTCGGACTTAGGGGGTGTGGTTTCCATGCTGAAACCGGCCTTGGACGGCAGCTTCCCACCCCTTGCGGAGCAGTGCCTGACATCAGATGCCGAGCCGTCTTCGTCTCCCAATACCGCTGCGCGACAGTCCTGGATTCTCACCAGGTTCCCGTTTCAATCCCCGGTAGCAAGGGGGGATGCCCAAGATGGCACGATCATCAGGTCATAACGCCCGATTGTCAAGCTGCCGGGGAGATGCCGACGCTCAACTCCCGGGCAGATGGCAGCGTGCCAGAAAGCCTCCCAAACGAGAGGACTTTCCAAGCTCCAGACGCCCTCCCAACTGGTGGGCAATCTCCTGGCAAATGGCCAGCCCCAGACCGTGGCCCTCCGTCTCTTCATCCAGACGCGTTCCCCGCCGGGTGAGGGTATGGAGCAACGTCTCGGTGCAGCCTGGTCCATCATCTTCCACCGTGCAGCAAATCCCTTCGCCATCCTTCTCCACCGTGAGCAGAATGTTTAATTTACCCCATTTGCAGGCGTTATCCAGAAGATTGCCCAACAGCTCCAGCATCTCCTCCCGATCACAGGTGCAGGTCATCTCCACCCGAAGGTCCAGCTCTATCTCCAGTTGCTTCTTGTAGTAGAGACTCTTCACGGTGTGAATCAACACCGGAATCTCATCGGCCATGGAGAACTGCTGACCGGGAAGAGAGGTATCCACCAGCCTCGCCCGGCGCAGAGTGCGCTCAATGACATTGTGCATCAGGCGGCTGTTCTGCATCAGAAGGCGTCGCTGCTCCGTGAGGGAGGCCAACTCCGGGTCGTCCGCGGTCTGCATCAGCAAGGTCAGAGGACGCTTCAGGGAGTGGGCCATATTATCCAGGGCCACACGGGTACGTTTCACTCGCTGTTCAGCCGTCTCCAGCATCCAGTTGATCTGACGGACCAGGGGCCCAACCTCTTCAGGCACCTCCTCATCCAGGCGGCGGATGGTGCCGTCAGAGAGATGGTGCAGTTGGCGCTTCAGGCGAGCAAAGGGGTGTAAGCCCCGGTTAAGCAAAATCAGCAACGCACCGAGCAGCAGCGCAAACCCCCCCAATGAGAGCCCGGCGGTAAGCATGAGAAACTGTTGAAAATGTCCTTCGTAGAGATCTACATCTTCAGCCACGGAGATCATCAGCCGCTGTTCACGAATGGTGAGGGTGCGGGTCACCCCCAACAGGTGAGCACCTCGGGGGCCGAGGGTTTTAAAGCGGGCGTGACGTACCCCGTGGTGATCAAACGAGGCCAGATCCTGGCCATTCAGAGAACGGGAGCTTAAAGATTGACGGACGCCACCCGCCTCATCCAGCAGCCGAATCTGAAAATAGAGACCGGAGAAAGCGTGACGAAACACCACGTCGGCGTGGCCTTCATCCAACCTGGCCAGATCGTGGTCATCCAGATTGAGTTCGGCCAGCAAACTATCGATTTCGTGTTCGATACGCTCGGAGATGTACCCTTCGGTCAGGGTGCGGGCCGCCATCCCTGTCAACCCCCACACCCCAGACAGAACCAGAAACAGGCTCAGCCCGATAGGCACGAGAAATCGGTATTTCAGGGTGCGTTGCCCTTTGCTCATTCACGATTTCCCCGAAAATGGTACCCCTGGCCCCACTTGGTACGAATACTCTCCCGCCCCAATTTTTTGCGTAGGCGGTTGATATAGACCTCCACGGTGTTGGTGGCATTTTCGGCATCGGCGTCGTGATGGTAGAGCTGATCGATCAACACATCTTTGGAAAGTACTGCATCGGGCCGCAGCATGAAGCAGCGTAGCAGCCGGAACTCCATGCCGGTTAGTTCATGGGTGGTGCCGCTGGAGTCCTCTACGCTCTGGCGCTGCTCATCCAGGATGAAGCCGTGGCTCTGAACCGCCCCCTGTTCGCCGGTTTGGGTGCGCCGGATCAGCGCCTGAAGCCGAGCGATGAGTTCATCCATATGGAACGGTTTACCCAGATAATCGTCAGCTCCGGCGTGGAACCCCTCCACCCGTTGATGCCAGGCATCCCGTGCGGAGAGGATCAGCACCGGCAGCGACAAACGTCGCCGCCGCCACGCCTTGAGCACCAACAGTCCCGACTGACCCGGCAACCCCAGGTCCAGAACAGCCGCCTGGTAGTCGGTCTGGAGCCCCATCCATTCGGCGTCATGGCCGTTGTCGACGACATCCCCTGCGAAACCAGCACTGGAGAGGGCCTGCTTCAGTCGCCGACTCAAGGCCGGATCGTCTTCCACAATCAATACCCGCATGACGCCCTGTTTTCCGCTTGATCAACCGCTAGAGGTGGCAACGCGCACCACCTCAATACGCTTATCGCTGCACGCTTCCACGATAAAACGGTTCCCCTCAAACTCATAGACGGCATCTTTCTGGGGGATATCGCCGAACATCTCCAGAAGAAAGCCGGAGAGGGTCTCGAAGTTACCGTCTGCATCGTTCAGATGAATACCCGTAACCTGCTTGAACGCCACCAGATCCATGCGTGGATTCACCATGTATTCGCCATCGTTGACTTTGACGATATCATCACCGACTTGGTCGCCATCATGGGAAATGGCGTGCTCGTGTTTGATGCTGCCGACGATTCTCTCCATAATATCTTTCATACTGATCAGACCATCGGCACCACCGAACTCATCCACTACGATGGCGATTCGATCTCCATCCCGTCGGAAGGTGTCCAGCAGCTCTTCCAGCCTCTTGGAGCCGTAGACAAAGCGGATCGGCTTGATGAAGGATTTAATCGGCACATCCCCTGCTTCGCCCAAAAGATCCAGCGTACTGATCTGTCCCACCACTCGATCTACACGGCCATCAAAAACCGGCAACAACGGATGGCCCTGACGTCCGGCCATCTCCAAAGTCTCCTGACAGGTAGCGGTATTGGCGATGGAGTTTACGTCCACATAGGGAATCATAATATCCCGCGTCTGGGTGCGGCCATAGTCGAAAGCCCGCAGAATCATCTGCCTCTCCACCTTGCTGATATCCCCACCGCCGCTATCCATCTGTAGAATCAGGTCTATCTCCTCCCGCAGGGTAAACATGCTTTTTTCCTGTTTACCCTTGAGGACGCGGGTGAGCATTTTGGTCATGGTGGTGAAGAACATCAAGATGGGGAAGAAGACAACCGACGCCGCCTTAAGTACAAAGATCACCTTGGGGGTCAACTGATCGGCCCGCTGCTGAAAGATGCTTTTGGGCACGATCTCGCCAAATACCCAGATCAACGGTGCCACAATGGGAATGGCCATCCAGCTGTACTTCGGCCCGAACAGCTCAACCGCAAGCAGTGTGGCCAGCGTGGTGTTGGAGACGATGGCAATGTTGGTGCCCACCAACGTGGTAGAGAGCAACCACTCAGGCTTTTTCAACATCTCAACCGCCAGTCGGGCACCCCGATTGCCTTTGGCGGCCATGTGACGCAATTTCAGCCGGTCAGCGCTCACCACGCCAATTTCCGAGCCGGAGAAAAATCCTTCAACGATGAGACATAAGCCCATCAGCATAATCATCATTTGAACCGACATATCAACAACTCCCAATCAGAAAGGGGGGTTTGAATGGTTTGGAAAACAGCTTCGAAGCACAGAAGCCTCAATGGTGATGCACCGGCATCTCCAACTCTTCCGGCTCTTCAGCCTCGTCGGGTTCCTCTTCCATCTCTACCTGGAATGCCTTAACCAGGGTGATGCGGTTGCCCGCCACCTTTTCGATATCGAAGCGCCATCCCCCGTAAACCACGTGCGCGCCCTCATCTGGAAGTTCGCCGTAGAGGTTGAGCAGCAGACCAGACAGGATGGAAGAGCCCATGGGATCAAGTTTTGATTCCATGGTGCGATTGAAGGCGCTCACCGACATGGCAGCATCAATGAGATAGACCCCCGACTCCTGCTCTTCAACGATGCCGTCGGCTTCCGCGGCTTCGCTATTCTGGTGCATACCGCCCACATCCCCAAAGATGCTCCTGAGGATATTCTCCATGGTGATCAGGCCAATCACGCTGCCGAACTCATCCACCACCAGGGCGATGGAGAGCTTGCGCTCGCTAAAGGTGTTGAATAGATCGGTAACCAGCCGCTTTTCGGGAACCATCACCGGACGACGCAGCAGTTTTGCAATCTCTTCGGAGCCGGAAAGGCTTCTAAGATCGGTCTTGAGCAGATCCCGATAGTGCAGTACACCGACAATATCATCACGGGTGCGGGCGGTGATATGGAGTGGGGAGCCGATCCATAAGGGGGGTTTGGGCTCTTCGTCATCGGAGTGGGGAAAATGAAAATAGATGCCGCTCTCATCGACCGTGAACTCCCCATGCTCACCGGTCAGGCGTTTTGGATGGGATTCTGTTTGCTCCAGATCCATGTTTACCTCCTGTATCTATTGAGGTTTAAAGAGGGATCTATTAGAGCATGCCGATCATTAATGGATGATGAACCGAGCCCGTATATTTCGGCAGATGTCGGGAGCCTGAGTCAGGG
>JADFWT010000115.1 GCA_015233785.1 Magnetococcales bacterium
AGCCCCCCATCATGAAACTGCTCACCACTGAAGAAGAGCGCCAAGTTGTAATGACCCAACTACGGCCCGTCTCTCGGTTGGAGAAGATTCTCTTTCCACTGACCGCTCTGTTTCTCTGTCTGCTGTTTCTACCCACAGCGGCACCACTGATCGGTATGCTTACTTTTGGTAATCTGCTACGGGAAGCGGGGGTTGTGGAACGCCTCTCCAAAACTGCACAGAATGAGCTGATCAATATTGTCACCATCTTTCTGGGATTGGCCGTGGGCACCAAACTGGCGTCGGATTCGTTTCTATCGGTGGAGACCCTGGGCATTCTGATTTTGGGAATGATCGCCTTTAGCGTCGGCACCGCCTCCGGCCTGCTGATGGGTAAGCTGATGCACCGTCTTAGCGGCGGCAAGGTCAATCCACTGATCGGGGCTGCCGGCGTCTCTGCGGTACCCATGGCAGCTCGGGTGGCCAACAAGGTGGGGCTGGAGTCCAATCCGCACAACTTTTTACTCATGCACGCTATGGGACCTAATGTCGCAGGTGTCATCGGCTCTGCGGTAGCAGCGGGTGTTTTGCTGGCCGTAGTTGGGGCCGGTTGATAGAATGGCGCTAGGCTGAAGCGTCATTGATCTCTTATTTCGTCATCATTTTTATTGGATGATGTGATACTCTTACTAACAAGGCAGTGTCTCTTCCCAGCTTGGAAGAGCATGCCAATCACTCTTATATCGAACCTTCGGTAAGGAGACAAAAGACCTTGGACATCAAAATTGAAGGACGGCAAGTCGAGATCGGCAACGAATTGCGTGAGCGTATCCAGAAGCGTATGAACAATCTGGATAAGCGATTTGGTCCACTAACCCACGCCCGGATGACCGTTGAGAAGAATCCGCACCATAAGCAGAACCCGGCAATGGCCAAGGCCGTGGTCAACCTAGCAGGGAAATCCATCACCGCCACTAAGGAGGCCGAGAATATCATGGCCGCCGTCAATGAGACGCTGGACACCCTGGCCCATGAAGTTCAGGAACATGCAGAGAAGAAGAAAACCGGACGTCGCTAGGTGATCCGTGTTCATGCGATCGGGGCTTGAAGTGTAACATCTTCAAGCCCCGACTCATTTGGGGATCCTGGCGCTCAACTGGCCAGATCACCAAACAGCAGGCGACGCCTTCCAGCCCGATGACTGGCCTGGGCCATGAACAGTTCACCTGCTGCCAGTGCATCGGATAAGGCGTTGTGCGCTCGGTAGCGGGGCAGATTGTAGAGAACCCGCAAAGCGTCCAGCGTCATTTCGCCCTTCTTGGGATATTGGTTCCGATGGCGCATGGTGCGGTACTCCAGATCCAGCGTATCGATCACTGGAACCAATAGCGGACAACGGTAAGTGCGACGGCAAGCCCAGCCTAAAAAACGCAGATCCAACGAAGCATAATGAGCAATAAGAACTCGCCCCTTCAACGCCTTGAGAACCTTGGGAAGCACCGACTCAATGGAATCCGCTGAGTAAACTTCATCATCGGTCAAGCCGTGGATCACCACCGACTGCTCCGGTATCTCCCGGTAAGGTTTGACCAGATGATAAGCCGCATCCCGAAGGTGAATGCCCAACCCATCAATAGGCACATAACCAATACTCAAAATCTGATCGTGCAGGTCATCCAGCCCAGTAGTCTCGGTATCCAGCGCCAGATAACGCAGCTCCTCATAACGCTTCCGGCGGCTGGGAAACGGCTGAGATAGATAGTCGCGCATAGGCCCTTCCGGGGCGCTCTTTAGCAGGTGCCGCCGTTTAATCTCAAGCCGTGAGAATTGGTGCAGAAACCCACTCATGATGCTGACCCCCTGCCAAAGCGCCTTATGGTCCCAGCCATCAACCTACTTGAATCGAGAAAGTTGATAACGCTGCTCCAAAGCCGATTGGATAGTCTGGACCACGGAGAAGGCATCCTTCAGATGATGCCGCTCCAAATCCGAAAGATCATCCGGTGGAAAAAAATTATCCGGTTCTTTGCCCATCACCATCAATCGGGCGTGGTAACGCAGCCTGGTATTGTTGATAAAATTTAACGCTGCCAACAGGTCTCGCGCCCCGCTGGTACTGAGCCCCCCCACCTTCTGCGATGCCTGAATGCGCGACCGGGTATTGACCACCTGGATGCCATCCTTCAAGGCGTTAACGCGGGCCAGATCCACCACCGGAATCACGCCGTTCTTCTTCAGGTCCAGCATATCGTGATGCTGTCCTTCATGCTCCAAGACAAAACTGCGAAAGATACCCAGAGGTGGCCTGTGACTGAGCGCGTTGGCCGCCATATACGCCAAAAATATCTGATTCTGGCTGGCGTGATGGGCGACGCATTCCCGTAATTTCCAAAACAGCCGCTCATCGCCATGGATGAACTTCATATCAAAAAAGATACCGCAAAACATGATGGATCTTGGATCCGGTTCGTTGATCCAGCGATCAAAGTACTCTTTCCACACCGAAAGTGGTTGCCGCCATTGGGAATTGCTGGCCATGGAATCCCCAGGACAAAATACATACCCACACTGATCCAAGGCTCGACAGACAAACTCGGAAAATCTCTTGAAATAGTCGCCATGCAGATCCGGATCGTACTCATCTTCTAGAATCAAGCAGTTATCCTGGTCCGACTGCACAGTCAGCTCATCACGGGCTTGAGAGCCGGTGGCGACCCAGGCATAGGCAACCGGCGGCTCGCCCAGAGTCTCTTCGGCAATTTTCAGAATATTCTGGGCGATAGAGTTGGCCACCACGGTCAGCGTGTGACAGATCTTATGGGCCGAGGCCCCCGATTCAGACAGGGAGAGAAACAGCTTGGGAATCTGAAGACTAGAGGTCCGCAACTCCTCCACCGTACTCATTTTGGCGATCTCGCCTACCAAATAGACCACCGATGTGCGTTGATATGGATCCAGATCCGAAGGGGTCACCAACCCCAGCACCTCTTCTCCACGATGCACCGGAAGATGGTGAATGTTGTACTTGGCCATCTTGATCAGTGCATCGAATGCGGTACGACGATCCACAATGGAGACCGGTTTTCCGGTCATCACCGTCCCAACAGGATCGGAATAAGCGCGCCCCCTGGCCACCACCCGACGACGAATATCCTGATCGGTAATCAGCCCTGTCAAACGGCCATCATCCATAATCAACAGCGAGGAGACCCGCTCTTGAACCATCATCTGGGCTGCATCCATAATGGGGGCATCCGAGGAGACCCAGACCGGTTCCCGCGTGATGAGATCCGCCAACAAGGTGTTCATCCCCTGCACGGAGCCGAAGCCGGTCTCCTCATTCTTGCGTATGGCACGCCGTAAACGGTCTCCACCTACCGGCCCAAAAAAGACTTTGAAATCATAATATTGCTTAAATAACGAAAAAAAATCGTCCGAAGGAAGCTGATAGATGAGCGAATCTTCAATGGCGGTTACCTTACTGAAGATCCGACGACCTCGCAGCAGAGTTTGCGCTCCAAAAATATGGCCCTCTTCAAGACGGGTAAGCAGCCGTCCATCCCGCATGTGAATCTCCACTGCGCCGGTGCGAATAATCTGCAAGGAGTCCAGCATCTCGCCGGGCTCCATAATCAGTTGACCACGTCGGGCATAACGCACCGTCAATTTGGGCGGCAGCGTCTCTCGCTCTTCATCCGGCAAGGCATCGAATGGCGGACAGCTATTCAGAAAGTCCAATATTTCGATAAATTCAACTTTCACATCTCACCTCTCGACCTTTAAAAATGCCGCGAGCCCCATAATCGGGGCTCGCGGGTACTGCGGAGATGGTCAGTAGAGACTTAGTGACCCGTCGCGGCACCAGAACCGCGAGGAATACGAATCTCTTCCACCATGTCCTGCACCTCTTGAGGAGGCGCTTTGGTGATACTGGAGATCAGGAAGGCCGTGGCAAAGTTGAGAATCATGCCGACGCCGCCAATCCCTTCTGGCGAAATACCGAACAACCAGTTGGCCGGTACGTTACTCGCCATGGGCTCAATGAATACGCCCTTAAAGTAGATGATGTAGCCCATGGTGAAGATCAGACCCACCAACATACCGGCGATGGCACCTTCGCGATTGATGCGCTTGCTGAAGATACCCATCAGAATGGCCGGGAACAGCGAAGAAGCCGCCAGACCAAAGGCAAACGCCACCACCTGGGCCACAAAGCCGGGTGGATTGTAGCCTAGATAACCGGCGATACAGATGGCCACAGCCGCCGCCATACGACCCGCCAACAGCTCCGACTTCTCAGAGATGTTCGGCACCAAAATGCCCTTGAGAAGATCGTGGGAGATGGCCGCAGAGATCACCAGCAACAATCCTGCTGCCGTGGAGAGCGCCGCTGCAATACCACCCGCCGCCACCAGAGCGATCACCCAGTCGGGAAGACCGGCAATCTCCGGGTTGGCCAACACCATGATATCACGATCCACCTTCAACTCGTTGCCTTTCCAGCCGTAGTTCTCTTCGGCATTTTTGGCAAACGTGGGATTTTTATCGTTGTAGTACTGAATACGGCCATCACCATTTTTATCGGTGAATTTAAGAAGGCCAGTGGGCTCCCAACGCTTCATCCATTCGGGACGCTTGCTGTACTCGATGTTGCCGGTGACGGTGCCCACCTGACCGGTCTGAATGGTATCGGTGAGGTTCATGCGAGCCATGGCACCCACAGCCGGAGCCGTGGTGTAGAGAAGCGCGATAAACACCAACGCCCAACCAGCCGATGAACGGGCATCACGCACCTTGGGAACCGTGAAGAAACGCACGATCACATGGGGAAGACCTGCCGTACCCACCATCAGCGCCAGGGTGATAAAAAAGACGTCAATGGTGCTCTTGGGGCCTTTGGTGTACTCAATAAAGCCGAGATCGGTCACCACTTGATTAAGCCGTTCCAGCATATAGCCGGAGCCGTCGGTCAGCGTGCTGCCGAAGGCGATCTGCGGCATAAATTCGCCGGTCATCTGCAACGCGATAAAAACCGCAGGAACCGTATAGGCGAAAATCAACACGCAATATTGGGCCACCTGCGTGTAGGTGATGCCTTTCATGCCGCCCAGAACCGCATAGATAAACACCACGCCCATGCCTACCACCAGACCAGTGACAATATCCACTTCCAAAAAGCGGGAGAAGACGATGCCAACGCCGCGCATTTGACCCGCGACATAGGTGAAGGAGATAAAAATCAGGCAGATGATAGCCACCAGCGAAGCGGACTTGGAGTAGTAACGCCCGCCGATAAACTGCGGCACGGTAAACTTGCCATACTTACGCAGATAGGGTGCCAACAGGGTTGCCAGCAGCACATAGCCGCCGGTCCATCCCATCAGGTAGACCGAGCCGCCGTAGCCTAGAAAGGCGATCAGACCCGCCATGGAGATAAACGAAGCCGCCGACATCCAGTCCGCAGCTGTGGCCATACCGTTGGCAATGGGATGAACACCCTTGCCCGCCACATAGAATTCACCGGTGTTTGCCGCGCGGGACCAGATGGCAATACCGATATACAGGGCAAAACTGAGCCCCACGATTATATAGGTCAATGTTTGCAGATCCATGGGGTCTATCCTCAATCCTCATGTACGTTGAATTTACGGTCAATCCGGTTCATCTGAATCGCATAGATGAAGATGAGGATGACAAATGTATAGATAGAGCCCTGCTGAGCAAACCAGAAGCCCAACTTGAAGCCGCCGAACTCAATATTGTTAAGCACATCCACCAGCAGAATGCCAAATCCATATGAGACCACAAACCATATGGTTAGACAGACCATCATCAAACGGAGATTGGCCGCCCAATAGGCTTTACCAACCTCTCTCTCCTGTTCAGTCATAATATTCCCCTGTGTAGAAATTAAACCTTTTTATCCAACTCGTTATAATAATTCGGGGCGCCTCTTTTTCAAAAACGCCCCGACACATATTGGTTGGTATTCTGGAAAAGATGAATCCAATCAGGCTTTCGGTCGATTGTCGATCAATGATTGAACCACGGATGGATCAGCCAACGTTGACGTATCGCCCATCTCTTCCACTTCATTGGTAGCAATTTTGCGCAGAATACGGCGCATAATCTTACCGGAACGGGTCTTGGGCAGACCCGGTGCCCACTGAATCACATCCAGATGCGCGATGGGTCCGATCTCTTTTCGCACCAACAACTCCAGCTCTTTACGCAGCGCGTCGGAGGGCTCCACGCCCACCATCAGAGTTACAAAGGCATAGAGCCCCTGCCCCTTGATCTCATGGGGACAGCCAACCAGAGCCGCTTCCGCCACCTTGTCATGCAGTACCAGGGCGCTCTCAATCTCTGCGGTGCCCAGATTATGGCCGGAGACGATGATCACATCATCCACTCGCCCGGTGATCCAGTAGTAGCCATCCTCATCCCGGCGACATCCATCACCCGGGAAGTAGCGCCCCGGAAAGCGGGAGAAGTAGGTATCGTAAAAGCGTTGATGGTCACCATACACAGTGCGCATCTGCCCCGGCCAAGAACCGGTTATGGTGAGAATACCGCTGGCGGCTCCCTCCAGATCGTTGCCTTGCTCATCCACAATCTGCGGTTTGATGCCGAAAAACGGCAGTGTGGCGGAGCCGGGCTTGGTGGGTACAGCGCCGGGAATGGGCGAAATCATAATGCCGCCGGTCTCGGTCTGCCACCAGGTATCGACGATGGGGCAGCGCTCCTCACCAATAGAACGGTGGTACCACTCCCACGCCTCTGGATTGATGGGCTCACCCACCGTGCCCAGCAGACGAAGGGAACTACGGCTTGTATTCTTAACAAAATCATCGCCCTGCCCCATCAAAGAACGAAGGGCGGTAGGGGCGGTATAGAAGGTGTTGACCTGATGCTTATCCACCACCTGCCAAAAACGGGAGGCGTCAGGATAGGTAGGCACCCCTTCAAACATCATGGTGATCGCGCCGTTGGCCAGCGGGCCGTAAACAATGTAGGTGTGACCAGTGACCCAGCCCACATCCGCCGTACACCAGTACACATCGCCGTCATGGTAATCAAAAATGTACTTGTGGGTCATGGCGGTATAGAGAAGATATCCTCCCGTGGCGTGTTGAACCCCCTTGGGCTTGCCGGTGGAACCGGAGGTGTAGAGAATGAACATCGGATCTTCC
>JADFWT010000116.1 GCA_015233785.1 Magnetococcales bacterium
ACGTCGATCTCATTGCGCTTGAGCATCGCCATGAACGCGCTCCACGAGGGACCGCTGACATAGGTTACTTGCAATCCGGCGCGCTTGGCGGCCAGATTCATCAGATCCACAGCATACCCGGCGGGCTTGCCCCCTTCGTTGAAGTCGAAAGGTGCCCAATCCATCTGGTTCTGGGCGCGAATCACCGGGTGCTTGCGAATCCAGGCGCGCTCATCGGGCGTCAGGTTGAGTGAGGGTGCTTGGGGTGATTCCGTCGTCTGGGCGCTAATGCTGCTTAAGGGAACCCATTTTTGCACGATGCGGTCAAAGGTTCCATCGAGTTTGATTTCATTTAGGGTGCGCTGCCACTGCTGTACCACGGCTTGGCTCGTGGTGGGAGAGAAGGCCAGAAAGGCCGGAAGATCCCGCACCGCTTTGACCGTTTGGAGCTGTTGATGGTCTACTCCGGCCTCCTGGGCCGTGTGGGCCATGGTGATGTTGCTGTTGATCCAGAGATCGATTTCGCCTTTGACCAGTGCTTGAATGCCCTCCTTGGGGGAGGGGAAGGCGTGTACTCTGTAGCCGTTCTCCCTCAACCAGCGTTCCGAGGCGTACCCTTTAACCGCGCCCGTTTGAAGCTGTTTTAATTGTGTGGTGGGTCCGTCCTTGCGTCCAAACAGGTAGAGTTTTTCTGGAATTAATGGCCCAACCCATTGAAACAGCGCTTCTCGTTCCGGTGTTCTTGAGGGAGGCATGAGAACGGTATAGGGCTCTTTCTGGACACGTTGGAACGCTTCCGACCAGAGTGTAAGTCGGATTGGGTCGTCCCGTCCCAGTCGTTTTAAAATTTCTCGCACCACCTCCACCCCTAACCCGGTCAGCTCTCCCTCTTGCATAAAGCTGACCGGTGGGATGTTGGGGGTCAGGATGGTGACCGGTTGCTGTTGACCGCCGGTCCAGCGCCGGATGATGGCGGTCAGCTCCTGTTGGGAGATGTCGGCCATGCCTTCATTGATGGTGCGTAGCAGCGCAACGTTTCCTTCCCGGACAGCCGAGCGCAGCGCCAACATATCCATAGGTTCGGGGACCATGCGCATCCGATCAAGGCCATGATAACGGTTAAGATAGTGGAGCCCCACCACATGTTCCATAAGAAAGGCGTCCACTTTTCCATTCAGGGCGGACTGAACGATTTCATGGTAGTGGGTGTGCTCAATGGGAATAGCTTCCGGGGCATGTTTTGCGAGTAGGTCGGCGTGAAAGTCCGATTGGACCACGCCGACCCGTTTGCCTTTCAGGTCGGACCAGCCGGAGATGGATTCGTGTAGGCGATAGAAGAGCGTAGAGCGGAAATCAAAAAAGGGGGTGCTGAACGCAAGGAGTTTGTCCCGCTCCGGGGTATAGAAGATGCCGCCGATGATATCCACAGCACCGGTGCGGGCCTGCTGGATGGTCTTGCCCCAAGGTAGCATCTTGAACTGAATGGGGTGGCCGGTTTTCTTCGACCAGAGTCGCCAATAGTCGATGAGCGCTCCTGTGGGAGCACCGTGGGCGTCGAGAAAGCTGTAGGGGCGGATCTTGGTGACGGCGATGGTGAGTGGCGAGGCGTGGGCAGGGGTCACCACAAAAAATGGCATCAGAATCAGTACGATCAGAGCCGCAGTGAATCCGAGCCGGGGGAGGGCGTTCTCTATCACGCTGGAGGGCGAAGTCGTATGCACATCCCAATCCATGAACATAAAGGAACCCTTCATGCCTTGGTGGCGTTATCCCCTCTTTCCCACTCTACAAGTATACCAAAGATGGAGGATCATGACGTGGAATAATCGCATTTGTCACCAAAGATGTGATATGGAAGATTGGTACAAAAGCATGTCGGAGCAATCGGCAGACTGGATGAATGCAACCGCCGCGCTGTTCGGGCCTGTTTGAAGCCCGAAGAGAGAATGCCCCAATCAACAAGTGCCCAACGCGATGTTGCTCTAAAGGAGCCTCTTATCATGCACGACTCATTCAAGGCCCAATCGATGTTGAAAGTAGGCACACAATCCTACCGCATCTATCGTCTGGACGCACTGACCCCCTTATTCAACTGGCGTCGTCTTCCCATAAGCCATCGCATTTTGTTGGAAAACCTGCTGCGCCACGAGGACGGCGAGACCATCACCCGTGAGGAGATAGAGCGGGTAGCCGCAGGCGATCAAAGTGGAGCCCATGACATAGCCTTCTATCCTGCCCGAATTCTATTACAGGATTTCACCGGGGTTCCGGCGCTGGTGGATTTGGCGGCGATGCGCGATGCCGTGGCCGACTTGGGCGGCGATGCTCAGCGCATCAACCCACTGCGCCCAACGGATCTGGTGATTGATCATTCGGTGCAGGTGGATGCCTACGCCAAGCCGGAGGCTTTCAATCACAACGCCGATCTGGAGATGGGGCGCAACCGGGAGCGCTATACCTTTTTGCGCTGGGGGCAAAACGCCCTGGACAATCTACGAATTGCCCCACCGGATCGCGGGATTGTGCATCAGGTCAATCTGGAACATTTGAGCCAAGTTGTCTTCACTGAGACGGTGGATGGCGTGCTGGAAGCGTTTCCGGACACGCTGGTCGGCACCGATTCTCACACGCCAATGATCAACAGTCTGGGGGTGTTGGGCTGGGGTGTGGGCGGCATTGAGGCGGAGGCGGCCATGTTGGGCGAACCGCTGTCGATCCGCATTCCGCCGGTAACGGGGGTGCGTCTAAGCGGCCAATTGCGGGAGGGTGTCACGGCGACGGATCTGGTGCTAACCCTCACAGAGCGGTTGCGTCGGAAGGGCGTTGTCGGGCGTTTTATAGAGTTTATCGGTCCGGCGCTGGATCAACTCTCGCTGGCGGATCGCGCAACAATCGCCAACATGACTCCTGAATTTGGAGCCACCAGTTCTCTCTTCCCCATCGACGATCAAACTCTGCACTATCTTCGCCTCTCCAACCGCGACGAAGATCAGATTGCCCTGATTGAAGCCTATGCTCGCCTTCAGGGGCTATTTCGCGACCTGGAGCGGGAGGATGATATCTGCTTCGATGCCCTGTTAGAGCTTGATCTGTCCGAGGTGGAGCCCAGTCTGGCAGGGCCCCGTCGCCCACAAGATCGTGTGGCCCTGAGTCAAACCGGCCAGGCCTTTCAGCAGGCTTTTCGTGAGGCCCAACCCCAGCATGCCGACGCGCCGCGCATGGTGGACATTCCTCTGATTCCCGATATTGCTCAGGTAGGCGATGGCAGTATCGTCATCGCCGCCATCACCAGTTGCACCAACACCTCCAATCCAGCGGTGATGGTGGCAGCAGGGTTGCTGGCAGCCAAGGCGCATGCTCGGGGGCTAAAAGTTTCGCCTCATGTCAAAACCAGCTTGGCTCCCGGCTCTCGCGTGGTGATGGAGTACCTGGAGAAAGCCCATCTGGTGACACCTCTGGAGGAGCTTGGATTTCACCTGGTGGGTTTTGGCTGTACCACCTGCATAGGCAACTCCGGCCCACTGCATCCAAGCCTCTCTCAGGCGATTCATGCCGATGATCTTCAGGTCTGCTCCGTGCTGTCGGGCAACCGCAACTTTGAAGGCCGCATTCATGCCGATGTGGCACAGAACTATCTGGCCTCGCCGCCATTGGTGGTGGCGTTTGCCTTGGCCGGTCGGATCGATATCGATATGACAAAGGATCCCATTGGCAAGGATGCTCAGGATGCGCCGGTCTATCTAAGGGATATTTGGCCCAGCAATCAGGAGGTGACCGAGACCCTGGAGAGGTCGGTAGATCAGAAGGCGTACAGAAGCGGCTATGCGGGGCTTTTTGCAGGCACCCCGGCCTGGAACGCCCTGCCGGCCCCAGAGGGGGCGCGTTACGACTGGCAGCCTGACTCCTCTTATATCAAGCGACCGCCATACTTGGAGGGTGTCACCCGGCAACCCACGCCTCCAGCCCTCATCCAGGGTGCACGGGCACTTCTGTTTTTGGGTGATTCGGTCACCACCGATCACATCTCCCCCGCCGGATCCATCGGCCCGGATAGCGCGGCGGGTCGCTACCTGATTGAGCAGGGCATTCCTGCAGACGCTTTTAACTCTTATGGTGCAAGGCGTGGCAATCACGAGGTGATGATGCGCGGTACCTTTGCCAACGTGCGCTTACAGAACCGTCTAACGCCCGATCATGCCGGCGGCTGGACCATTTATCAGCCGACAGGGGAGCGCCTGACGGTCTACGCCGCCGCCCAGCGTTATCGTGAGGAGGCGACGCCGATGGTGGTTGTGGCGGGCCGCGAGTATGGTTCCGGATCCTCTCGGGACTGGGCCGCCAAGGGTCCGCATCTATTGGGCATCAAGGCGGTATTGGCGGTGAGTTACGAGCGCATCCACCGTACCAATCTGGTAGGTATGGGGATCCTACCCTTACAGTTCCAGGCTGGAGATACCCCCGACACTCTGGGTTTAACCGGTCACGAGCAGTACGACATAGCCCTTCCGGCTGCTGATGCCACCGCTGCCGATACGCTCACGGTCCACGCCCGTAGCGCCGACGGCACGGTCAAGCCGATAACTCTGGGCGTGCGCATCGATACCCACCGTGAGTGGCAGTGGTATCGTCACGGTGGGATCTTGCCTTTTGTGTTGCGGCGTATGGTGTTGCCCGATGAGGATAGGTAGGTGCAGAGGATGCGGGTGGTGGTGCACCCTCGCCATGTTGGCTCCTCGCTGTTTCAAGTGGGTAGCCTATCCGGGAATATAAATGGACGAACGACCTTTGTATGGGGTCCAGGGGGTGCGGGTCCCGATGCAAAGGTGGAGCGCCCACTTTATGCTTTCCGGTCTACAAACAGAGCCGGATTCACCCACTTGAAACAGCGAGGAGCCGTAAATAGAAATGTCATCTCACGACGTTCGGCCTGTCGTGCAAGTTTGTCGGGGGCTGCGACCAGTTGCTCCACATAGGCTGGGGAGAGATATTTTTCGAAGGCGGTGCGGAGAAATTTTCGTTATAGGCGTCAAGGATCTATCATAGCGCTCAGGCGAGTTGATCATCGGCCACCCGGTAGGTTGGGTCTTTGATGACATTCACCTCACACAGATCTCCGGCTTTACTCAGCAGCGTGACGCACTCCGGGCTGAGATATCTTAGATGCAGACGTTTATCGGCGTTGAGATAGCGTTCGGCCAGGATATCAATCGCCTCGATGCCAGAGTGATCGTAGACCCGTGAGTATTTAAACTCGACCACCACATCATCAGGATCCGTCGCGGGATCAAAGAGCGCTTGGAACGCGTGTGTGGACCCAAAGAAGAGCGGGCCGTGCAGCTCATAGACCTTTGAATCCTCACGATCCCGAGTAATTTTCACATCCACCCGTTTGGCATGACTCCAGGCGAAGACCAACGCGGAGATAATCACGCCGATGAGCACGGCAATGGCCAGATTGTCGGTGATGACGGTGATGGCAGAGACGGAGACCAGAATAAAGGCATCCGATTTGGGGATTTTTCCGAGGATGCGAAAGCTGGACCACTCGAAGGTTCCGATAACCACCATAAACATCACGCCCACCAGCGCGGCCATGGGGATGCTTGAGATTAGCTCGGAGGTGAACATGATAAAAATCAAAAGGAAAGCCCCGGCAACCATCCCCGAGACCCGGCAGCGTCCACCCGAGTTCACGTTGATCATGGATTGCCCGATCATGGCACAGCCGCCCATGGCGCCGAAGAATCCGCAGGTGATGTTGGCCAGGCCCTGTCCCACACACTCTTTGTTGCCACGTCCACGGGTTTCGGTCATCTCGTCGATGACGGTCATGGTGAGCAGCGACTCGGTGAGGCCGATGGCGGCAAAGGCCATGGCGTAGGGGAAGATAATCATCAGGGTATCGATCATCTCCCGGGGCGAGGAGAACGGTACCATGGGAATGTGAAAATCTGGGAATCCACCGGCAATGGAGGCAATATCGCCGACGGTGCGGGCGGGGAGTTCAAAGAGAATCGTGAGGGTGGAGACCACCAGGATACCGGCCAGAGAGGCGGGTATGGCTTTGGTGAAGCGCGGCAGAAAGTGGATGATGCCCATGGTGAGCGCAATCAATCCCAGCAGGGTCCACAGGGCGGGGCCCTCCATCCAGACCATGGCGCCGCCTTCGCTGACGGGGGTTTTGAATTGGGTGATTTGCGCTAAGAAGATCACAATGGCCAGCCCGTTGACAAAGCCCAGCATCACAGGATGGGGCACAAGTCGAACAAATTTTCCCAGACGCAGGGCACCCGCCAGTATCTGGATGACTCCCATTAAGAGCACCGCCGCAAACAGATATTCGATGCCGTGCATGACTACCAGGCCCAGCATAACCACGGCCAGAGCGCCGGTAGCACCGGAGATCATGCCGGGACGTCCGCCGATAACCGCCGTGATGAAGACCACAATAAACGAGGCGTAAAGCCCCACCAGCGGCTCTACCTGTGCCACAATGGCAAAGGCGATGGCTTCCGGCACCAGTGCCAACGCCACCGTTAAACCCGAGAGGATTTCATCTTTATAGTGACAAACTTGGCCTTCTGAGCAGAGATTCATCGATAACCTGTGATACCGCGTTGTCGAACATGGGGTCCATTAGCAAAGGGCTGGAGGATAGCGGCTTTAGGTGTATTGTCCAATGTTTCTAATCTTGATGGATCTTTAGATGCCCATCATGGATGGCTATCGAGTCATTCGGAAGAATCGGGCTTGAGAGTATGAGACGGGGTGAGCCCTCCATTTGACAAAGCCTGTTCGCAAGAAAGTGTTGCGCTCTGCCATTCGTCAATTGACGGGTTGGTGGTGCAGCTTTCGGTGATGCGGAACAGGCTCTTGCTAGTGCCCGGCTGAATGCATTTCGAAGTTGTCGCAGCATCATAGGAAAGAGGTTGATATCACCATCCTCATCCGGGTCGTAAAAGATAAGGCGAACCTGTAGTTCCTTCATGCTGAGCACCTCACAAGGCGCACGATGGCATGATCCGAAAGGCAGGATTGCGGGCCACATCTAGGGATTTGCGTCGGCATCGGATCCATCGTCCATTTGCTTCTCATCCAGTGGCAAATCATCGGTCGC
>JADFWT010000117.1 GCA_015233785.1 Magnetococcales bacterium
GGCCGTCTGCCAGCTTGATGTGATTAGGGCCGTAGTGGCCCTGGAGTGCCATCAGCCAATCCTTGTAGAGCTGGGCGGTCTGCTTGCCTTGGGGCTCTCCAAGTGCCCGACTTCTCTCCGCCTCCTGGCGCATCTTCTCAAGTCCAAGCGTTTTGTTCCGTTCCCGTGCCAGTTTGGCATCTTCCAGTGCCCTATGGATGGCGTGGGCACGCCGGGTCAAAGGGCGGGCCTTTTTGGGCTGTCGAGCCGCCCGCCATGAGCCGGCAGCCTGACGCAGATAGCCCGCTACGCTCTGATGCTCGGTCTCACTGCGTTGGGACTTTCTGGCCAATGTTTTGGCGGCACGGGTATAGAGCGCTGCCGCTTCGGCGTGGGCGCTTCTCTCTGGTTGAGACGACTTGGCAAAGGGGCGTTTCAGTTTGGCTTCAAGGGTCGCCACGCGGGCGGCCAGGGCCAGGTTGGCCGCTTGGGCGCTCTGGGTGCCACCGCTTGGGAAGCTCTCGGATATGGCGATGAGTCGTTGCTTCACCTGTTGTAACAGAGTGGCTATCTCATCTACGGCGCATGCTTGGGTGTAGCGGCACTGGTGGTGCAGCATACGGAGACGCGCAACACGCTGGCTAGCCTCCGAGTCGGGAATCTTGAGGTGGCTTTTCAGGCTCCAGTGCAGAGCGTGGTGAAACCGTAGCGCCATATGAATGCGGTCTCTGAGCATAGATGGGGGGTGGCCCTTATTTGCCAGGGCTTTTCGCATGTTGGGGATAAGTTGATTGTCCCGGGAGGAAGTAAGGGTCCAATCTCGACTTTTGGCACTGTGGGCCGATTGCGCTTGCCACGGTGAAAGGGCAATGAAGATCGCTGCCAATAGAATGGGAAGCGTGGGTTGGGTCATGGAATTCTTTCGATCTGTTCTGCGCTGCTTGGGATGATCTATGGAGATATTTTGGCGGTCATAGGGGTGTGGGTCAAGCGGGGCTGGTTAGAGGCTTAGCCGATGGCGTCTGAAATAATCTCCTTGAAGAAGTCGCATTTGGCGCACTTCTTCATCTTCTCCATGGTATCCATGGGAATCCCATCCTTGCAGAGTGTTCCTTCGATAAAGGCGCAGAACCGCCCACCATTTTTGCCGCCGAAAATGCCATCATAGGTGGTGGATGTTCCCGACAGGCAGTAGTTCTCTTTGCCGCATTGGCTGTACTCCCAGCAGTTAAGTTTCCGCTGGGGATTTCTCTCTGTCGAGTGTTTGACGATGGGCATGACCTTATTGGAGGTGATGAGCTGCTGCATGGTGGAGGGCTGGCGATAGATGTGGCTCCGGGCCAGTGCCTTATAGATGGTGATGCCATTCTCAATTTCGACGATCCAGTGTTTCTTCCGGGTTTGTTTGTCCCACTTGGCGCGGGTATAGAACGGCTGGTCGTTGATGGTTCCCCGAATAAAGCAGGTGGCGGCCTTGGGAGCCGACTGTTTGCCGATATCGATATGGGCCAAGGAGGGCGTGGCGCGCAATAGGTGTCCTTTGACGATAATCAGACCCTCGAAGGTAATCTCAATGGGGCAGTTGTTGGCGGGGATGAAGAACTCATCGGTGGGGGTATTTGAGTTCATGGGAGCATCCTCTGGTGGGGTGCGGCAAATTATAAAGCCAGGATCATAAAATAGTATGGAATATTAACATGCTGGAATCATGTAAAAAATGGTTCACATGGGGTTGGGTGTGATGGGGCGAGTAGACGCCATCTTATCTGATCGATACCATGATCCGGCAGATTGGCCGGTGCTGTTTTTAACGCTCATGGGATGATCAGGATTCCGTCTGAATAATATCCAAAGAGGTCCACACTACCCCAAGATGGAACTGACACGCCAAATACCGGTCAGAACTAGGTAGTCCACACCAACAACAAGCGCCACGCTTATCAGGGCAGGCGCTGAGCCACTACCCGGAGAGCGCTGCATGCCTAAGAAAGTAGCCTACAACGCGACCCTGATAGCCCGCATTGTCGTCACCCCGAAAATATTGATTTTGCGCGTCAAGCCCGATAAGGAGCCCTTTGATTTCAGCCCCGGTCAGTTCACCGTGCTGGGCTTGAGAAAGTCGGAACCGCGCATTGCCGGAGCCGACCCCGATGAGGTGCCGCCGGAAAAGATGGAACGATTGGCGCGCAGAGCCTACTCCATCAGCTCCGGGACGCTGGATGGCGACTTTGTGGAGTTCTACGTCTCCCTGGTCACCAGCGGCGAATTAACCCCGCGCCTGTTTGCCCTCAAGGAGGGTGACCGGCTCTTTATGGGCGATAAGGGTCGAGGGGTCTTTACCCTGGATAAGGTGGACTCCGGTAAGAGTATCCTGCTGGTGGGCACCGGAACCGGTCTTGCGCCCTACATCAGTATGGTGAGAACCATGGCCCTGGGCGAGGAGGGGTGCCCGGTACGGGCCATCACCATTATGCATGGGGCGCGCTACTCCTGGGATCTTGGCTATCGTGGTGAGTTGGAGGCGCTGGCTCGAGCCTGTCCGCGCTTTGTCTACCTGCCAGTGGTCTCCGACCCTGTGAGAGACCACGATTGGAAAGGGCGTACCGGTCGCCTCAACGACTGGCTGGTGAAGCCTGAACTGTCGGAGCTGTGCGGGTTTGATCTCAATCCGACCAAAACCGATATCTTTCTCTGCGGCCATCCGGGTATGATTCAATCTGGGATTGAGATTCTAGGTGAACGGGGCTATGCGAAAGGCACCCACAAGGAGCCGGGAAGTCTGCATCTGGAAAAATATTGGTAAGAATCCATCTTGCAAAATCGCGCCATTGTTAGGAATAAAGAAGGGAATATCGCATGAAGAGCTTTAAAGAAGCCATCGCCTTCGCCATTCGCCACGAAGAGCGGGAGGCGGCGTTCTATACCAATCTGGCCGAGCGCTCCGAGAGTGAAGATCAGAGGCAGGCCCTACTGGCTCGGGCCGGCGAAGAGCAAGAGCACAAGGCGCGCCTCATAGCCGTGCAGGATCAGGGTCAGGTGCCGGAGAGCAAGGTTATTCCCGATGCCGATATGAAGCTGGCGGAGACTCTGGAGGTGGTGCCGGATCCCGATCAACCTATCAGTTATGAAGAGGCTTTGATTCTTGGGGCCAAGCGGGAGAAAGCCGCCGAGCAGCTCTATCGGGATTTAGCTTCACGGGTGGAGTCGGGGCCTCTGAAGGAGACGCTTAGCTGGCTGGCCGATCAGGAGGCCGCGCATGGGGCCGATATGGAGCGGGCCTATGATGACGCCCTGAAAGAGGGGTAGGCGTTGGTGTCCCACATCTCAGGATGACTTCCGCACCCGGCAGCGCGTATCCTGCTGGTATGGAGACCACCGACAAACCCCAACTCAGTGTGGAGCTGGCCATCCACCAAGCTCTGGAGCTGGCCCAGGCCGGGCAACTGGATGAGGCGGCCTCTCTATGTGTGGCCGTACTTCAGGCGGTACCGGATCACCCAGAGGCCGGCGGGCTGTTGGGCCAGATGGCCGATGCCATGTTTCAGCAGGCGGTACAGCACCATCAGGCCGGACAACTGGCTGAGGCGGTAGCTTGTTACCGCTGGGTGCTTGGGGTGCTGCCGGGGCATGTAGATGCTCTCAATAATATGGGCCTGGCGCTTCAGGGAATGGGTCAGTTGGAAGAGGCGGTTGGGGTGCTGCAATCGGCCCTGAAGCTGGATCCTGGTTATCCAGAAGCCCACGCTAATCTCGGCATTGCTCTGGCGGAGTCAGGACGGACGCAAGAGGCGGCAGAAGCCTATCGAAAAGCCATTGAGCTGCGGCCCGACTATCCCGAAGCGTGCAACAATCTCGGCAGTGCCTTGTGGGAGATGGGGGCGTTGGAAGAGGCGCAGGCTTGCTGTCGGCAGGCTATCCACTTGCAGCCTGATTATGCAGAAGCCTACAGCAATCTCGGTAACGTTCTGGAAGCTTCAGGCCAGTTGGAAGAGGCCGTGGTCAGCTATCGAAAGGCGCTGGCGTTACGCCCCGATTTTATCAATGCCCTTAATAACCTCGGTATCGCGCTGAAACATCAGGGCAAGCTGGAAGAGGCATTGGCCTGCCATCAACAAGCTGTTTCGCAACAGCCCGATAGCGCCGAATCCTACGTCAACTGCGGCAATCTCCAAAAAGAACTGGGTAACACCGATAAGGCTGTGGTTGCTTATTATAGGGCCATTGAGCTGAAACCCGACTATGCCGAGGCACATGGAAATCTTGGCATCGTATTGGCGGAGCATAATCGGTTCCAGGAGGCGTTGTCTTGTTACCGGCGGGCCATTGAGCTGAAGCCGGACTTTGCCAGTGCTCACTGCAATCTTGGCAGCGCCTATAGGGATCAGAATGCGTTGCCAGAGGCGGTGGCCTGTTATCGGCAGGCTGTTGCCGTGAAGCCCGATTATGCCGAAGCGTATAGCTTGCTTGGCGATACGTTGGCTGAACAGGGGGCCATGTCGGAGGCTATGCAGCATTCCCTTAGGGCGGTCACACTTGACCCGAAAAATCCCACCTGTTGGTCGCGGTTTGCAGGTTGCGTCGGCAGGATGCAGTTTGTCCAGTGCGATACGGCTATGTTTCGCGCCCTGTTGCTGATGCTTGATCAGCCTACAGTCTGTCCGCACACTATTTCCCATTCGGTTACCAGTGCGCTGCGTCACCATCCGGTATTTAAAGAGGCCGTTATTCTCTTTGAGTCCGGGCCTCTTGATCTGCAACTTGATGTTATTTCCAGGCTGTTTTCTCAGACAGAGTTGCTGCTGCGACAGATCGTCCTGAGCCCCATTACCGAGCTGGATTTGGAGCATATGTTGACCTGCGTTCGGCGGGCCACGCTTCAGCGTGCGTTGGAGAGTGACGAGGCGCTGGCCGGGTTGCCGTTTTTGGTGGCGCTGGCGGTGCAGTGTTTCATCAATGAGTACCTTTTCTCCCAGCAGGAGGAGGAGTGCAACGAGCTGGCGCAGCTTCATGCCCGCATCGGGGCACGGTTTGATGAGGGGAAGAAGGTGCCATCCGGCTGGATCGCTGTGGTGGCGGCCTATCGGCCCCTTCATGGTTGTGACTGGGCGGATCGGCTGCTGGAAGAGCGGGAAGTATTTCATGATATCGATGCAATTATCCGATGCCAAATTATAGAGGTGCATGAAGAACTTGAGATACGCTCTCAGATAAAGCCGTTGGCACCAATTCAAAACCGAGTCTCCCAGGAAGTGCGGGCGCAATACGAGGCAAATCCTTATCCCCGCTGGGTGCGTATGCCCATCAGCCATCGGCCCAAGTCGCTCCAGAGCGAATTGATACGCTTTCCCCATCAGCCCATCGATGGTCTGGAGTTAGGAGGGCTTCTGGAGCTGTTGGTGGCTGGATGCGGAACAGGGCGCCACGCCATCGGCTCGGCCTGCCACTATCATCACTGTCATGTCACAGCGGTCGATCTAAGTCTTAGCAGCCTCTCCTACGCCATTCGGAAGAGCCGTGCCATGGGGCTTACCCATATCGACTATCGGCATGGAGATATCCTTGATCTGGGACGTCTTGAGCGCCGCTTTCATCTCATAGAGAGTGCTGGTGTTCTGCACCATATGGAGGATCCCATGGCCGGGTGGCGGGTTTTGGTGGACCTGCTTCGGCCTGGTGGGGTGATGAAGATTGGACTCTATAGTGAGTTGGCACGTCAATCGGTGGTGCAGTGCCGGGCCATGATTGCCCAAAAGGGATATGACGACACACCTCAGGGGGTCCGACGCTTTAGGGAGTATTTAAAGGCGTATTCCCAGGAGCACGACGGCACCATGATGGCCGAGATGACCCAATGGCGGGATTTCTTTAGCCTCAGTGAGTGTCGGGATTTGTTGTTCCATGTCCAGGAGCACCGCTTCACTCTGCTGCAAATTGAGCGCGCTCTTGAGGAGTTGGGACTCACTTTTTTGGGTTTCCAGGGGGTGGGGAGCGGCACGATGAAGGCATTTGCAGCCCTTTATCCAGAAGACCCGGAGGCTCAGCGCTCCTTAGCCCTCTGGCACCGATTCGAGGTGCAGAACCCGGAGACCTTCATCGGAATGTATCAATTATGGTTGCAGAAACCCCTAACCACCTGGGAAAAAGGTTGAAGAAATACCCATAATATGTGATTTTTTAACACTCAATCAGTCCATTCAACATCTTCTGCATTACCCGGTTTTCTTTGAATCGTAGAGGTCGTCGTACATGATTAGTCAGTTGAGATACTATGTCGGCCTCTGCTTGCCGGTTAGCCTGAAATGGCGTTTGGTCCGTGTTCTTCCGGAACTTGTGAATCTACTGGCGCTATTTGTTCAAGGGATGCGTCGTGTTTGGGATGAAGACGAATCCTTTTCGGAGGCTTATAAGGTTGTTGCCTCCCGGAGCCTTTCTGATAAACGCCGCGCCTATGTGCTCTATAGTGTTGCCAAGAATATCGTGACATCCGGTGCCGTCATTGCCGAGCTTGGCGTCTATCGAGGGGCTACCTCCTATTTGATGGACCGCGCCACCAACGGCCGGCATCAGTTTCACCTGTTCGATACCTTCGAGGGACTTCCCGAAACCGATCCCAATTATGATCCCTTCTGGAAATCCGGTGATATGAATGAACCGGAGTTTGAGGAAGTAAAGCGGTTTCTACCCGATGAACGGTTTCACTTTTACAAGGGGATTTTTCCTGAAACCGCCAAGGCGTTGCCGGAGGATCTCACCTTCTCTCTGGTGCATGTGGATATGGATATCTACCAATCCACCGTGGATGCTTTGCAGCTCTTCTACCCCAGGATGGTTCCAGGGGGCATCATTGTCATTGATGATTATGGGTTGCTCACTTGCGGCGGTCTGAAGATGGCCCTGGATCAATTTCGTGCCGTAATCAACCCCCTTCAGTCCGGTTACGATGCCCTTCAAGCTACACTGATCCAACAACGCACTCATCTTGAGGTGGTACGTAAGGAAGCTTTAAAACCTCTTCTGCTGGAACTGTTAGAATTGCGGGATCGCATGGCTGCCGGGGAGAAAGTCGCCAGCCGAAGAGAGAGTTCCGTCTTCAGCCGATTTTGTCAGAAAGAGAAA
>JADFWT010000118.1 GCA_015233785.1 Magnetococcales bacterium
CGGATCGACCGTGAAGCGCAGTGCGGCTATACCGGTATTGCGCATGATCCGCGTACCATCATTGCCATACACATCCAACCGGTAGTCGCTGCTTTGGCTGCCATCCCCGATGTGGGAGAGGATGAAAATCAGATTGTCCTTGTCCACCGCCATGTCCAACCAGGTGATGGTGACGCCGGTTTCGGTCTCCATGGAGATTTTGGAGCTCTTGACGGCGGGGGTGGTGTCCGTGGCGGCGGTGGTGGTGAAGAACTTCACCGGCGCGCCGTGGGGATTGAAGGCCTTGATGCGCTTCACGTCCCCCCCTTCCAACACCAAAATGGTGCCGTTCTGGGCGATGCTCAGCGCTTTGGGCTCGAACATTTTGCCATCGTTGACCAGCCCCTCATCCAGCATCAGGGTGGCGTTGTGGAAATGGCTTTCATCGGTGTGTTCAGTATCGTGCAGATCCAGGATGGCCATCTTGCTGTGGGTGGTGGAGATGCCCACCACATAGCGGTTGGGATGGACCGCCAACCGATCCATGGACAAGGGGAACCGGCCCCAGTTGGCGGTGCTGGTGGTCTGAATGGCAGTGGTGCCGTCCAGCACCATCTTGCGCAGATAGTAGGCGCCGTTATCGGCACTGGTATCCTTTGGATCCAGGTAGAAGTGATTGCCCTGGCCATCGGCTGCCCCGCCTTGATCAAACACCAGCGGCACCGGGGCGGCAAAACCACAACCCGGGGATTGGGCCAGACCGTTGGGGTCATCGATGGCGAAATAGCGGAACTGATAGAGCTGGCCACCGGAGGCGGTGCGGCAATCGGTGACGGTGGAGGTAGCGGCCCGCCAGCTGTAGCCCAACATCCCGGCGGCGGGCAGGTAGGTGAGCTGACCCAGGCTGCATAGTCCATCGGTGGTGTCTTCACACGAGGGGGTATTGATGGAGGGGACGGTGGTGGTGACGTTCCAGCTGTAGGAGCTGCCGTCATAGGCCAGTTTCTTCACGTGGCCATAGGTGGAGTCGGCCTTGATGGGGACGCTGTCCTCCTTGATGGTGGCCGAGATGCTCAAGGTATCTCCGCTGGCCGCCGGGTCGTTTTGAAAGGTGGTTTTGACATGGCCCGCCGTCCAACCATTGGCGGCGCGGAAAGTAACCTCCACATGTTCCACACTGCGCGAGATGGGCACATTGTCCAGGGTGACGGTGAGGGTCTCGTTGCCCTTTTCAGATTCGGCCAGGGTGATATCCACCGGGTTGGAATTGTACTGGGCATTGCCGATGTGCAGAATGACCGAATACTGGCTGGCGACTTCGGGAAACTGGTGGTTGGTCGGATCGTGATGGATGGTAACCTCGACCGACTGGGTGAAGCGAACTCGATAGTCCGTGCAGTGTGGCAACAGGGCCATTTCGGTGGCTGTGGCGGCCATATCGGCAGCGGAAGCGACCAGGGCCATGATTTTCATTGCCCATCCCACAAAGGGAATCGCCTCCGCCGCTTCCTCCTCGGTGACAGTGCTACTGATATAACTGGCCACCTCCGGCACTTCAAACAGTGCATCGATGCCAGCACTGATCATGGCCTGAAAAAACGAACCCATCGCCTTGGCGAAGAGCATCGCCTTGTTCTCGCTGGGATCTACAAAGGCACTCACGACGTTGGCGAATATCCGCACAAACTGGACCATCACCTCTTTGGTCAGCAATGAGCCCTTGCCCGCCGTGTTGTACTCTCCCACGCCGGTGACGATCAGGTACATGGGCAGCATGAACTGCAGTACCGCCGTCATCATGATGCCCGGGACCATCAATTCGTTGGGGATGCTCGGCCCGCCATTGCCCGGCCCGACCACCATGACCCGGGCGGTTTCCGCGTTGGCGGGCATCTCTACTGTAAAGCCGTACGGGACCAACGCGCTCGGGGACGGTACGCCAAAAATGGTGTCCGGCGAGCCGATCAGACCCAAATAACGGTAGCGGTACTCTCCGTTGCTCTCCTGCGGGAGAATGCCGACACTTTTGAGCAGTCGTTCAGCAGGGGTCAGATCCGATTCCTTGGCGGTGACCGGGTTGCCGTTGCTATCGAGAAATTCAACGTAAACGCCGTAAGACAAGAAAGAGATGTTGGCTACCCAGCTGTGAAACGTGTTATTCCCGCTCTCCTTGGTCAAGTCCCAAAACCACAGCAAGTTCCGGAATCCCGGCCCTGGGTTCATATCCAAGCCGCTGGGGGTCGTCGCGGCACTGGAGCGGACCCGTTGGCTCCTGGTTGGATTGCTGCCGCTGCTACCGGCATCGGCCGGAAGCGGCGGCATAGCCTCATCGCTGTAGCGTGTCGCGTACTGTTTACCCTCCAGACTCGGGTCGTTCTTGATATAGCGCAGCACCTCGTTCAAAGCGGGCTGCATGTCGGTCTTGGTCTGAGCGGAAAAATCGAAATCGTAGATCGGGTCGCCGTTGGGATCGGTTTTCTGGTTGCCGTTGTCATCCAGCTTGGGCACCAGAACACACCAGCCATCGACGTAGTTGTCATCATGGGTATAAGCCCCGCCTTGATTGCAGATGGACAGGGCCAGATTGGCCACCTCGGCGGAGGCGTTCAGGTGCAATTCCACCTCGGCAGCGATGTCCGCATCCAGATTCATAATTTCCGGGTGGTGGCGCACAATCGCCTTGGCGCTTTCGAAAGCGGAATTGAAAAAGTCCGGCAGGACGGTATCATCCTGATTGTACAGGGTGCAGTTGACCGCCGCCTGACTGGAACGCAGCCGATGGGTTTGACGTACGCTTTCGTCCCCGGTCAATGCCGCCAGGTGGGGGTTGTCGGCAACCTTGTCCGCCAGCAAAGCCTGAGCCTTGTCCAGGCTGGCTTTGGGGTGGTGCATCCCCACTGAGAGCAGTCCATCACCCCGCACCGGATCGGTATAGTTGATATGGAAGCGGGTGGGACGCTGGATGAAGACCGAAACCGATTCGGCGTAATGGGTCAGGCTCTCATCGGCCAAGTTGGCCAGATGGGGCTGCTGCTGTTTGGCCAGCTGCCTACTGGCGGCATCATGGGGGAGCACGGTATAACGCTTGCCGCCACTGCGCAGGGTCAAGACGCTATTTTGCGGCAGATCCGGCAACTGGAAATGCAGGGTGTTTGTCGTTTTATCGCTGGAAACCGATCGGTTGGAAAACAGCGGCAGGCAGGAAGAGAGCATACCCGTGCCCAACAGGGTCCCGGCACCGGCCATCATCTTATTGAATTGGCGACGATTCAACGCGTGCTTATTGTTTATTTGAGACATGATCCGCCTTTAAAAAGAAGAGGTTTGCCGTATGTACGATTCATCGACCCGATGACTCGCGGACCTGAATCAGCAGAATTAAAAGTGGTGGCTAATACCGAACGAGGCAGGCATTTTCTGCGGGGAGAACAGCCACGGCCTTTGACGCGCCATTATTGATTTGTCCTTGAATGTCCGCGCCGCATGGCACGACCGTCCCAAAAATCTACACCACTTTTCGGAGTCAAACAACTGTTGGCGGCCTGCCCCTATCCAATGGAACAGCAGGCTATCAGCACGCGGACGCAATGACCTCCGGCATTTGCCGGAGAAAGCGTTTTTTTCTGATATGGGATGGCGTGGTGAATCACTTCGGCCCATAATCCGGGGCATAGGGAAGGATAAACTCGGCAATGGTACCCCGCCGATGAAGGCTCTTGATGGAAAGTTCCGCGCCAAAGGAGCGAGCCAGCTCGGCGGAGGCCGACAGGCCGATGCCATAACCCTGATGTGGATTCGGATCGGGGAGTTCCGCCGGAACAATGGGCGCCTGGAGCAGACCGGGGAGATCGGCGGCAGGAATGCCCATGCCATTGTCCCACACCTGCAATATCAGGCCATCTCCGCGCTTGCGCCACACCACGTAGACAAACCCGTTCTGTGTGGCCTTGATGGCGTTGTCGATAAAATTGCCCAAAATCCGCGTCAGCATCACCTGATCGCCATGCAGCATAAGCTCCCCCTCCCGAAACAAGAGACGGTTGCCCCGAGCTTGGGCGCCATGCTTATGGATCATCTTCAAAGTGGCGAATAGTCGGCTGCAGGCGAAGGTGGTGACATTGGGTTGAGGGCTGCGTTGGACTGATCTTCCCAGGTCGAAGGTGCTGGCAAAAATGTCCGACATCACCTCGGTGGCCTGATGGATGGCGCGGCCGATTTTCACGATCCGTTGGTCGTCGAACATATGGGTTAACACATGGCCATAGTTGGCCATGGCGGCCATAATCTGGCGGCTGTCGTGCCCCACCGCCAGCATCAGCTTACCGGTTTCCAATGCTGTTTGGTCGGCAATGGCCCTCTCCTTGAGCAAAGCCTGTTCCCGTTGATGCTGGGCAATCTGCTCCCGCTGCATGGCATTGACCGACAGCAGGGCGGATTCCCGCTCCCGATAGAGAGTGCGAATGCGCCAGGCCAATGCACAGGTGATCAGGATCGCTTCGAGCAGCATTCCCGCACCGAAGTAGAGATTGCCATAGGGGGTGTGGGGCAGCAGGTCCAGTGGACGCATGGCCAGCACCAGCATGTTGCCCGTCAAGACCAACCAGGCCAGCAAAATCAGCAAGGCCATACCCCGCCCGCCGGCAACGCCGTTGCCACGCACCAGGATATAATAGCTGGAAACCAGAATCCCCCCGACCAGGGAGGGAAACGCTACCAGATAACCCAGTGTATTCACCGTGGTGGAAGGCAGATCGGTGACCATGCAGCTCACCGGCTTGAACACAATGAAGAGCAAGCCTGCGAATATGAGCCCGTTCATAACCCGGTTCAATCCCGGGGCCTGCTGATTCAACTCGAAATAGTGGGTGGTGAATACCACTGTCATGGTAATGGCGAAGACGGCGATCACCCCAGCGGCGGCCATATCCCAGGGCCCATCCCCCCACACATGCACCATGGTGTAACCGGTCACGTGCAAAAAATAGATCAGGCATCCCAACTCGGCGATCACCACGATGATAAATAAGCGCATCTGGGTAAACAGAAACAGCACGGCGTTGAAAGTGATGAGGGTGAAAAACGCCGCGGCGATGGCCGTGGTCAGAGACTGCGTCACGACTTGATCCATGCCATGGCGCCAGGTTTCCTTGATTTCGAAGGGCAACAAGGAATCATTGGCGGGTACCAGCCGGACAAAGAAACGAACCTTTTCCCGGGGATCCAGAAAAAAGCGGAACGCCAGGGTGTGGAACTCCCTGACCACTTTCAAGGTGCTCCCGGGCTTGCTGCTGTCGTGGAGGTGATCGACCTTTCCACCAGCAACCTTGTAAACATCCAAATTGCCCGCCCGGATGATATTGAGCACGAAGGTAAGATCCTGCCGGGACGCATGACAGTTCTCCACTTGGAACGTCAGCCAGATCTGGTCATGGGTCGATCCGAAGTTGATATAGTTTCGACCAACGGGCTGAAACAGTCCCGGATTGTGGCGGAGTTCCTGCAGATCGTGCTGATGGCCGGGGTCGCGCACATAACCGACATGGCGCGGCAGTGGCACCCCCTGACCGGAATGGCAATAAACTGCTGATGATTGAACCATTGCGCCCATCGCCTCCGGCAGCGCATAGAGCCACAAGGCTGGCAACAGGACAGCGACCCACAGGAGATGAATCAGGGTTGAATTGACACGCATGGGATTGAGAACTCTCTGACGGCAAGTCTTTTTCAAACCGAGAGTAGCATGGGCATTCCCCCGTGCCCAGGATGGGGAGCGAGCAACCTTTCAGCGTTTCCAGGGTATTTGCAGGATGATGGGTCCGCCCAGGTTCTGGCACAATGGGGAATATTTCATCGCCATCGAAGGATTGTTATGAAGAACCGACCCCGCGTGGTACTGCTGGATGATCAACGCATCTTTCTCGATAGCCTGCACACCGCATTGGATATGGATGGGCGTTTTGACATCCTGGCCAGCCATACCAAAGGGCAGGATGCCCTCTCCCAGCTGGAAAAATCAGCGGCGGATCTGTTGATCATGGACCTTGCCATGCCGGAAATGCCCGGGCTGCGGGTGTTCGATCAAACCCGCAGGGATATTCCCGCGCTCCGGGTGATTGGACTGAGCGGCTTGTCCCAGATGGAAGCTATTGTCGCGTTATGGGAGCAGGGCATAAGGGGTTTGGTACACAAACTGGATGCGCTGGATGTACTCAAGGAGGCCATTGTGACTGTCATGGCTGGGCGCAGATATATGTCCGCCTCTCTGATCCAGCAGTTCAACCAGCATGACCAAATGCCCCGCTATGATGAACTGACAGGCCGGGAAAAGCAGGTGCTGGATGGAATTGTTCAAGGGCAAACTAGCAAGGAGATCTCTTCTGTTCTTGGCATCAATGTGTCCACGGTGCGCACCCACCGGGAAAATCTCATGCAGAAAATCGATGCCCACTCTACGGCTGACATTATCCGTTTTGCCATGGCAGAAGGGCTCATGGATACCATTCAGCCTGGATCTTGAGGCCCTACGCCATTCGCCCCCAGACACCAAACGCCCAACCATTCCGGTATCGAAAACTCCACAGTCGGATGATCCGTAAGTGATTGATTCCTTGAACTCCACAGATCTGTGGAGTTGATGGGCGAGGTCCACAGCTTTGAGAGACTCGGGGGAGAAACAGAGAAAAATGGCCCCTGAGATGTCAATCGGCATCGAAAATTGACCCCCCATCGGCGTCCAATTTTGACCCCGGTTGTATAAGGGGTATTTATCTTCGTTGTTTCATTCGGTAGCTCTCATTTCCAGTTTCGATAATGTCGCAGTGATGGGTCAAACGGTCCAACAGCGCGGTGGTCATTTTGGCGTCGCCGAATACCTTGGACCACTCCCCGAAAGTCAGGTTTGTCGTGACGATCAGCGAGGTTTGTTCATACAAACGGCTGATCAGGTGGAAAAGCAACGCCCCCCCATTTTTGGAGAAAGGCAAATATCCGAGCTCA
>JADFWT010000119.1 GCA_015233785.1 Magnetococcales bacterium
TACGCCAGAAGCGCGCTGAGCAGGGCACTCACCATGTGGATAAAACACTGGCTGTAAAACAGATTGAGGAAGAGTACCACCTGATGTGTGAGCTGGCGCTGTTTCTGGATACCAACGGCTTTCCGGTCTATATCATGGACCAATTGGATGGCATACCGCGTCGCATTTTGAAGGTTAGCTCCAACACCATCACAGCGCCCACCAAGATCCACCCAAAGATGGCCCAGCAGACCCTGGACCAGATGAAGCTGAAACAGCGCCTGCTGAATCGCACCTGGAGCCTGAGAGGAAATCAGGAGTTGATTTCGCTGTTTGTGGAGCTCCTGCCCAACGCCTTGGAGGCGCAACGCTGCAATATCTTCATCAATGACTCCAGCGACCACAACGCCTGGCTGCTCTGCGGCTCAGCACTTGGCGAACAACAGGTGGAGGTGACCCGCAAAATGCGTTCCGAAGTGCAGGAGGTCATGGAGAGCGGTAAAACGGTCTTCCGAGAGGATCTGGCAGAGGGGAATGTGGATGGGCCGCATCATGGTTTCCTGGCCCAGGACACCATCTGCGTTCCAATTCGCAGCCTCAGCGGCAATCGTATCTCCGGTGTCATTCAACTGCTCAACAAGGAGGATGATCAGTCCTTCGATACCGAGGATCAGCACTATCTGGAGCGGGTGGCACTCCACCTTCAGACCGCCATTGAAAATGTTTTCCTTCGTCAACAGATGATCGACTTCAGCGATATCTACAGCAACAGCGCCCCGCAAACAGTACGTTGGATGCGCTATGGCCTCATCGCCCTATCGGTACTGCTGGGCATTTCAGTCACCATTCACGCCATACAGTTCTTCCAGATATAAAAATCGACTGCCATCCGATCGCCAGTTGATTTATGATTCTGGTCGTAATACCCAACATGGTTTCTCTTTTTGAACAGGGCCAGGAGTCGTAACGATGCGTAAGGGATGGATGGGCAATCTAATGCTGCTGTTGGCGCTGGCTGGCGCTGCAGGCTTTCTCTGGTGGGATAACGAACGCCAACAGGCGGAGCAGAAGAGCGATGAGAAGTTGCGAGCGCTCAGCACCTTGAACAAAACCGAAATCGACACCATTCAACTGACGGGGGCAAACGGCATTGAGACCACCCTGACCCGTCAAGACAACCGGTGGCGCATCACCAAACCTCAACCGCTGATTACCGACAGCAGTGCAGCCTCCAACCTGCTGGATCCACTGGATAGATCCTACGAACGACTGGTAACCAAAAACCCGGAACATCCCGCTGACTTCGGCCTCGCCACCCCCCAATACGTCCTCACCTTCCACGCCAAAAAAGGGCGTCGTACCACTTTCCAGGTGGGCGGCCAATCCCCGGCCCGAAAACAGCGCTATCTACGCCTGGGAACAGACGGCCCTGTGGTGTTGATTTCACAGGAAACCATCGTCCCTTGGATGAAATCCATCGCCGACCTACGCAACAAAAGCCTAGCACCAGGGGTGAGAGAGGAGCAGTTGAGCCACATTGAACTCAAGCGCGCCACTACACCGCTGATTCTGAGCCGCGACAAGGATCAACCTTGGCACCTAAAGCAGCCGTTGCAGGATCTGGCTGATGCGCCACGTCTGGTCGCCTGGATTCAGACGCTTGCCACCACCAAAGGTAGTGGTTTCGTCAAAGCCATCCCTCCGTCCCAACCGGATTGGACCCTGCTTCTTGAAGGCGATAACGACCAGCAGTGGCAGATCCCCATCTGGCGCAACAAAGGTCAAATTCTGGCCCAACGCGGGGATGAACCGGATGCGCTGATCCTGGCCGGTTACATCGCCTCTGATCTGGATAAACCCGCCACTGAACTGGTGCGCCTGCGCCCCCTAGCTGGAGAGGGTCGCCCCGATGCGCTCGGCATCACCCGCAATGGCCAGACCAAACGCGCTAAACGACTCAAAGAGAGCTGGCCTGAGCCCATATGGAGTGCAGTAGAGGAGGTGTTGACCCGCAACGCCTGGCAGGGTCTGGAGGTGGATCAGGCCAACGATACCGCCCCCCTGTTTACCATCCTGGCCACAGTCGGCGAGAAAGAGCAGCGCTTTCCGCTCTGGAAAGATAAAGAGAATCTGCTCATCGCACCGCCGAATCGTCCAGTTCGTTTACGCCTCACCGCACTGCAAACCCAATCCCTGGAAGAGGCGGTGAAGGAGATGTTTGGTGAGAAGGAGAAGCCCAAAAAGCCCCAAGAAGTTAACCACAAAGATGGTAATGACTCGTAAACCTTCATCTTAGATTTTAGCGGTGAATCACGGAATACCTTCACATTTTAGAGACTCTGAACGATAATGGCGGCTTCCCTAAAAATGTTTGAGACACGGAGTGTGTCCCATGGGCAAGTTGCCCCTTAATCCAGAGGCATGGATTGATCTGGAAGATTATCTGTTTCGGAATGTCCGCCGTGATAAACTGTTGCCGATCTCCCCGGCTGTGCAGAGCCTCCCGCCCGCAACCGATGAAACCTGGGTGGAGCTGAAGGATTATCTGATTCACGGCGTACGGCGGGTTAAATCTATAGATCCGAAGAAATTTTTGGAACCAGCGGCACCGCACTCTTCACCATCCATGCCCCACCCTCCAGGTACACAGCGCCCCCCAGAGGCCAACCATACGATCTATAGCGCCTTGGAAGAGGTTCTCAAGGTCCACAATCCCAGAGGACCGGTGATGCAGGCCATCGACGATCTTCAGGGAACGTTGGTGGAACGGGTGGCTGCCGGTGAGCTGGATCCCGAACAGGCCGAACAGCAGCGCCAGACCCTGGAACAGGTACGGGAGAATCACACCGCCCGCGCCGAAGAGATCAACGCCTGGTATTTAGATCACCATTTCAGAGTGTTCGAGGACAAAGTTGAGAAGCCTTCCAAGCCGGACTTGGCGACGCTGGATATGGTTTTTCCAAAGTCGATTCAGGCCTTGATGGCCAAACCTTAAGATGGCTGATGCCCTTCACCTCTCAACAGACTGAAACCACCATAAAAAAGGGCGGCCAAACCAACAGCCGCCCTCCTCTTCCCGCTCGATTGATGGGCGCTTACGACGTCTCTACCTTGGGACGATAGGTGCTGCGAAGTCGAAGCTCCCGGAGCTGTTCGGCATCCACCGCCGATGGGGCCAACGTCAAGGCACAGGTAGCCTTCTGGGTCTTGGGAAAGGCGATTACATCACGAATCGAATCAGAGCCGGCCAGAATCGCCACCAGACGATCCAAGCCCAGCGCCAAGCCGCCATGAGGCGGTGCGCCGTAGTCCAGCGCATTAATCAGGAAACCAAACTTCTCTTGAGCCTCCTCCGGGCCAATCTCCAGCAGCTCCAACATACGACGCTGCACATCGGGATTGTGAATACGAATGGAACCGCCACCAATCTCCGTGCCGTTTAACACCAGATCATAAGCCTGAGAGCGCACATCCAGCACCGCCTCCCGGTTGGCTTTGTCCTCCAACTGAGGCATATCCTCCACAAATGGTGCCGTGAAGGGGTGATGAATCGCCGTGTAACGCCCGTTGTCCTCGTCCCAGTCCAGAAGCGGGAAGTCGGTCACCCAAGTGAGCCCAAACGGCTTGCCCTCGGTCATGCCCAGCTCCTTGCCAACCCGCACCCGAAGACGCCCCAATGCCTCGTTGACAATGGACTCCTGATCGGCTCCAAAGAAGAGAATATCGCCGGTTTCGGCCCCAGTGGCCTCCACCATGGCCGCTTTCTCCTCGTCGGAGAAAAATTTGACGATGGGCGACTGCCACTTGCCCTCTTCAAAGGGTCCATTGATCTTGATCCAGGCCAGCCCCTTGGCCCCGTAAATGCCAACAAATTCGGTATGCAGGTCGATGCTCTTGCGGGTCATACTGGCCCCGCCGGGAACCCGCAACACCTTGATGCGTCCACGCTCGCCACGCGGTCCCATCTTGCGGGCAATCTGAGCAAACACCTTGAAGCCGGTCTCCTGCATCAGATGGGTGATGTCGGTCAACTCCAGATCAATACGCACATCCGGCGCGTCCAAACCGTAACGATCCATCGCCTCTTCATAGGTTATGCGCGGAATCGGCAGCGCCAACTCCACCCCCATGATCTCTTTCAGCACCCGAGACATCATCCCCTCCGTGGTGCCCATGACATCATCCGGCTCCACAAAGGACATCTCAATATCAATCTGGGTAAACTCCGGCTGACGATCCGCACGCAGATCCTCATCCCGGAAACAGCGGGCAATCTGGAAATAGCGATCAAAACCGGAAATCATCAACATCTGCTTGAAGAGCTGCGGCGACTGCGGCAGGGCATAAAACTGGGCCGGATTGACCCGTGACGGCACCAGATAGTCCCGTGCCCCTTCCGGGGTGCTGCGGTTGAGCATCGGCGTCTCAATCTCCAGGAAACCCTCCCCATCGAAGTATCGACGAACCGCTTGACTCACCTGATGGCGCAACAGAATATTCTTCTGCATCTCAGGACGACGAAGGTCCATAAAGCGATGCGTCAGACGCAGACTCTCCCCCACCTCCTCATCCAACTGAAATGGTAGCCCCTGGCAGGCGTTGAGAATCTCCAGACGATCGATATTCACCTCAATCATGCCGGTGTCGAGGTTGGGGTTCTCGGTCTCCTTGGGGCGATGGGCCACCTCCCCTTCCACCTCCAACACATACTCGCTGCGCAGACCGTGGGCCTGTTCATGCACCGCCGAATCCACATCAGGACTGAATACCGCCTGTACCAACCCGGTACGATCCCGAAGGTCGATAAAAATCACGCCGCCATGGTCCCGGCGACGATTGACCCAACCATTCAAAACCACCCGTTTGCCGATGGAATCCTCTCGAACCTCATTGCAGTAATGACTGCGTTTCATGCGCATCTCCGTGTCATACCCGCCGTGCGGGCCACTCTCATCAATCCGTCCATACCGGCCCATCAATCATTCAACAGGCCATGATTCCCGCCCCGCACCGTGATCACCCAATGGGGACCACGGTGCCTGAACAAGCGGCCATCAATCGTTGTCGCCCGACTCTTCCTCAGCATCCACCGACTCATGATTACGGGCCGCTTTCATGGCGCTCTCCACCATTTCGGCCATGTACTTACGCTCCTGCTCCGGGTAGCGGTCACTCTGAGACAACGACTCCTCATAGCTCTCAATCGCCTCATCCCAACGATCCATGCTATGCATCAACAACCCCTTGAGATAATAGGTAAAAGGGTTGGTGACATCCCCCTTCAGAGAGACATCTACCCAGATCTCAGCCTGATCGGGATCCCCCTGATCGAGGAAAAATGCCGCCAACTTCTGCGCCACCTGCCAGGTAGAAACCCCCCGAGCTTCATCATACTCATCCATCAGGAACGACTCCGCCTCTTCGGCGCGGCCATCCTCCACCAACCACTCGGCGTAACGGGCTACCCAGTAGTCCAGCATCATGCGCTCATCGTCCCGAGGGCCGTCCAGCACCATCTTCAGCGTATCCAACGCCCGCTTCAACTGCCCACCCTGGTAGAAGGCCGAGGCCATCTCGGTACGGGTCAGATCGTTGGCCAAGTCCACCGGCACGGCGTCCAGCTGCTCCGGCGTCATCTTTTTCACCATCAGCGACATGGCATAGGCGCGAATCTCCGGAGTGGGCGAACCGAGCTTCCAGTTCACCGCGCCCTCTTCACCCATATGGCACTTTTTGTATTTCTTACCCGATCCGCAAGGACAGGGATCGTTGCGCCCGGTCTTGGGGGGGGGAGAGCACGCGCTCCGGCTGGGCCTGAAACCCAAGATCCGGTTTGGGTGCCATATCCTGCAAGCGCCGGGCGAAATAGACGTACCAATCCCAAAACGCCTCCCCTGGCGAGGATTCGCCCCCGGCCAGCCAGCCAGCCAGTATTTCTTCGTTCTCTTCGAGGGCCGCCTCAGCCAGCGCTTCGGCGAAAATTTCCGGTTCGTTCAGATCTTTTGCAGCCACGGGGGACAACTCCTTTTCGGCCAATTGGGACAAAATACAAACTCGCAAACAGAGAGTTTAAAAAAAAAGCGTCTGGATTCCAAAGGTCGATCCATGTTTAATGCTTTTTCTTGAAGCCTATCTGCCACTCTACCCCATCTTCGGGTCGTTATCCCACAGCCCCGAAGCCGCTATAAGAGGCCATCATCATGCGTACCCGATTTGCCCCCTCGCCCACCGGTTTTCTCCACATTGGCGGCTCCCGCACCGCGCTGTTCTGCCATTTGCAGGCACGCCATGTGGGAGGAACCACGGTTCTGCGCATCGAAGATACCGACCGGGAACGCTCCTCCAAAGAGGCCACCCAAGCCATTATCGACGGCATGCACTGGATGGGACTGGATAGCGATGAAGGACCGTTTTTTCAATCCGACAACACCCAGCGCCACCTGGATGCCGCCCATCAACTGCTCAAAGAGGGCAAAGCCTACCGCTGCACATGCAGTAAAGAGGAGCTGGACGTGATGCGCGATGCCCAGCGAGCCCGAAAGGAGAAACCCCGCTACGATGGCCGCTGCCGGGACAAAAACCACAACGAGAGCGATGAGCCCTCCGTGATTCGCCTCAAAACGCCTCGGGACGGGGAGACGGTGTGGGATGATGTGGTGCAGGGAACCGTTCGTGTGGGCAATGGGGAGTTGGATGACCTGATTCTGGTGCGCTCCGATGGCAGCCCCACTTACAATCTGGCCGTGGTGGTGGACGATCACGATATGGAGATCTCCCACGTCATTCGCGGTGAGGACCATCTGGCCAACACCCCGCGTCAGATTCATATATTCAACGCTCTGGGCTGGGAAGCGCCTATTTTTTCCCACATGCCGCTTCTGCACGGCACCGATGGTGCCAAGCTCTCCAAGCGTCATGGCGCGGTCTCGGTGCTTCAATACCGGGATGAGGGATTTCTTCCCGAGGCGCTCAACAACTAT
>JADFWT010000011.1 GCA_015233785.1 Magnetococcales bacterium
CCCATCCATCACATCCAGCTTGGTGAGGGCCAGTCCGGTGAGGCCGCAGGCGCGTACCGAGTGTTTGACCACCACGGCATCAAACCAGCCGCAGCGACGGGCACGTCCGGTAGTGGCACCGAATTCGGCACCCTTTTCGGCCAGATAGGCCCCCACTTTGTCGTTCAGTTCGGTGGGGAACGGTCCGGATCCAACCCGTGTGGTATAGGCTTTGACGATACCCAACACATAATCGATGGCGGTGGGGCCGATGCCGGAGCCGATGCAGGCGCTCCCGGCGATGGTGGAGGAGGATGTGACGAACGGATAGGTTCCGTGGTCCACATCCAGCATCACACCTTGGGCGCCTTCGAAGAGCACCGGTCGATTTTCCGCGATGCACTCGGAGAGAAAGAGGCTGACATCATCCACAAACGGTTCCAGCTTTTCAGCCATGCGCAGATAGTCGTCCCGCACCGACTCAAACTGGTAGGTCTCCGACTCGTAAAAGCGCTCCAGCATGAAATTGTGGTAGGCGATGTTCTCTTTCAGCTTGTCGTCGAACAGCGACCGGTTGAAGAGATCGCCCATCCGTACGCCGCGCCGCGCCACGCGATCTTCGTAGGTGGGGCCGATGCCTCGACCGGTGGTGCCGATCTTGCCTTTGCCCTTGCGCTTTTCCCGTGCCATGTCCAGCCCTTTGTGATAGGGCATGATCAGGTTGGTGAGCGGCGAGATTTTCATATTAGAGCCGGTCACTGAGATTCCAGCTTCGTTCAGCCCCTGAATCTCTGTGATGAGCGCGGCAGGGTCCAATACCACGCCGTTGCCGATGGCACACACCTTCTCCTGGCGGATGATGCCGGAAGGGATGATGTGCAGGACGTATTTGACGCCATCCACCACCAGGGTGTGTCCAGCGTTGTTGCCGCCTTGAAAGCGCACCACCACGTCGGCGTGTTCGGTCAGGAGATCAACGATCTTCCCCTTGCCCTCATCACCCCACTGCGTTCCGACAATGACTATATTGGCCATGGCTCATTCCACTTGTTTCGACAAGAAAAAGGGCCGTGTTCATGTCAAAAACCGGCCCAAACGTCAAAATTCTACACCAATGTGAAGCGGTGATGCAATAGATGGCATCACTTGTGAGCGATGTTCATAGGGGGGGATTGTTCCATTGGGGTTCACGTTGGGGGATCAGGGGCGCAGCCACGCTGGCAACCCGCGCCAACCATGCCGTTGATTGAGACAATTCCAGGCGGCTTGGAGGCTATTGTGAAAGGTGTGGTAGGCGGGCTGCTCTTGCGGCTTCTCTCGGCCCTGGGTCTGCTTGGAGAGCCAAGTGGTTTCAAAGTCGAGGGGTTGCTGAAGCATCGGTTTTATCTCATTGAGATCATGACGGAACACTGACTCATCGGCCTGTTGGTAGCCGAAGTGAACCCGGAATGGATAGAAGAGTGTCCTAAACACCAGAGCATCTCTTTTTGAGAAGAGCGCTCCCACCTTGCGTTGTACGCTGCTGCCCTCAAAGCCCCGGATTTTTGGGGTCAGCTTGGAGGATGGCCCCCAGTAGGAGAGCCCTTGAAAGGTGCTCTGATAGAGTGATGCATGGTGGGCGATTCCGGCCCAGGCGGCCAGTTTGGGCATTATGGTTTTAGGGGACGATTTCAGATCTTCCAGCCGAACGCCTATCGATGGAATCACCGCGTGGGCCGGCAGAAACATATTCTCCCACATGGCTTGGAAGCAGGCGGCGGCGTCGTCATAAGCGCTCCGGGTGGCCGCCTGCCGGCTTGCTGAATCCAGCTCGGGGCGATTGGCGCGGCTGAGCTTTTCGTAGAGCAGGCTTTCCAGGCTCTGCACCGGCTCACGAAGGGCCGTTAACAGGCGCGTGTCGGGAAAACGGGCCAGCAGGCGGTGGAACGCTTCGATCTGGGTGTTGTGTATGTGGTAGAAAATGCGCCTCGCTTCCGGATTGGGGCGTTCCTGGCTCTTTTCATAGGCGATATGGATGAGCTTAAACAGCGTTGGCATATCGATTGTCGGGTAATCCTCCAGCAGCGTCATCAGATGGTTTCTGAATGGTCCTGGATTCAGCGACAGCTTTTGGGTCCGATCCTCGCCCATGCAGTCAAATCCCAGGTTGGCGGCGGCATCGGGTTCGGCCATGGGGCCGCGATAGCCGCAGGGATCAAACAGAAAGCCGCAAAGATCCATAAAGCGATCCACCAGCGATCCCCGCCAGTTGGAGTGGTGCCAGGAGAGGTCCAGGCGGGCTTCGGTATTGGGCATGAAGAGGGTGTTGAACAGCACCCCCGGCAGGGTGGTGATCTCCGGGTGGCCGTCAAACAGGCTGTGAAACAGCATGGTGCCCGAGCGGCCAAAGTGTTGCAGAGCAATCACCTGCTCCAGCTTGCCGTCCAGTGAGGAGGGGGGTGCTTTGGGGCTGGATGATTGCGGGAGGACTTTTGATAGTGCCTCACGGTAGGTGGTGGCCGCAGCTTCTATCTCTCCTGCCTGCATCTGGGCCTGGCTGGTCAGAATCAGATGCAGGCTGTTTTGAGTCTGGGTATGGCAGGCTCGATAGAGGGAAGATGCTTTTTCCAGATCACCCGCCAGGGAGGCCGCTTGGGCCATTCGTTCTGTGGCCAGGAGATAGTGAGGGTTGATGGTCAGGGATTGTTCCAGCAGCGTCATGGCGGCTTCCGGTTCGCCCCTTTGGGTGCGGAGAGAGCCGAGCATGCAGAGGGATTGAAAACAGTTGGGGTTTAGGTCGAGCGCCTGGTTGAAACAGATCTCGGCCTGCCCAGGTTGATCCAGTTTCAGTAGAGAGAGGCCGAGCCCAAGGTGGGACTGGGCGTTATGGGAATCTTGTGTGATCGCCTGTTGGAACCGCTCTGCGGACAAATCGTACCGCCCCACCTGCTGGGCGATGGCACCTAGCATGTTGAGCGTGGGTGTGTGCTGGGGAAGCGTCTCCAGAATGGTATGGCAGAGTCCTTCGCACTCTGGCAGGCGACCGGCATTGAAGTGATCTAATGCCATCTGGTGAGCCTGCTCCAGGGTCAATGGGGGTGGGGTGTCCTGGTGATTCATCGGCAGCGGCTCCGGCGGGATGGTGTGAAGCGGTCGATAGCTAGGGTGATCATAGGCGTAACCACTGGGGAAGCCCTTGCCAGTTATCGGCTCTCTGAGTTCGCATGTTTAACGTACGCCAGATCGCTTTGAGATTATTATGAAAAGCACGATAGGCGGGGTGTGCTTCTGGAGGTTGACCATCCAACCACTCTTTTTCAAAATCCAGTGGAACATAGAGCATGGAGCGGCACTTTTTGAGATCTCGCCGGAAGGTATCGTCATCTCGCGGCTGGTAGCCGAAGTGGACCCGTATGGGATAGAGCAAGGTGGCAAACAAAAAGGTGTCTCGTTGAGAGAAAAGCGCGCCCACCTTGCGTTTGACGCCGCTGTTATCGAAGGCCCGGAGTTTGGGGCTCAGCTTAGAGGATGGTCCCCAGTAGGGAACCCCCTGAAAGCTGCTCTGAAAGAGCGACTCATGGAAGTCGATACCGATCCACTCGGCCAGTTTGGTCATCATCGCCTGGGGCTGCGTCTTAAGGTCTTCCAGCCGCACGCCTGCCGAGGGGATTACGCCGTGGGGTGCCAGCAGCATATTGCCCCACATGACCTGAAGGTGACCTGAAGCCTGCTGATAGAGTGCTTGCCGGAACTCCTGGCGCATCATTTCGACCTGTTGATGGCCGGACTTGGGATCGGCAGTATTGAAGAGGGTATCGTAGAGCAGGCTTTCAAGGCTCTGCACTGGCTCCCGCACGGCGGTCAAAAGGCGCACCTTGGGGAAGTGAGCCAGAAGATGGCGGAATCCTTCTCCCTGGCTGTTGTGGCTGTGGAATAAAATCTTCCGGCTGGCCTCCACATCTCGTCTCAAGGTCTGGTCAAAGGCCTGATGAACCAGCTTGAAGAGTGTCCGGGTATCCATTTGGGTGTGGGGTTTCAGCAGCGTGTGTAGATGCTTTCCGAAGGCCGTCTCATCCAGGCTAAGTTGATGGTCTCGGTGATCGCCCATGCAGTTCAGTCCAACGCGGGCGGCATCATCATTTTCCGACGGATAGCGTAGGCCGCAGGGGTCAAACAGAAAGCGGTAGCACTCCACAAAGCGATCCACCAGCATTGAGCGCCAGTGGGGCTGATTGTGGTCCGGTATCAGATGGGCTTGGACGCTGGGGGTGAAGAAGTCATTAAAGCGCACGCCGGGTATGGTGGAGATATGGGGGTGGCTATCAAAGAGGCTGTGCAGCCAGAGGGTTCCGGAGCGGCCAAAGTGTTGGAGGGCGATCACTTCTTCGAAACGTTGGCTCCACTCGGAAGCGGCTTCAGCGGGCGGGGCGGCTTGGGTCAGATAGGCTTGAAAGCAGTTTTTGGCCTCTTCGATGCGTCCGGCTTGCCTGTGATTCATGCCCATCATGTAGTGGCTGTCCGGGATTTGGCCATTGAGGGTTTGGGTCTGCAGAAAATGGATCAGCGCCTGGTCCGGATCACCTCGCAGGGTATGGACCACCCCCAGATTGGCCTGAGCCTCATAGTGGTGGGGATCGATCTGAATCGCTTTGTTATAGTGGCGTACGGCTTTGTCCAGATGACCGCTGTTGCCCAGATAATGGCCTTGTCGAGCATGGAGGTCGGCAAGTAGCTGGAGGGCATGGGGATGGTTGGGATCGATATGGAGAATTGACCCGAGAAGCTGCTCGCACGCCGCCCACTGTTGCTGATCAAGCAGCTCCATAGCCTGCTGAAGGGCATCAGCCACCCGTCAATCCACCATCAGGTCGGTTTCCTGATCTACTTCATACCAGCGTTCCTGGATCGGAACGGCCTGAATCTCCACCCCCTGAAGGAGCAGACGGTTCAGGAGGCCGGTCATATCGAGCTTATCTCGTGTAGCTGAATCTTGACGGTTGAGATAATCCTCCACGGTGCGCCAACCTTGAGGGGTGAAACGGAGCAGACCCATATATTGGCCTTGCACCTCATCAACGTTTTTGGGCTTTTGTCCGATCTCAAGCAATCGTCCCTGTGCATCCATCTTGAAGGTTTCGGCATCGTCCAGAGGATCCTCAAAGCGCGATTGCCATAATTCCAACCAGTTGGGGTCGTAGGTGAGGGCGATATCAGCGCCGGCTTTGAGCAGTCGCTCCACCGAATCGGAGCTGTAGACAATATCGGCATAGCTTACCAGACAGGGGGCCTCCGAGAGCCATGGGGCGGCGCAAACCAGGGACATCACCATGTTGGTTTCGGCCCAGCGGGGGTTTTCAAAATAGTGTAGCGGCAGCTCGAAGCGCTCTGCCAGATAGCCCCGCACCACGGCAATCTCTTGCACATCGGCTCCGCGCAGCGCCTCCAACTGCCAATCGATCAGCGGCTTTCCCCGGAACGGCACCAACGCTTTGGGACGTTCATCGGTGAGGCTGTCCAGACGGCTGCCGCGACCTGCGGCCAGAATGATCGCTTTCATGTGGACTCTCCTTGGTTGGCGAAGAAATGGTGCATGCGTTCCAGGTCGTGTTGATGAAAGGGGGTGTGTCGCTCCGGGTGCCACATGAAGCCCATGATGGGGGCGCTCTTGTGGCGGACTGCTTTGATCACATGGTCGTCAGCCCAGGCCCATGCGGTCAACGGTTGCGGCGTCTCATAGGCCCCGAAGTCGTGAAAGCTATTGGTCTCCACCCGATGCTCATGGATGCGAATGGTCTGCTTTCGGGTGACGTGGCCCTTGATGCGCTGGAGGGGCGTACCGAAGTAATCCTGAATCACCTGCATGCCCCGGCAGATGCCCAGCAGCGGGGTTCCGGTCATCAGAGTGCGTTCCAGCAGCATGCGCTCCATGGCGTCTCGCTCCGGGGCGTTGCCGCCGCAGTTCACCAGGGAGTTTCCGCCGGTGAGAAGAAAACCATCCGGCTTCATCTTCTCAACGATGCTTTGGGCCTGTCGCAGGTGGTTGGGCAGCAGCAGTGGCAGGGCATCCATGGCTGCCAGCAGTTTAATCCACTGCTGGTCCAAGGCATCTCGTCGCTCACCATAGTCGGCGATGATATCCACCCTCTGGGTGATGGCGATGAGGCGCTTGGATAGAGTGTTCACTGGACAATCTGTACTTGGCGGTTGGCGCAGTCGATCTGGAGCGCTTTGGCTTTGGCCCACTGGTTGAAGAGCGTCTCTCCAGCGCCGATAACGGCGGGTAGATTCAGCTCTCCGGCTCGGATGGCCATGTGGGAGTTGACACCACCGTACATAGTGATAAAGCCGCGAATATTGTGGGAGAAGATCCAGTCGAAGCCGGGATCGGCGTTGGGAATCATATAGATCTTGCCATTCAGTTCGGAGCCGCTCGGCTCGCCTTGAATCACTGGTCCGTAGGCGATGCCGCTGGTGATGAAGTTGGGCTCTTGGGAGGCCAGTTCAAAGGCATAGATATCGCGCTCATTGAAAATCAGTGGTGGCAGGGTGATCTGCTTGGTGACGGCATGTTCAGTCCGGCCTCGCTCAATGGCTGCCTGGAGAATCTGTTTCGGATCGCGGCTGCTGCTGTAGAGGGCATAGATGGTCTCAATATCGGCGTAGGAGAGATCCTCGCGGGAGAAGCCGTACAGCGTCCCGAAGCTCTCCAGTAGGCGCAGCACATCGCTTACCGTGCGGGTAAAGATGAATTTGCTGAATTCTCGCCCTTCGATAGCCTCCTTGATAAACTCAAACAAGCCGATGATGTCGTGATTCAGGGCATGTTTTTGTAGACTTTTTTCGATCAATTGGAGCTGTTCAAGGGAGAGGCGGAAGGTCTCTTCATGAACGTTTTGCCCATTGTTTTCTTGAATATCGGCGCTGCGTTGGCGGGCGATGATCTGGCTCCAGTTAAAGTAGCGTTCGGAGGCTTCATCGTATCGGGGAGAGAGGATATCATAGGTGCCGGGACGCAGGTGGCCGTAGCGTTTGAGAAAGGCGCTCTCGCTGAGCCGTTCCAGATCGCGCTTCATGCGAGAGCTGATGGTGTTGAGCGAGCGCATGAACAGATGCATCTCATGCTCGCTCATGATGCCAACCGAGACCAGTGAACGCAGCAGTTGTACGGCGATAAACCCGGCGCGGGCCAACCCGGCAAAGGGGAGGGTGCCGTAACGTTGGCAGTTCTCCATCAGCCAGAAAATTTTGGCCAACGGGTCCAGGTCGCTCTGTTGAATCTCCTGGCGGCGTTGCTCAAGGGTGTCGATCTTCTCTCGGTCTCTCTTCCAGAGGCCGTCCTTCTCATCGATGATGCGGTTGGTCAAATGGCGCAGGCTGCTCTTGAGAGTGCCGATCTCATCCTCTGAGAAACCATGCTGTTTCAGCGTCTCCAGCCGTTCGGGTAGATCCAGAGAATAGCAGGAGAAGAGCACATCAAACTCTACCTTGTCATGTTTATGCGGGGCGTTTCGCAGCTCATCCAGGTAGTAGTTCACCAGTCGATGGGCCAGGGGGTCGTCGATATCGGCGGGTACAAAGGAGTTGAAGCTGATACGCACATCGATAAACGGAATGCCGCCGAGATTGACCAGCAGTGGAAAACTACGCACGTTACGGTAGCCGTAGTTATTGCGCTGGTAGGCCCAGATGTTGTCGGTGATCAAGCGCTTGTAGAGGGATAATGCCAACGGACGGGGCCGAAAGCCGATAATCTCTGCTGGGTTCCAATCCGGCATCACGCCGAGAATGGTTCGATCACCGCACAGATGGGGATGATTGCGGTTTTGCAGTGTCACGCGGTTTTCAATCTGAAGCAGCGTCTCCAGATGTTGTTCACGGCTCAGCGTACGACTCAGATCGCTGGCCATGGGACGTACTTGCAGCAGATGCAGCTTGCCATCCTGCGTGGTGGCAAACTCTACATCCAGGGCGTCATTTTCAAAAAGCTTCTCCAGCTCTTGTAGCAGCATGATGACCGGCTTTAGCGGCTCTGGGGCCTGGAAGTCCGGGCGAGTTTTATCCAGATGGAAGACCTTGAGTTCATTGGTGCGCCCGGCGGTAACCGAATCGGTGGAGCCGGAGTGGTCATCATAGTTGAGCACATAGTAGTGCCCGCCATGGGTCAGATCGCGGGTAAAGGCCACACCGCTGATGGCCACGTTCTGGAGCATTGGTTGAACAAAAATGTGATCTTCCTGGTGGGGGCTATCGCCAAACGAGGCCAGCACCTGCCTGATGGCATCCCGTAGTTGGGACTCCCCCTCAATATGGAGAGCCGAGCAGAAGTGACCGGCTTGAGATTGATGTTCGGCATCTTCGGCCCGGGCGCTGCTGCGTACGATCAGCGGTGAGCGGCTCCATGCCTCTTGAAAGATGCGTTCAAGTACCGCTTCGGACGCTTGCTGCCAACGCAAGCTGGTAAAGCGCACTTGAGGCGGAACCTGGGCGTTCTGCAACCGGCCTTCCAGTTGTGCCAGGGTTTCGGCCTTGTGGGTAAAGGGGATGGGGGGCATTCGCTACGCCTTATGCATGCGGGCGGCGGCTCATAAGGCCGGCATCGCCGTTGGGCTCTCATCGGGTGCGGGACGAAAAGATAGGGAGAGGGTACACGGTTTATGGTGCTGGGTACAAACTTCTGACGCAGCGATTAAGGCTTTATCCAACTGGGAAAACCGCACCAATTGTGCCGCTTATCCAGCATTTTCCACACGGCTTTCAGGCTGTTATGAAGTACCCGATAGGCGGGGTACGACTCCGGCCTTCTTTGATCTTGGGTAACCTGTTTGATCCAGTGTGTTTCAAAATCCAAGGGGGTATCCAGTAGTGGGCGAATCTCCTGAAGGTGTTGGCGGAATCGGTTCTCATCGGCGGCCTGATAACCGTAATGAACCGAGATGGGGTAGAAGAGCGTCTCAAAGATGTGGGCATCGTTGGGGGAGAAGAGCGCGCCCACCTTGCGGTTGACACTGCTCTGGTCAAACCCCTGGATTCTTGGTGAGAGCTTGGAGGATGGTCCCCAGTAGGTTTGGCCAAGGAAACTGCTCCGGTAGAGCGCTTCATGATCGGCGATCCCCATCCATTCAGCCAGTTTCGGCATGATCTCTCTGGGATGTTTTTTGAGATCTTCCAGCCGAACGGCCACCGAGGGGTGCAGCAGATGGGCCGGAAGCAGCATATGGTCCCACATGGCGGTCAGGCTGGTAGCGGCTTCATCGTAGGCCGCGCTGATCCAATCTCCGCCGGGTGGATTTGGGGCGGGGGTGTTCATGTCATTATACAGCATGCTCTCCAGACTCTGAACAGGGTGGCGCATGGCGGTGAGAATGCGGGCTTTGGGGAACTGAGCCAGAAAGCGTCGAAACCCTGTCGTCTGGGTGTTGTGGCTGTGGTGGAAGATGCGTTTGTTCGGGGTGATTTCGCACCCAAGTGTCCGATCCAATGCCATGTGAATCAATTTAAAAAGTGTCCGAGGTTCCACCTCTTGGCACTGGTTGAGCAGTTGCTGGAGATGGCCGACAAAAAGTGTACGATCCACTTTCAGAGGCCGGTTGCGGTCTTCCCCCATCCCATCGAACCCCAGCCGTTGATGGTCATCTGTATGAACCGGCCCAGGGTGGCTGCATGGATCCAATAGAAATAGATAGCTCTCTGTGACGGTTTGGGCCAGTTTCTTCCGCCATTGAGGGTGGTCTGGCTTCAGGTTAAAGCGCTGCTGAATGTGGGGTGAGAAAAAGTTATTCAGCGCCATGCCCGGTGTGGTGGTGATGTGCGGATGGCTATCGAACAAGCTGTGCAGGAATAGTGTGCCGGAGCGTCCAAAATGTTGAAGTGCTACGGCCTCTTCCAGGTGGCTCTCAAAGGGTGTTGTTGAGCAGGGCGTGTCTTGTTCGCGAGCCAGGAGCTGTTGGAAACTTCTTTTGGCGGTCTCCACCTCACCGCGCTGATTCTCTATCAGGCTTATGAGATAGAGCGAAGTTGTGTCGTTTGGATTGAGTTTTTGGGCCTCATGGAGTGGCTCAATAGCGCGTTCCGGCTCTCCTTGCATGCGTAGCGCCTGCCCCAGATTGGTATGGGCGGCGTCATTTTCGGGACGAGATTGAATGGCTGCTTGATAGGTGATAATGGCCTGATCCAGTTGGCCTAGTTGGAGCAGGAGGGTGGCCAAGGCGAATTGGGCTTCGTGGAACAGTGGCTGGAGGTCGATGGCGCGTTTAAAGCAGGTTATGGCCTCTTGGGGTTCTTCTAGGGATTCCAGAGCCAGCCCAAGCCCAAGGTGGGAGGGCGGGTGGTTGGGTTCCAAGGCCAGGATGCGACGAAAGAGTGGGGCGGCTTGATCGTGACGCGTTACCTGCATGGCGATGGAGGCCAGCATGCTCAGGGTTGGAATATGCTCCGGTACTGATTCCAGGATGGCGCGACATAGCGTTTCGCACGCGGACAGATGCCCGGCATTCAGGTGATCTAAGGCTTGCTCGTGGGCTTGATACAGGGTGAGGGTTTCCGGGGGCATGGGAGGATTCCTATTATGGAGCGCCGATCAAGCCTAAGAGGTGTTGGGTAAGTGGACAAGGGAGAATATAGTAACGCCTTCTGGTTTTCTGATTTTTTGTATAATATGGGTTAGTATATGTGAAGTTCCGTGTGATTATGTTCCTAGAATCAGTTATCCTCTTTTCAGAGCAAGAGCCAATTATATTCTTTGGGCGTGGGATGGGTCCAATCAGCCCACGCAGCTTTGTTGTTTTCGGCCAGTCGAACCCGGAAACATTAAGGTTCAACCCGAAGGTCTCACTGCAAAGAGAGGAAAGAATAAGATATTAATCGTTAGTGATGATGGAAATAATGGACATTCAAGAAGTCATGAACAGGGGCGATTCATATTCATGAAACTGTAAGTCAAATATCAGATTATGTTGAGTTTACGGATCATAATACAGATCTGTAAACCCCTCCAGCTCTCCCACCTGTTGCCGAAGCAGCTCAGAAGCCTGATATTCGGCCCGTTCCCGCCGCACCGTGTTATCCATCTGCATCACCTGCTCTTCAATTATTGCCTTCAGTTTGTCACAGGGCTGGAGTGATTTTCCCTTTAGGGTCTCCAGCCAGTAGTTCAGTGCCACCAGACGTACGATGGCGATATGAGCATGGCCCTTGGCGTGGCGCAGTGTGTTATTGTAGCGCCGCTGCCAGGCCTCCCGGAAGGTATCATTGGGGTTGGTCCAATGCGGCATGGTGATGGTGAAACGTGCCCCGAGAAATGATGCCGGGTCGATACGGCAGAGTCCATCACCATCGTTGATGACATCCAACTGATATTGGGGTTCCATATCAAAAGAGGTGGGGGATTTGGTCTCCTCCATGCTGCGGGCCAGATCGTGCTGGAGGTGATAGAGCTGGTTGGCGTCATCGTCTTGGATCGGCTGCTGTTCGGTCAACTGCTGGGCCAGATGCTCCGCTCGACCTGTGGCCTCTTCGTGGCTCACCTTCTGGGCCGGAGAGTGTAGACGCATCTCCCGACCCAGATCGATCCAGTCATCTCCCTTAATATCGTAGTGTTCCACCTGGAACTCAAAGTAGCCTTTCATATCCTGGGGGATGGCAGGGGCAATATAGGCGTTTGGCATGGGATAGAGGGCATCACCGCAGCCGCCAACAAATAGAACTATAAGTAACCATGGCAGATGCCGACCGGTCCATACCAAGTGTCCTGTCGATTGAGACCCCTTTGGAACACTGAATAGGGTGGCATGGCCCTGGTTCGCCTTCTCTGTGCGCATAGTGATCCCTCCCATCATCAGGCTGGATGTTACGGCATATGGATCAGCTCTTTCCCAAGCTTGTAGGTCCAGGGTAGACCGGAATTTTTCCAGCCATTGATCAGCCGTTGGCCCTTGTTAGGGCCGCTTTGCAACGCATCTCCCTCATAGCCATTGACCAGTGTGTGGACATTCTTATAGCCCGCTTTGAAGAGCCGGTTGACCCCTTTGGCGCTACGTCCACCGGAGCGACACATTAGAATCAGCGTGGTGTCGCGCCCCAGCCCCCTGCTGGTCAGGAACGCTTCGACCTCATCGACAAAATCTAGGTTAGGCACCATGTTGTAGGCGTTTTCATTGGGATCAAATTGATCACCCATCCGTTCCACCGGTATATTGGCATCCACCAGGGTTGGCGTACCGAGAAAATTGAGTTCGGCAGGGATGCGCACATCCAGAAAAACCACTGGAGCGTTTTTTCCAGCCCGAGCGGTCATAATCTTCTCGTACACTTGGCGAGCTGTCAGATAACTTCCAGGTTCCACCAGCTTCCACTTGGGTAATTTTGCGACATCGATCTCCTGGATTGCTCCCATGCAGCCGCCTGTTCCGAGCCCCGTAGCTATCAGCAGCATTGGAATCCATCGTTTGAACCAATGTGTCATCTCTATCGCGCCCCCCGCGCATTCCCCCGTTTAAATTAGCTGTTTCAAATATTCCCAACCAGTAAGATTATCTATATTATACCATAATTACAATGGATATGGTCTGATAGTTGGTGCGCCATTGGGCAGGTACCTTCCAGCCGGGATGTGCACCCGATACCAGAACACCCGGTCCATAGCGGAAGAACCGGGTGCGGGGATCATGTCGATGTCCTGAAGGCTTTCTACATGGTGTAGATGTGCTCCTGTTTCAGCCTGTAGGTCCACGGCATGCCGGAGTTTTTCCAACCGTTGACCACACGCATGCCTCTCATGGGGCCTGCTTTGGCTGTGTCGCCTTCGTAGCCGTCCACCACAGTGTAGACATTTTTGATGCCCGCACTGTAGAGCAGATTGGCAGCCGTGGCGCTACGGCCACCGGAGCGGCATATCAGGATAATCGCCGTATCACGGGGTAGGCCCTTCTTGGACAGAAGATCTTCCACATGAAAGAGAAAATTGGGATTTACGGAAAGCTTGTAGCTCTTTTTGGCTGGATTGTAGATGTAGCTCATCACCTTAAACGGAATGTTGGCATCGGTGACGGTGGGGGTACCGAGGAAGTTCAGTTCGGCACGGGTACGCACATCCAGAAACAGGACCGGCTTTACATCTGCCTTGCCGTCTATGGTGGCTTTTTTCATGGCATACGCCTGAATGGAGGTCAGATATTGCCTGGAAGAGACCTGCTTCTTTTTCGGCAGCATATCGAAGTCGATGGTGGCTGGTTTCGGCCCACCGCAGGCCACCAAGCCAATGCTCAATGCTATCAAGAGGATAGGCAGTAACTTTTTGGGTCGTTTCAACATGGAATGCCTCTCATATCGAAGATGTTAAAAATATCAGATTGTTCATTTTGGGCAATTATAACAGATCGCAATGACGGATCCTGGGTCTCTTCTTTTGGAGAGCATTTATGGGGCAGGTTTACCCCTGTGCGTAGTGTGTCAATGCTTCCAGCGCCCGCTCACCCTCTTTTTGAAGCTGAATTAATAGATCGGGGACTTGATCCCATTGGGCCGTTTTTGCGGCCTGTTCCAGCGCGTAACAGATGGCCATCAGCCGTTCGGCACCGATATAAGCGGATGAACCTTTCAGCTTATGGGCTCTTCGTGCCAGTGATTCACCATCCCCGGCTTGATGGGCCTGCTCCAGAGCGCTTTTTCGCTGGGGAAAATGGTCGATGAACATGTAGGCCAGAGGTACAAATTGTGTTCCCATCTCTTCACGGAGTCGCTCAATGGTTGAGGCTTTTAAGGGCGCTGGGACCGTCTCGTGATTGGTGGGGCTCTCTGGCACCGTTTGCATCGGGGGGAGGGCCGGGTGATAGCCGCCATCCGCAGATGTAGCTGCGTGACGCAAGGCCGACTCCAAACGCTTCTGAATTTTTTCGGAGGTCTGATCTAGAGCGTGTTCAGCTTCCTGCCTGATCAATCGTTCACGTCGCAATGCAATCTTGAGGTGTCTGACCCACCACAATGCGGAGACCAGAAGCAGCGCCGTAATTGCCCATCCGATCATCATCAGTTTCATGGTCACCTACATCCTTCCGATACCGATCCACGATTTTCTCTACGAATGGTCGTCTGTTATTTTTCTAAGGTATGATATTGTCATGTGTTGAGGGCGTTATGTGAAACATCATTGAACCCGTGAAACAAAATTAACTTATAGGTCCCTGATACCCGAAGATGAAAAGACCATTCTATGTTTAAAAGACTCCGACAATCCATCGGTGCAAAAATTCTTCTGGTGGCAGGTATCTTTGGTGCACTGGTTCTGGCAGTCATGGGGATATTCTCTATCTATACGTTGGAGCAGAGTCTGCTGGCCCAAAATGAGCAGGCGCTGCGCCGACAGCTCGATAGCGTGGGGCTTGGACTACAGTCGATCATGCTGGCAGGATCTTCGGACATTGCGCGCAGCTATGTGCAGCAGCTCAAAACCGGCCGAGGAATGGAGCAGTTGCGCATTCTGCGTACCGATGGTGAAGAGGCGTTTTATAACAGTGAAGGGGGCGATGAAGAGGAGGGTGAAGAGGGTGAAAAGATGCCGCCCAAGCCGCCCCCAACCCGTTACATCTCCCAACTGAAAGATGTGGTGGGCCATCAAACCACCATGTCGCTGTTTAGTGTGTCGGAGCAAGGTGAGCGTCAGGTAACTTTTCTGGCTCCAGTATTGAACCAGGAGGCGTGCCACGCCTGTCATGGTGATGATCACAAGGTGCGCGGTGTGGTGCAGGTCACCAGCTCACTGGAAGCGGTGCATGGCGAGATTGAGGCTATGAAGCTGAAGGCCACGCTGGTATTGGTGGCGGCTGTATTGCTCTATCTCATGATTCTGGGCTTGTTATTGCATCGTGCGCTCGGTGTTCCTCTGGGCCGGATTCAGAACCTGATTCAGAGTATCGCCATGGGGGATCTGACCTTGCGGTTACCGCTTCCCAAAGAGCCCTACGACGAAATTGGCCGCATCAGTTCCGATGTCAACAGTATGGCCGAGCATCTGCACAATACCATCGGTGCCATCAACGAAGCTTCTCATGATCTGCGGCAGTTTTCTCATCAGTTTGAGGATGTCAAACAGATTATTGAGGGGGGAGCCTCCAGCACCTCCAACGTCACCGAAGAGGTGGCCTCCTTCATGAAAATCATCATCTCTTCCATCTGGTCCAACGCCTCCGGCTCCAAACAGACCGAGGAGATTGCCTACAGTGTGGCGGAGGATGCCAAAGAGGGTGGTGCGGTGATGAAGAGCGCCATTGAATCCATGAAGCAGATTGCTGAGCGCACGCAGGTTATTCAGGAAATTGCCCGTCAGACCAACATGTTGGCACTAAATGCAGCCATTGAGGCAGCCCGAGCCGGGGAGCGTGGGAAAGGCTTTTCGGTGGTGGCGACTGAGGTACGCAAGCTGGCTGAGCGGAGCCAGTTGGCGGCCAGCGAGATTGATAAAATGACACAGGGAAGTGTCGAGATTGCCGATCGGGCCGGGCAGAAAATTGAAGAGCTGATTCCCAACATTGTCGAGACCGCCCGACTTGTAGGTAATATTCATGTTGCCAACAGTAGTCAGAGCGATAGCGCAGAGCAGATCACTCAGGCTATTCAACGGTTGGACGAAGTGGTGAAGGGCAATAGCGAGTCCACGGATCGGATCGTCACGATCTCCAAGGAGCTGTTTGAGCTGACCCGTAATCTTCAGGACACCATCGCCCGCTTTCAGACCTGAGACGCGGAACGTTTACCAGAGCCAGGGGTTCAGACGACGATCATCGGAGACGTGACGACGTTCGCGACGGCGACGGCGATCATGTCCGGTGAGACGACGGTCGCCACCGCCTCCGCCTTTGTTATGTTTTCCCTTGGACTGCTGTTCTTGGAGTTCCTTCTCCTGGGCGTCTAGAGCCATCTCCAGTTCACGGTTGCGCCGGGCAAGACGCCGTTCGGCTCGACTGCGGGGCCCATCGCGTCGTTCACGCCGTCCACGACGTTCATCGTCGTGGCGTCGTTCGCTGCTCTCCCGTCTCTCCCAATTCTCTTGCTCTGTCAGAATATCCAGACTCATGGCGCGGTCCCCTAATCCAATTGACTCTCCGGCCTCACTCCATGTGCGCCCACGCCGCTTCGGGAACGATGCCCGACACGATGCGTTTATGCACCATTAGAATCGACTTGGAATGATAGCACATTGAAGGGTGTTGAGGCCATTGTGAACATGGAGAATGGTCGAATTGAAAAGAGTGATGGAGATCGGAAGGAGAGAAAGGCCGGTGGGAGAGGGCTCTCCCACCGGGTTCGATGTCTGCGACATGTATCTCCGGCGAACGAAATTTCAAGGTGTTTGAGGGGGGGGAGGCACCTTGAAAGCGCGCATAAGCCGGAGGGGCCGACATGTTCGCTGACATCAGAAAGTGATCTCGTGTGATGAGTTCGCTTTCGATGGAGAAGATGCTAACACACCATTATGTAACTGTATGTCTCAAGGTGGGGTAAAATTGTAATTCAGTGTATCGATTGGTAACGAGACTGTAGGAATGTGGGAAAAGAGGCCGAATGTATGGGCTAGGTGGTATCTGATTCGGGGGCTAGAATTGCCAAATGCCGTTGCAGCGCATGCTCTACAATCATGCTTTCATCACCTAGGCGAATCAGTATCTGCTTGTCCTGTTGGCGCTGATCGGCTTGCACGGTGTCTATCAGCTCTTGGCAGCACGCGGCCAGACGCAATGCCCCGATGCTGCGGGCACCTCCCAGAAGGCGTTCGGCTTCAGATATCAGCGCCGAATACGCCCCCTGTTCCATGGCCAGGCTTAGTTGTGCAAGTCGTTTTGGCAGGGTGTCCAGAAAAAGCCTCAAAAAGGGCGGAAAGCCGGTACCTAGATCTTTGTGTAGTGATTCAAACAGGTGCAGATCCAGGGAGGGCTCCCCATCTGGTCCGATGGCCGAGGCATACTCAGGACGCCAGCGCAGTAGAAGGCCCTGCAACTGTCCTCGGCTGACGGGTTTCTCCAGAAAATCGTTCATACCTGCTGCGGCCCAGTCTTGCTGCCTTTCAGAAGGATTGATGAAACTCACGGCAATGATGGGGATGGCGACCTCTAGAGCCTGTTCCTGTTCAAGTTGGCGAATGCGACGGCAGGTCTCATAGCCGTCCATTTCCGGCATGTGGCAATCCATCAGAACCAGATCAATGCCGCCATCCCGGTAACGAGAGATCGCTTCCCGTCCTCGGTCTGCTGTCCATACTTGGCACCCAAGGCTCTCCAAAAGGCTCTGCAGAGAGAAGCGGGCGATCTCATCGTCATCCACCACCAGCACTGAGCTGCCTTTCTGTACAGGAGGACGATCTTTAGAGTGTATAGCCTCCTGCTCATCAGAGCGTTCACGGACCACTTCTGCCGTGAGGCGATACCCTTCGCCACGCACTGTGCGAATCAGTGCGGTACCATCCGACTCTTTGGACAAGCGGCGACGTAGACGGCTGACCATATTGTCAATGCTGCGGTCAAAGGGGTGGGAAGGGCGTCCTTGGGTCAGTTCCAGAAGTCGTTCTCGGGAGAGCACCTGTCCCGGATGATCGAGAAATACCCGCAGCAGTCGGAAGGTTCCCTGGGTTAGCTCCGTCTCTTCACCGGACGGGGAGATCAAAAAGCGGTCGTCGTTGCGTAGTCGCCAACCGGCAAACTGATAGAGCACGCCTTTCTGGGGAGTTTCGGAACCCCCTTGAGGATCTTGACTGCGACGCAGAAGTCCTTTGACCCGTGCCTGCAATTCACGCGGAAAGACTGGTTTGACCAGATAGTCGTCAGCGCCCATCTCCAGACCGATGACCCGCTCCACCTCGTCGGAACGCGAGGTGAGAATCAGGATTGGCAGTGAGGATTTGGAGCGCAGCGACCGGCAGATGGTCAGGCCATCTTCATCGGGAAGATTCAGGTCCAACACCACCAGATCAGGGGGGTGACGGTCGAAGAGATCCCAAAACTGTTTGGCCGACTGGCAGGCTGAGACACGGTAGCCGGACTCCTTGAGCACGGAGCTCAAAAGATCACGGATCCACGGGTCATCATCGACAATGGCGATATGTTGGTCACTCGGCGACATTCACAATTCCTTGTGCACTTCCAACCAAGACGAAGTCTCTCGGCCCATCTTCGTTTGGTGTAGGATCGGCTTTTTACTATATAGCCGACAGTGCTTCAGGGTCCAGACGTGCATCTACTAATCAACAATTATTCTCAAATGGGCCGATCCTTTGCCCCGCTTTATCTCTCTGGGTATGATTTTGTGTTATGAATGTCTCCCAGCCAGCCGCAAAACCCCGCCAGCGTGATCATACCCCCTTGGCTGATCGCATGCGTCCCCAGAGTCTTGACGAGGCGTTGGGGCAGGAACATCTCACCGGCTCCAGGGCGATTTTACGTCAGGCTCTGGAGAGTGGGCGTATACCATCGGTGATTCTCTGGGGGCCGCCAGGGAGCGGCAAAACCACGCTTGCCCGTATCATGGCCCACGGTTCGGGGCGCCGTTTTGCGTCGCTCTCGGCAGTGCTCTCTGGGGTTAAGGAGTTGCGGGCTGTCTCGGAGCAGGCTCGGCGGGAAAGTCGGGAGGGGGCGTCGGGCACCCTGCTGTTCGTGGATGAAATTCACCGTTTCAATAAGAGCCAGCAGGACGCCTTTTTACCTTTTGTAGAGGAGGGCTCCATTACGCTGATTGGCGCCACCACGGAAAACCCCTCTTTTGAGCTTAACGGTGCGCTGCTCTCCCGCTGTCGGGTGTTGACGCTCAACCGTCTGGAGGCGGCGCAGATTGTCACCCTGTTGGAGCGGGCGGCTGAGGACGAAGTGCGAGGGTTGGGGGCGCTTGGTGTCACCTGGGATCCGGCGGTTCTGGTGCGGATTGCCGAGCAGGCCGATGGCGATGCCCGTCATGCCCTCAACACTTTGGAGACCCTGGCCCATCTGGCCGGGGAGCAGGCGGCTCGTGAGAAGCGCCCCTTAAGCGATGATGATCTCACCGATGACCATCTGCGTCGCTCCGCCCTCTACGACAAGGCGGGAGAGGCTCACTACGATCTGATCTCTGCACTGCATAAATCCTTACGTGGCTCGGATGCTGATGCGGCACTCTATTGGTTGGCACGCATGCTGGAAGGGGGAGAGTCGGGGCTTTATGTGGCGCGGCGTATGATTCGATTTGCTTCAGAAGACATTGGCAATGCGGACCCGCAGGCGCTCACCGTGGCTATGCATGGACGGGATGCCTACCATTTTCTCGGCTCCCCGGAGGGGGATTTGTCGCTGGCTCAGGTGGCGGTCTATCTGGCCTGTGCGCCGAAGAGCAACCGGCTTTACAGTGCGTTCAAGGCGGCGCGAAAAGCGGCCCGCAAACAGGGCTCCCTGCCGCCGCCGCTGCATAGCCGCAATGCGCCCACCGAGCTGATGAAAGAGCTTGGTTACAGCGCCGGCTATCGATACGATCATGATAGTCCCGAGGGGTACGCTGCTCAGGATCATCTGCCGGAGAAGCTCCAGGGTACGCGCTTTTATGAGCCGGTAGCCCGTGGATTTGAGCGGGAGATTATCCGCCGTCTGGCCTACTGGCGACGGCTTCGGAAGAGGCATGATGGGGAGAGATCATGACGGTGCGTATGTTGATGATGGTGGGGGTTGGCGGGGCGTTTGGCGCTATGGCCCGTTATAGTCTCTCCATGCTGGTGAGTCTGTGGTTGGGTAAGGGATTTCCCTGGGGCACACTGGCAGTGAATTTGGTCGGTTCTCTGTTGATGGGCGTTTTGGCGGCCCTGTTTTTGCAGCTGGAGACGCCGGAGCCATGGCGGCTTATGGTGTTCACCGGTTTTCTGGGTGCTCTCACAACCTTCTCTGCCTTCTCCATCGAGACGTTGACCCTTTTGCAGAGTGGTCAATTCACAGTAGCTCTGTTCAATATTCTACTTAATGTTACCCTCTGTATCGCTGCGGTTTGGTTGGGGATGTTGATTGTGCGGTACTCTTTCTGAACATCCTTCAATAACTGTCCTGCACGTTGTTTTTTTCATTTCCCTGGCACCATTCCAGCGCCTATTCTGGCAGATAATGAACGGTATATAAAATGCCGTCTCTTCCGGCGTCGTAAGAAGCCCCATCGGCAGATATTGAGGATTCATCGCATGTTGAGAAATTATCGGATCGGAATGCGGCTGCAGATCGGATTTGGCTTTCTGCAACTTCTGATGGTGATTCTAAGTGTCGCCAGTCTGTTCAGTATGGATACCCTCTCCAGCTACACCAATCAACTCTTTGAGCACCCCTATAAGGTCAGTACCACCACCCAGCGCATTGAGAGTCATGTGGTGATGATGCATCGCGGCATGAAAGATATTGCCCTGGCCCGAACCATCGGAGAGATTGATCAGGCCGCTGCTCATGTGGCTGAAATGGAGCGTATGGTTCTGGAAGATTTCAAGGTGCTTGAAAAGCATTTTTTGGGGGATATAAAACAAGTTAAGGAGGCGCAGGCGCTCTTTGTCGCCTGGAAGCCTCTTCGGGAGGACGTGATCAGCCTGATGCGAAAAGGGGATCGGGAGCGGGCGTCGTTGATTACGCAGGAGCAGACCACCCGGCAACTGGCTATGCTGGAAGCGGTGCTGGAGAAGCTCATTGCCTATGCCGAGACCAAGGCAGAGGCATTTCATAAGAATGCCCAGAGTGCCCACGATCGCATCATCACGACCACTATTTTCGCGCTGCTGCTGCTGATTATCGTCGGTGTGATGATATCCCTGGTGGTTAAGCGCAGCATTATCGGCCCGCTGAATGGTGCGGTGGATGCTATTGGTCAGATCACCCGTGGGCATCTTGCTGTGGAGCTGGAAGAGAGCGGCAATGATGAGATTACCGCACTCACCTCTGCACTCAGTGAAATGTCCGGCAATCTGCGCCGCATGATGGGCGATATCCAGTCCAATGCCACCTCACTTACCGATGCCTCCAAAGAGCTATCCGTCTCTTCGGAACAGATGGTGGAGCAGGTGCAGCAGAATCTCTCCAAGACCGATGATGCCGTCAGTGCTGCAACCCTGATGGGCAATGATCTGAACACACTTGCCGGTGCGGCGGAACAGGCCCGTGACGACATGGAGCGGATTGATCGCTCAGCGGGTGAAGCCAACACCAATATGCACACCATCTCAGCGGCAGCTGAACAGGCCAGCGCCAACCTTTCCACGGTTGCAAGTGCCTCAGAGCAAGCCAACAGCAGCATGGCCCATGTGCGCGATGCGGCTGAACGTACCAGTCAGGATGTTGGCAACGTGGCCAACTCGGTGCAGGAGATGAACAGTTCTCTCCATGAGATTCGACAGAAGTGCCAAACCGCCGAAGCGGAGTCGAAACAGGCGGCACAGAATGCCCAGGAGAACGCCAGCAAAATTGAACAGCTGGCCCAGATGGCTCAGGAGATTGTCAAGGTTGTGGGGGTGATCAACAACATTGCCGAGCAGACCAACATGCTGGCTCTTAACGCCTCCATTGAGGCCGCTGGTGCCGGAGAGGCGGGCAAGGGGTTTGCAGTGGTGGCCAATGAGGTGAAGGATCTGGCGCGTCAAACCGGTGAAGCGACGCATATGATTCAGGAGCAGACCAGCGAGATTCAAAGCAGCTCCAGCGAGGTATCTGAAGCGACCCTTGATGTGACGGAGGTGATTGAGCGTCTCAGTCAGTTCAATACCGAGATTCTCCACGCCATGGATGAGCAGGCGAACAATTTAAGCACTATCTCAAGCTCTATGCGAAACGTCTCTGAAGAGACCCATGAGGTGACGCGTCGAGTGGCGGAGTCTTCCGAGGGAATTGCCGAGGTTTCCCGAAGCGTTACCGAGATCTCCACCGGAATTAATGAGGTGACCAGCAACGTCTCCGAGGCCTCAACAGGTATTGCCGATATGGCTCAGAATGTCAGCTCCGCCTCCCAGGTGACCGTGGAGATCTCTGGGAATCTTACCACCACCGCCCGAGAGGCGAGTGCTATCTCCGTGCATATGGGGCAGGTCAAACAAGCACTGGGTGAGATCTCCGGTTTCAGTGAAACAGTTCAGGTGCGCGCACGGGATATGGATGCGATCGCCAGTTCGTTGAATGAACTGTTACAACGGTTCAAGGTTTAAGGAGCGCCAGCAGGATGAATCATAAGCCGATGAATGCACGATGCGCTCTTTATGATCCACCTATCCGATGGTTCTTGTGGGCTTCTCTGACTCTGGCGGTAGTGCTCGTGGGATTATTTCCGGGCTCAAGGGCCCAGGCGGCTACGCCCACCGATGTGTTTCGACAGGTGGTTCAGATTCAGCACACCCTGGAGGCGATTCGACAGGAGCTTGATCTGCCGCGTCATGAGCGTTCGCTGTTTCCTGCTGAAAACGCCACGCCACGAGAGGTGTTTACCCAGGCGGAGAGTCTTCAGGTCAAGATACGCAACCTGCTGGAGGAGCAGGCCCGAAAACACGAGCCGCTGTTGATCTTGAAGCCGGAAGGAAAGATTACCCCCGACTTGGTATTACAGGTGGTGGATTACACCCGTGCCATGACCCGTATGCTGGCTGATCATCTCAAAATAAAGGTCACGGTCCCGAAGCCGGTGACCCAAAAGAAGACGCCCACCGATGTCTTTCAGGCCATGATTCAGGTCAACCGACAGGCCAACCTGATGCTGAAGACCAGAGTGAATCCCAGTGATGTGTTTTTAAGGGTGGCAGAGAGTATACAGTACATGGATGCTGTCTGGATGCGGCTGGACCCAAAGGGGTTTGAAGAGCTCCCATTGCCTGTTCTGGATCCCAGTAGAAAACCGGCAGATGTCTATAACCAACTACTGCGCTGCCTTCGTATTCAGTCGGAGGTGTTGCGCCTATCAGGGTTGAAGATGATGCAGCTTGATCGCGATTATAGTGCCCCGGCTGGGACCATACCTGGTGATGTCTATGATTTGGCTTCTTTGATGTTTTCCGAGGTGTTGCCGCTGCACGCTTCGCTCCCAGATCCACCGTTGACACCCGGCGCCTATTATCCGGGTCCTAAGGGGCCGTCTGAGGTGTTTCAGCAGGCCAAAGCACTTGAGGGGCGGCTTTGGCGTGTGTTTAAGTTTCTGCGCAGTGAGCGTCCGTAGGGTGTCACTATTGACCGACAAGACGCCTCCTCAGGCGGCCATTCGCCGCTATCATCAGCACAGCAAACACCATCCAGGTCGTTTTGCACCTGGTCCAGGCTATATGGATTGGGATAATCAGCCCGACCCTTTTCGGCGGTATGTCGGCGCACCGCAGGTTCTGTTAGAGCTTGCAGCAGATCGCCTGACTACCTCATATGCCGCACTTTTTGATCCAGTCGGTACAGTTCCTCCCGCCCCTATGGATGGCCGAGGTGTTGCAGCCCTGTTTGAATTAGCTCTGGGGTTATCGGCCTGGAAGGCGTATATGGAGGTGCGATGGGCGCTACGTTGTAACCCCTCCAGCGGCAACCTTCATCCCACCGAGGGGTATGCGATATTGCCCGATATTCCTGCACCGGATCAGAGCATCACGCCGGATATTAAAGCCGGGGTCTATCACTACCAGAGTCATGACCACCTGCTTGAGCAGCGTCAGGCGGTATTGGCCAGTAGTAGTAAGGCTTGGCATGAGGCGCTTGGAAGGGGGGCGTTTCTGGTGGGGCTTAGCTCGGTCCATTGGCGGGAGAGCTGGAAATATGGAGACCGTGCATACCGCTACTGCCGTCTTAACGAGGGGCATGCTGTGGCGGTCTTCCGCATGGCAGCCGCCGCTCTGGGCTGGAAGGTCGAGGTTTTGACTGCGCCGGGGGATGATGAAATCGCCCGTTTGTTGGGATTAGATCTATTTGATCAAGGTGGCGAAAAACATGGAGGAATTGTTCAAGGAAATCATGATTCCCAAAGTGATGTGGCGCCGGAGGCGGAACATCCAGATCTGCTGCTGTGTATCCGTTGTCCATCAGAGGATCGGAGTGGTCAGGAACCATTGATTTCCAAGCTGACCGACGCCCTTCAAAGTGACCGTTGGGAGGGGGTTCCAAACCGCCTCAGTGAGCACCACGCTTTGGCGTGGCCAGTGGTGGAAGAGGCGGCGGATCAAGCTTGGAAACCATCCACTAAAACAGAAGTTAAAGCGTTAGTTTCATCTCCACCGCTACTGAAATTAGAGTGCCGAAAGAGTGCCGCAAAATTGATCCGCCAACGGCGTAGTGCCCAACGATATGACGGCAAGGGCGGACTCTCCATGTCGGCTCTGTTTCGTATGCTTGATGCTCTGCTACCGCGTCATGAATGCCCGCCGTGGGACATGTTTTCCTGGCCGGCACGGTTGCATCCGGTGCTGATGATTCATCGGGTTCAGGGTATGGTTCCCGGTCTGTACGCTCTGCCGCGTCGTCCAGAGGCTTTGAGTGTTCTGCAAAAAGGTATGGATAGGTCATTGCTTTGGAAGAAGGTTTCATCTGCTCCTCTGCATCTTCCACTCTATCTGTTGCGACAGGAAGATGTGCAAGATTTCTCCAGGATGGTTTCTTGTCAGCAGGAGATTGCTGCTGATGGGGCCTTCTCTCTGGGCATGGTGGCGGAGTTTGATGCTGGGCTTGCGCAGGGGCCGTGGGGCTATCGCAACCTGTTTTGGGAGGCCGGCGCGCTGGGGCAGATTCTCTACCTGGAAGCGGAAGCGGCAGGTATTCGGGGTACCGGTATAGGCTGCTACTTTGACGATCTGTTTCATCAGGCGCTGGGCATTCAGGGTGAAACGCTACAGAGCCTCTACCACTTCACCGTTGGTGTAGCGCTGGAGGATAATCGTCTGCAAACCGATCCCCCTTATGCCCATTTGGCTAACCGTTTTTAGCCAATCTAAAGCCGAGACAGCCGGTATTTTTCATCTCCAGGGCATCCACCTTGACGTGATTTCTGCGGGCTAGTCGGCACGCCTTGGGATTGCTTCGGTAGCTGCCGCCACGGCGAATGCGGAGGGGTTCGCCGCGAACGGTCTCTTCGGGGGGACCGCTTGGGTCGCTGCAGGGATCAGAGCTATACAGAGAGAAGACATCTTCCACCCACTCCCAGACTCCACCGAGCATATCGTAGAGCCCCCAGGCATTGGGTTTCAGCTTGCCCACCGGCTGGTTGCGGCCCTTGGAGTTGGTCATGTACCAGGCGTATTCCGCGAGCTCTTTGGGGCTCTCTCCGTGCTGATAGCGGGTCTCGGCCCCGGCCCGGGCAGCGCACTCCCACTCCGCTTCTGTGGGGAGCCGTAGACGAGACTCACCGCCGCCCAGCAGCTCCAGCTTGCGGATAAAGAGTTGGGTATCCTCCCAGGTCGCGTGTTCCATGGGAAGATGATCATCCTCGCGGATATCCTCCTCTTCCGGTTCGTTGTGCTGATCGGCGTATCGCCCTGGACGACGATTGCCGGACTCCATGACTTTTCGCCACTGCCCTTTGGTAACCGGGAATTGAGCAATCCAGTACCCTTGGAGCGTTACATCATGTTGCGGCCCTTCGTTGCGTTGACGGCTCTGTTCATCATCGGGACTGCCCATCGTAAACGTGGTGGGGGGAATCCAGATGAAGACCATGTTGGTCACCGACTCAATCCAGGTTTTGCTCTCTGTGGGCTTCTCTTCCTGGGCCGGGCCGGAACCTGAGGTGGCCTCATCCTGCTCCACCTCGGCCACGAAAGCTCGGATTTCATCAGGTGCAAAGGTCATCCCAGCCTTTTTAACCAGTGCGTTGAGTGCCTGAACCAGTGTTGCCTGAGGATTGCGGGCCAGCAGTTGGCGTGCCTTAGGGAGAGCGCGCCTCAACGGTTCATGTTTGCGTTTGCGGGCCAGAGCGCGTTTTTTCTCCAAACGTTGGCGGGGGGTATCCTCCTGGTGTTCCTTCAGGGAGAGGAATGCGTGGAAGACGTTCTCCGATTCGCTGATTTGGGCCGAGCTTATATCCAGTTGCTTGAACATCAGATTTGGAGTCTGCTGTCCCTTCTCTCTGAAGAAAAATCGCCACTTCCGACCATCCGTCAGGATATGAAAAGGTGTATTACAGCATGGGTTGATCTCGGTGCGTTTGTCCAGATTACCCGGTTCCAACACCTCAATGCAGACCATGGCGTGCCGCTCTTTCGGAAGCGTCAGCACCATGCGCTGATCATTCTCCATACGTACCTGCTCCGGGCTCCATACATCCCAACCTTGTCGCGAAATAATCTGCGAAACGATGGAGTGCAGCGTTTGTCGTGCGCTGGAAATGCGCTCCTTGGCCAGGTGTTTTCTAATCTCTTGCAGTGCGTCGTTCATGAAATTGGTCCGTTATCGGGCTACTTTTTCCCTTCACCGCCTGTGGTCGATGCTTGTCGGCAACGTTTTTCCTTCGCTTTCGCCGAGCAAGTGGGTTTTACTTTTCCTATCGCAGCGGCATCAATAAGTGATGCGACTGCAAGCGCTGGTTCCCTGCGAACCAGGACTTCTTCAGACCCTAGTATACACCATAGATTGATGTGAGGCATGTCACGCCATGAGTTCTTCGGATATCAATAAAAAGCTCAGTGCCATTTCGGTAGTGGAAGGCAACCCGATTCGCGCACAGCTTCAGGAAGATGAGACCCTGCGTACGCCCGAAGAGAACTGGAAGATGATGGTCCATTCAGTTCGTCAATATAGTAAGGCGGGCAATTGGTCGGATACGCTGGATGTCTTGGTGTTTCTCTCCAACCAGGAGGGCAACCCCGAATCAGCCAAGGCCCGCGCTATGACCATGTGGTTAGCGCTGAAGACCGAAACGCCCATTGCCGTACTCACCTCGGCGGCCTATAAGCTTGTGGTTAATCTGGGTGAGAAGCACCCTCTTTGCGCGCCGCTGGCCTCCGTCGCCAACCTGATGCTCCAGCATCGTACCCCAGAGGATCCCGACCGCCCACTGGCCATCTCCCATGTTCAGCAGATGTACATGCATGTCTGCCCCTCTGCCCTCAATGAGGATCGTGATGGGTTCGACCAGTGGGTGAAGGAGAATCAACTGGATGATCCCGATGTGATTATCCCACAGGTGATGGGACTGCTGGAGATCATGATCGGTGATGATTGGTGGGTGGATCGTGACGCTGTTCAGGCGGAGCTGGATGCCTATCAGGCCGAGCAGCAACAGAATTAGATAATGCGCAGTCAACGTCAGAGGAGGTGAAGTAACCGGATGATACCGGGAGGGCGGTTGACAGTTTTGTGGGTGTTGTGAGATGATTGTGGGGATATTGTCGTACGCTCCAGATGAAGAATATCATTTTATTCAGGGAAATGATCTGCTCGAGGATGGTCTGTTAATGATCTCTGTCCATCAAGTCACCCCTAAAACGGTTATGGCGCTTGGGCTTGTCCTCTCTCTACTGATTGTCGCCGTGCCTCCGCATCTTGCCCAGGCTGCGGAGTCTCCCATTTATCAGGCGTTTCTTTTGGCTTCACTGAAAGCGCGCCAGGGTAATGCCAAGGCCCAGCAGATACTCTCCAAGTTGATACAGTCCAATCAATTATCCGGTTCTGATAGAGCGCGGGCCTTTAAGAGCCTTGGCAGGGCTTATGAAAACGGTCAAACGCAATTGGGAATTGCCAGAGACCCCAAAGAGGCCGGATATTGGTATCTTCAATGTTCGAAGCTGAATCAGGATGCCTACTGTTTAAAACGGCTGCGTGTTCTGGCGTTGGAGACTGGGGCTATATCCAAGGAGAGTCGTGCCTACAAAGCGCTATTGGCGGCTGGCCAAGGTCGGAGCAGGCAGGTCACCCCCAGACAGACCATCCCGAATACGGACAAGGCGGTCACGGTAAGCGGAAAGAGTGGGACCGGTTTTTTTGTCTCTCCCTACCATATTGTCACCAATAATCATGTGGTCACCGGCAAGAACAATTTTCGTATCAAAGTTCCAGGTAAAAGCGTTCCTGTTACCCTGGTGGCTCATGACATCAGCTTGGATCTGGCGGTGTTAAAATCTCCCATCGCATTCCCAGTCCATGCCCGCATACAAAGTGGTCGCGGTCCGAGGGCCGGAGAGGTCGTCTATACCAGTGGGTACGCTGGAAGTCAGTACAGTGTTAATATTGGTCGAGTGGTCAAGAATAATGTCAAGGTCGCCAGCAGCACCGGCGAAATTGTAAAATATATCAAGTTTGATGCACCTCTGCTCTCCGGTAGCAGCGGAACGGCCCTGGTGGATAAAACGGGCCATGTGGTCGGTGTGAATACGATGGGAACGCTTCGCGCCAACAAGAAGCGATACGCCAATAAGCGGCCCAGCAGCTTGGCTGTCACCTACCTATCCCTGGTCTCATTTCTTCGCAATAAAGGTATTCCATTTTCAGCCGACGATGACCGTAATTTTCATCTCACGGAGGCCGAAATCAGGCAGAACGCCCGAAATTACACGGTCTTTGTCTTCGCCTACTGAGTCATCTTCTAAGCGGCCCCGTCATTTTGAGCCCCTCACTATTGCATAGATGTCTGGCGGGCCCTGCCATAGGCAGCCCATGCGAGGTTTCTCCATGAACTATCATTGGCGTCCCCTCCCAGAAACAGTTAACCTATCTCCCGGATTGTGGATTGTAGCTAATTTGCGGACAAGGCACCTCAGATATGGAACCGACTCCCGGCGTGGTCTACTGGCTCACAGGGCTCTCCGGTGCCGGCAAGAGTACCCTGGCCGAATGTCTCACCGAGCGTCTCCGTTCGGAGAAGCCCAACGTCATCGCCCTGGATGGTGATGTATTACGGGGGATCTTCAAGGATGGTCTCGGCTACGATATGGCCTCTCGGGAGCAGTTGGCGTTACGCTACGCCCGGTTGACTGGAGAGCTGGCCCGGCAGGGGAGTGATGTGGTGGTCTCGACCATCTCGCTCTTCCCAACGGTGTGGCAGTGGTGTCGTACGCACATTGCCCACTATCGGCTTATCTATGTGCGGGTACCCATGTCGGTGCTGGCGGCACGGGATCGAAAGCAGATCTATAGTCGTGCCCAACGGGGTGAACTCTCCGATGTGATGGGGGTGGATCTGCCCATGGTGGAGCCGGAAAACCCCGACCTGATTCTCGACAACTCCGGCCATCGTACGCCTGACGCTCTGGTTGACCAACTGATTCAGGCGTTTATCTTAAAGGACAAGCAATCATGAAGACTGAGTGGGACTATACGTCGCTGGCTAAAGCTTACCTGAAACGACCCGACTACGCCCCGGCCGCCATCGATAAGATGCTTGAACGTTGTGGTTTGGGTGCTGGGGCTTCGGTATGTGATGTCGGTGCTGGCGTAGCACATCTCACCTTGCGTTTGCGTGAACGGGGATTACAGGTCACCGCCGTAGAGCCTAACGACGCCATGCGGGCGCTGGGTGTGGAACGTACCCGTCAGTGGCCGGAAGTGAAGTGGTTTGAGGGTGTGGGCGAGGCTACTGGGCAGCCGGATAGCGCCTTTGATCTGGTGACCTTCGGCTCTTCGTTTAACGTTACTGACCGTCCCAAGGCGATGTTGGAGACCTGTCGTATCCTTAAACCGCACGGTTGGTTTGCCGTTATGTGGAACCATCGGGATCTCAGCGATCCCATACAGGCAGAGATTGAGGGGATCATTCAGGCCGCGATTCCCGAATACAAGTATGGAGCCCGCCGGGAAGATCAGTCGGAAATCATAAGTAAAAGTAATCTATTCAATCCTGTTGTCGCGCTTGAAGGGCGGGTGGTGCATCAGGAGACGGTGGAGAATGTCGTCGAGGCCTGGCGGTCTCATGGCACTTTGGAGCGGCAGGCTGGGGATCGCTTTGACGGTATTGTGAAGGCCATTGAGAAGATGTTGATTGGACGAGGGAAATCTATGATTCCCATTCCCTATGACACCAAACTTTGGATGGCCCAGCGCCGATAGGTTACACCCGGCAGGGCGCGCACTGATTACCTCCCCAGAAGGTGTTGATAGCCCTTCTGGATTTCCCGACGATAAGGGCCTGATTATGAGCAGCACTCGCTCCAGTCAACAGGATGAAACCCTCGACTATTTTCGTGCAGGGGCTGAAGCTTGGCGAAAAAGTGCCATCGGCGAGGCGCAAGGAGAGGTCAACGTGATCGCCCAGCGCATCGAAGCGGTATTGCGCGTAGCCCGCCGGATGAATCCTGCTCCCGGCCTCTCTCTGGACGTTGGATGCGGTACCGGGCAGCTCTCATTGGCATTGGCGGCGATGGGGGGTGAGGCTGTAGGGCTTGACTTTGCGCCAGAGATGATTGAGCAGTGCACAATTGGCCTGAAGAAGGATCCACAGCCGGGGGTGTCGTTTATTCAGGGCTCCATTTTTGATTATGGGCCGCCGGCTGGGCGGTCACTGGATCTTATCTCGGCACTGGGTTTTATCGAGTATGTGTCTCCCGATGAGCTGGAGCAGCTGTTGGTCCGTTTTCGGAAGTGGTTGCGTCCGGGGGGATTCTGCGTACTTGGCTCGCGTAACCGGCTGTTCAATCTTTTCTCTCTCAACCGTTTTACGCAACTGGAGCGGGGTCTTGGCACCATTGAAGCGTTACTGAATGAGTCGCTTCTGTTGGCCATGGCCAAGGATCCGACTTCGGCGTTGAAGGCGGCCATGGATGCCGCAACACCACTGCCCCAGCCGGAGGTCCATCCCGAAGCCGGCGTGACGGTGACCCAGCGTTATCAATATACGCCCGGTGAGCTGGCGGCCCTGACTGGGCGGTTCGGTTTCAGGGCGGTGAGTGCGGCACCTGTTCACTATCACCCCATGCCTCCGGCGGTAAAGGGGGATCGTGGGGCGTTCCATCTGGATTATTCGGAGGCATTGTTTGCGGCGGCCCCTGAGGATGTGCGGTTGGTTCCCCAGGCTTCCACCTTCGTGATGGCCCTGGAGGCGGTGTGATGTCTGGCGCTGCATCGGGTCAGATCGATATCGTCATGTATCACTACGTGCGTGATCTGAAGCGTTCTCGCTACCCGGAGATCAAGGGGCGTGATCTGGAGAGCTTTCATGGCCAGCTTGATTACATTCAGCAGAATTACCATGTGCTGAATCACTCCGAGCTGTTGGGCTGGCTGGATGGCAGTTGGCAAGATCCTCCCCGGAAGGCGGCGCTTCTTACCTTTGACGACGGCTATATGGATCACTACCTGAACGTATTCCCGGCGCTCCATGTCCGGGGGTTAACCGGGTTTTTCTTCCCGCCGGGCGGCTCCGTCGTTGAGGGGAAAGTGCTGGATGTCAACAAGGTCCATTTCATGTTGGCTTCGGAGCCGGAACCTGGGCCCATTATTGAGGCCATGCGGGCCTGGGTGGGAACCCATCAGGAGGCGTTTGGCCTTAAGCCGTGGGAGACCTACCAGCAGGCATTTGCCAAGGCGAGTCGCTTCGACACGGCAGAGGTGATTCTTATCAAGCGCTTGCTCCAGGTTGGGCTTCCCGAGGCGGCGCGCAGGCTATTGACCGCTGAGTTGTTCACCCGCTTTGTGACGGCGGATGAGGCTGCATTCTCTGCTGAACTCTACATGGGGCTTGATCAGATGCGCTTGATGCATCGTTGCGGCATGGTGTTCGGCTGTCACGGGTATGCCCATGATTGGATGAATCAATTGGCATTGAAGTCCTTAAAGCAGGATCTGGATCTTGGGCTTGATTTTTTGGCGCAGATCGGAATTTCCCAACAGTCGTGGATCATGTGCTATCCTTACGGTGCCTGGAGTGAAACGCTGCTTGGGCTACTGCGTGCTCGAGGTTGTGTGGCGGGTTTCACCACCGAAGTGGCCAGTGCCGACCCATCCTGCCACGATGCGCTTCTGTTGCCGCGTCTGGACACCAACGATTTGCCGCTCTCGGTATCGTAACTGACCGCCGGATGCGTGGTGTCTGGGATGTTTCCCGACTTCATGCCTTTTAAAGAACAGGCCCTCTTGATGACCGATCCTTCAGCCCTGGCTCCAATGCTTGGGCGTGAGATGACTGCCATGAATACCGACCGGATCACCAAATTAGAACAACAGCTTGATGAAGAGCGTAAGGCGCGTGTCGCAGTGGAGAAGCGGCTGGCATCTCTCGCCGGCGGGAGCTGTGATGAGATCCGTCATGATCGGGATCATCTGGAAATATCACGGCATGAGGCGTTGGAGAGGGCGGATAAGCAGATGCGTCGCGTGGTGGAAGAGCGCCTTCGGGCGGAGGCGAGAGGTCAGATGCTTGCCCAGGTGGTAGAGCAGGCCGCCTCTTCCATCATGATCACCGACCGGCGGGGTCATATAGAGTATGTCAACGCCAACTTTCTGCGTGTCTCTGGTTACCGGTTGGAGGAGGTGGTGGGGAAGAACCCATCCTTCTTACGTTCCGGCACCACTTCGAAGGAGGTATATCAGGAGCTGTGGGGCACCATTATGAATGGTGGTGAGTGGCGAGGTGAGCTGCAAAATCGCCGTAAAAATGGTGAATACTATTGGACGGCGCTGACGGTAACGCCGATCCGGGATACAGGTGGCAGCGTCACTCACTTTGCCGGTATCGGCGAGGATATCACCGACCGCAAGCGGGCCGAAGCGCAGATCGAACGTCTCTCTCACTACGATGTCTTGACGGCGATGCCCAATCGTTCGTTTTTTCAGGTTCATATGTTTCATCTGTTTGCAGCGGCCAAACGTTCCAAGTCGCCGCTGATGTTGCTGTTGCTGGATATCGATCAATTCAAGGATATCAATGACACCATGGGGAGTGGTGTAGGGGATCAACTCTTGGTCTCCATCACCCAGCGCTTGGGGCTCTGTACGCGTGAGTGCGACTTGGTGGCGCGCATGGGTGGAGATGAGTTTGCGGCGCTATTGGTGGGGCAGGAAGATGCCGACGATGCTGTAGTGGTGGCGGAACGCATTATTCACGCTATGGCCAGACCCTTTCATTTGGAGGATCACGGCCCTGTAACGCTCTCGGTCAGTATCGGTATTGCTGTTTTTCCTGAAGATGCCGTTGATCCTGACCAGTTTATGAAGAACGCCGGATTGGCGTTGCACCGATCAAAGCGGGAAGGGGGCGCCCAGTACCAGTTCTATACCCATGAGATGGAAGAGGAGGTGCTGCTTCGTAAGGTGATGGAGACCGACCTGCGTCAGGCCCTGGATGCTGGGGATCAGCTTTTTGTCTACTTTCAGCCTCAGGTGGAGGCGGGAAGCGGACGTTTGGTGGGGGCCGAGGCGCTGGTGCGCTGGATTCATCCGGAAAGAGGCTTTATATCACCGGCTGATTTTATCCCTCTGGCAGAGCGCAACAATCTGATTCTGCCTGTTGGCGAATGGGTTTTGCGCACTGTGTGCGAGCATATGCGTAACTGGCGAGAGGCTGGATTGCAGGTCACACCGGTGGCGGTGAATCTATCGGCCGGGCAGTTTCGTCATGATGATCTATTGGGCATGATTCGCGATATCATTGAGGAGACCGGGATTGATCCCACCCTGCTTAATCTGGAGATCACCGAGTCGTTGGTGATGAAGGATAAGCAATCCCATCTCAATATTTTGCACCGGCTGCGTGGAATGGGTGTCAAACTCTCTCTTGATGATTTTGGAACCGGCTACTCCTCTCTGGGCTACCTGACCCGTTTTCCTATCGACAAGTTGAAGATTGATCGTGCGTTTGTGCAGAATATCTGCGACGACCATGCTCGTGCGACCATTGTTCGGGCCGTGGTGCGCATGGGACAGGCGCTGGGTATGACCATCAACGTTGAGGGTGTAGAGACACGCCAGCAGTTGGAGGTTCTCCAGGCTCACGGTGTGGATGAGATTCAGGGCTTCTACTTCAGCAAGCCGGTTCCAGCCGATCAGTTTGAGAAGATGTTGAAGAGTGGTGTGCTCTCTGGAAGTGCGTATTGCGACGCCTGTTGACGGGCTGGCGTTGTTCTGACAGACGCTCACTCAACGATGACGACCACCTCCCCCACCACGCCGTGGCGGTGGTCGCCGATGGCGGGATGATTGCCGAAAATTGCTGTGACGTGGTGGCGGTCGTTGGGGTATGTAGTGGCGGGGCGGTGGCGGTGGTGGATCATTCCAGAGCGGTGGTGGGGGTGGGGGTGGTTCCTCATAGGTGGTGGAAGCCAGCTTGTTGTATAGCTGCTGATACTGATTCCGAAGAATACTGATCTCTCTGGAGAGGGCAGCGGTTGCTTTCCTGATGGTCTCCTTATCCTTGTTGTCACGTCTGGTATTGGGAGATACAGGGCGGGTGTAGACGCTATTGGATGTCGATTGGCGGATGACAATATGTTGATTCTGTTCGCTTTGTGCCTCTTGTAAACGCTTCTCCAAAGCGGCAATCCGGTTTAGTAGTGCCTCTTCCCGCTTTTGAGATGCCTTGAGTTTCCGTATCTGCTTCTGGTTGCCGCTCAGATCCTTGATGCGCACTTGCAGTACCGATGGATCAATCTGAATGCGCATGGTGATGCGTAGGCCAAAGGCATCGTCGGTTGCGTAGCGCTTTTCCGATAGAATTTCCGTACGAAATACCGCTGCCGACAGGGCGATAATCTCATCACGGGTCAGGCGACCCTCTTGCACCTCGGTAAGGGATTCCAGATAGGTTCCGGCTTGTTCCAACACCTCGCGCTTAGCACGCAGAATGGCTGCCGTTCGGGCCTCGTCCGGTGATTGATCACCGCCGAATGGCTGGGTGACGGTGTGGGTAAAACTCTGGATCCCGCCGTTGATCCGACCACGACTCTGTTGGGTGATGGGTTGTGGAGCAGCCTTCGTATCTGGCTTCCATGTCCACTGGGCGTCACGTGTGCGGTTACGGCTTCGGCTGCGTGGAGGCGGAACCGGTGGTGTGGTGTCATCCTCCTCAAGGGCCGCCTGGGGAGGTGTCATCTGTTGCGGATTGGCATAGGGAGATGATGCGGATGTGCCGGTAACCGCTGGCACGCAGCCTTGAAGGGCCAGAGCCATAACGGCAGCAAACATCATAAACATTAAGCGGAATCTACGCATGCGGGGGCCTTAAGAAGTGCATCGTGGCACCGTCAGACAGAACATGACGGGTGCATCTGTTGGAAGTGATCCCAAGAGCAAGCGGCCCAACCTGTTTCAAGGGATGGTTAGTATATCATAAATAGGCATGATTGGAATAAAGAATGCCCCCTATCGTTCCCCCATGGCCGTACCCACTGCATTGAGAAACGGTGAGAAAACATACTCCAATACCGTGCGGCGTCCGGTGTGGATATTTACGCTCACCAGCATGCCGGGATAGAGTCGGTAGACATTTTCGCCGTTGCGAAATTCACTTTGTGGGGTCTCCACCCGCGCTTTGTAGTAGGGGGCACCATCTTCGCCGATCAGCGTATCGGGGCTGACCCAGACGACCTTGCCATCCAGTTGGCCAAAGCGGAGCGCATCGGCAGTAGCCAGCTTGATAATCGCCAGTTGGCCGGGGAGGATATAGCCGATGTCCTGAATCGGCAGACGTGCTTCGATCACCAACCGGTCATCACCCGGCACAATCTCCACCACCGTATCACCGGGTTTGATGACGCCGCCTCGGGTGAAGACATGCAGTGTTTTGATCACGCCAGCTACCGGTGCCAATAGCGTGGTGCGGGAGAGGTGATCCTGGAACTTCTCCAACCGGGCGGTCATCTCCTGAAGGTGGCGGCGGGACTCTTCGAGTTGTTTGCCCGCCTCGGCGTTATAGGCGCTTTGGAGGCCGGATAGCTCATTCCTGGCCTCACTGATCAGTGCCTGATTACGTCGCAGGACGATACGATCCTCTTCAATCTGGCTCGTGAGGATATGCTCCTCTTTGAGCAGGTCCAGATGCTTATAGCGGTTGGTGATGTTCTTTTTCAGCAACCGTTCGCTGATGCGAACCTGCTCCCGGACCAGTTTGAGGCGGCTTCTGGAGTTTCTAATGCGGGCTTGCACCTCTGCGGCCAGTTGCCGGCGCTGGTTGATGGCGGCTTTCTGTCGGTCCAATTGATCCCGCAGACTGCTGCGTTGGGCTTGGAACAGCCGCCTGGTCTCCCGTACCAGATCGGGGTGCTCTTTTTCCATGGTTGGTTCAAAGTTCAGGGATTCACGCCCTTCCGCTTCGGCCTCAAGCCGGGTTACCTCCAGGGTCATGGCGACAATGCGAATTTCCAGTTCATTGACGTCGGCTCCGCTGGCGGTAGTCTCCAGATGCACCAGTGGCTGGTTCTGCACCACCTTCTCACCCTCCTTGACCAGGATCTCCCGGACGATGCCCCCTTCCAGATGCTGCACCTCTTTAATTTGGGTGGCGGGAATCACCTCCCCTTCGGTAAAGCTGACAATATCCAATGTCCCAAAGTGGCCCCAGAACAGTAGACCTGCCATGAGCAGTAGAAGGGCGAGCATAAAGAGTTGTGGCCCGTGACCCACGCCGTCGTCTAATACCGGGTCATCCGGGTGGGGATCAAAGGTGGTGGCGGCGACATCCTCATCCACTTTTGCAGCTTTTTTGGCTGTTTCTGTATGATCTGGCGCATCTATAGCTGGGCTGGATGAGGCGTCGATGCTGGGGGCATCGGGTTGTGGGTCCAGTGGTGTGGGCTTCGGTAGCTCTTCTGTGGCACCCTCGGTCGAACTTTTGGAGTGGATCATGATGCATCTCCCCCTGCGGTGGCGGAGGAGGGCTTCGTGTCTGGGGGATGATTATGAATCAGCCGTGGTGTCGGTTTGGCATCCAGATCCAGGGTCATGGCTGCGCCGCGCACCAGGGTCGGATCATGACTGAACACCACGACCGTACGCCCCTCCTGAGAAAGGGCTCCAAGTGCCTGAAACGCGGCGGCTCGACCGGCGGCATCCAGCCCTTCTGTGGGCTCATCAAAAATCACCAAGCGCCCGTTAGACGCCAGTGCCCGAGCCAGTGCAAGTCGCCGTCTCTGTCCCAGAGCGAGATTGATGCCACCGCCCATCAGCTTGGCATCAAACCCTTCGGGATGCTCACTTAGAAATCGTTCCAGTCCGGCCAGCTTCACCACCCGATTCAGCCCCGCTTCGTCCAGGCCTGCGTTGCAGGCCATCAGATTTTCGCGGATGGTGCCATCCATGAATCCGGGTTCTTGGGGAAGGTAGACCAGCTGCCGTCGCCACCATTCGGGCAGGAGTTGACGCAGATTGGAGCCATCAACCAACACCTGACCACGGGTGGGCTCATAGATGCCGGTGAGAATGCGTGCCAGGGTGGTCTTTCCGGCGCCGTTTCCACCGATCACCGAAAGGGAGTGCCCCGGCTCCAGCATCAGGTTGAGGGATTCGAATAGCGGCGTTGTGGCACCGGGATAGGCAAAGGAGAGATCCTGCAGTTCCAACCGCCCTTGATAGGCACGAATGGCTGCCCCGCGCATGGGTTCCATAGGGATCTGGCCAAACCGTTTAAGCATGGCCAGGGCGTGGCGGGCTTTGGCCAGCATGCCGCCGATTTGGGCGAATCGAATCACCGGAGCCAGAGCGCGTCCGGCTAGAATATTGACGCCGATCATCACGCCCATATCCATCTGACCGTTAACGGCCATCTTAGCCCCGGTGGCGATGATGCCGACACTCATCAGCGCGCCCATGGCCTGAGAGATCGACTGCAGTCGCATCTGTCGGTAGTGGACCTGATGTTGGAGATTGGTGGTGTCAATCTGATGCTTCCACCAGAGTCGCCGCATAGGGCCTGCCGCACCAAAAGCCCGCACCGTCTCCACCTCTCGCAGAGCGGTTCCGGCCAGTGCGCCGCTTCGGGACATGGCGATGGCAAGTTCCTCCATCGGCTTGCGCAGCCGGGCATGGCTGACCAGGGAAATCAGCAGGAGCGCACCGAGAAACGATGCGGCAATCATGGCGATGGTGGGATTGAGCATCAGCAGGGCGGCAAGGGCCAGCAGCGTGAAGGGCAGATCAAGAATCGCCACCAGATTGGTGGGGGTGTAGGTTTGCTGTATGATCGCCAAGTTGGAGGCTGCTTCTCGGCGCAGGTCGGGGGAGACCTGTTCCAGGGCGGCGGCTCGTGCGCCGGTGATGACGGTAAAAATATTGGTGGCCAACTGCACGTTGGGATGGGTATGAATACCCTGCCCAAGCCGCATGCGCAGTTGACGAAACATATACTCCATGGCAATGGCCAGAATCACCCCGGCAGAGAGCGTCAACAGCGTCGCGTCGATGCCGTGAGAGACGTAGCGATTCAGCACTTGCATCACATAGATGGATGAAGCGAGGCCGAGCACATTGATAAAAAACGAAGCGCCCAGTAGCTCAAGGGCCAGAATGGGGCGGTGGAAGAGTTGGCGGATAAACTCAAACATGGCGTCCGGGATCCCCCGTTAAGGGTTAGGGGGTTTCGAAGACGGCCTGATTCAAACGTCCCATGGTTTCGAGTAGCTTATAGAGAGAAACAGCTGTTAGCGCCTTGGCAGAGGCTCCCAACCCTTGGACAGTGTTGAGCTCGCGAGAGGCTTCAAGGACCAGAAGTTCGTCACCGGCCTCTTCTTGGGCTTTGCTTTTTGCCAGTTCCAGCACCTCTTTGAGGATCTCCACGGCATCCATCTGCATTTTTTCCACATCCTTGGCGCCATCCAGAGCATCCCAGGCATCTCGGACCAGCTTTTCCACCTGAGTCTTGCTGTCATCCAGACGGCGTGCAGCCGCTCTTTTATCCAGTGTGGCGGCTTTATGACTGTTGAAGGCTGTTCCGCCAAGGTTAAACGGAAAAGTCAATTCCACGCGGGCACTGGACTCGGCGAAAAAATCAACCGTGCCTGCCACATTCTTCTTATATTTAGCGTCGGCATAGCCAAGAATAGTGGGGTAAAAGCTACTGGCCAGGACCGATTTTTTGGTAGCAATCATGGTGTCCAAGGTGGCCTGGGCAATGCGGACCTGGGGATGGTTGGCGTAGGCAATCTGTACGGCCTCTTCCACGCTGGCAGGTATTAAATCATTGGGCAGCTTAGGGGCTTGGAGGAGGATGATCTCTGTGGCCGGACGTTGAAAAATGGCGCGCACTCTGTTTTCGGCCTGTTTGAGCTGCATGTTGGCAATCGTGCGTTGCGCCTGGGCCAGGAACACCTCTTTTTTGGCTTTTAACAGGTCGGTTTTATCGCCGCCTTCTCCTTCCAGTAAAGCCTCCTGATGCCCGACGATTCCAGCATTGGCTTCAACGGTTAAGCGGGCGTACTCAACGACATCAATGGCCCCCACAAGGCTGTGGTAGGCGGAAACAGCCTCCAGGGCAAGCGTCTGCTCGGTGAGCGCCAGTGTGTCCACCATCACCTGATGGGTGGCACGAACCACATCGGTATTAGCGTTGGCTTGGCCAAAGTCAAATAGGCGCTGGGTCAGGGCCAGATCCACTTCACGAGGGACCAACTCGGTATCGCCGTGGAGATCTTTTTTGGTGAGTCGTTCGTATCCGGCGTTGGCCGTGAGATCGAACTGGGGAAACCAGTTGGTTCCAAAGGTTTCGCGAATACGCTCTTTAGCAGCCTGGACATCGGCACGGGCTGCTTTCATCTGGCCGTGTTCCTTAAGCATGTAGCGGATGGCGTTACGCAGCAGGCCGTCATCCTTGCGTATGGCCTGTTTGCTGGCAGCCAGCAGCTTGGCATCCCCACTGGATAGGGACGGTTGTATGGCAAGAGAGCCTGTGGGCGCCGCATCTCGGGCTGCGGATGCCAACGGCATAGCCATCACCAAAGCACCAAACAGCGGCACCGATATGTTGCGTTTCCATTTAGCCATTTGCCGATTTACTCAACTCGCAAAACGTTCCTTAAGCCCAGGGGGCATCCAAAATGCTGAAGCCCTAACCATCGCCGCATGACGCTGCCAGTGCGCACAAATCCACTCCCTCAAAGATAGCACTCCATCCTATAATGATGCGAGTAAAACAGCAAGTTTCAGGCCGCTACTTATGTGGAAACCCCTGCGTAGGGCGAAAAAGGTGTGGGGAAATGGGGCTTGAAAACTGATATGTAAAAATATAATATACGCTTGCTAATTCCAAACCAAAACGCTTATCCAAGAGATATTCCAACTATGAAATATAGCCACTGCGGGCAGTGTGTTGAACAAGCCGTTTGGGGGGACATGTTCTTCACACTCGGACAGGCAGTGATACGTAGCGGTTTTGGTTTTGTCACCGGAAGTGTGGCGATGCACGCTCAGGGGGTCTATTCTCTGGCGGATTTTTTGACCAAGGTGCTGAATCTGGTCAGTATCAAGCTGGCCAACCGCCCACCCAATTCTCGCTTTCCGTTTGGTTATGGGAAAATTCAATTTATCTCGTCGATCATCATCGGCGTTGTTTTGGCAGGTGGATCTGGACTGTTTCTGTTCAATAATCTCACCAATCTTCAGAATCTTGCCAGCGATACCCCACCATCGGCTTTGGCGCTGTTGGCGGCGGCGCTCTCTGGGGTTGCCAGCGAGTTAATGTACCGATTTTTAAACTGTGCCAGTCACGAAAACAACAACAGCGCCATCCGAGCCGCAGCGCTGGATAACCGCACCGATGCGTTCTCATCGGTGGCGGTATTTTTCGGCATATTGTTCTCCATGCTGGGGTTTCCTCTGGCGGATGGTTTGGCGGCGCTTGGCGTATCGCTTCTGGTTCTTCGTATAGGTGTGGAGATTGCGTATGATGCCATTCGCTCTCTATTGGACGTCTCCATGCCCCAGGAACAGCTGGATGAGGTTGAGAGGATGGCCAACCGTACGCCGGAAGTTCTGGAGGTAATGCACATTCGGGGTCGCAATATTGGCGACCGTTATGAGCTATACTTGCAACTGGCCATGGATCAAGATTTAACGCTGGCGGTATCCCATCAGGTGGCCGTGGGGCTGAAACGGACCATTCGGGGGCGGTTTGAGCGGGTGGCTCACATTCATCTGGAGACAACGCCCAGGGAGAAAGAGAAGAGCTGGCTGGTAGAGGCATTTAAGGAGGCGGTGGATGATCGATCTGAACCGGGCGCGTCTGGTACACATGAAGTGGCTCAGGCAGATGGAAGGGGCGCTTTCCCAAGGGAAGATTCCCAAGATGGAACGACATGAAAAGTGTGATTTGGGTCGCTGGATCTATCGGGAGGGGATGAGTGAACTGGGTGAGCGTCCAGCCATGTTGGAGCTGGAGCGAAAGCATCGCCGATTTCACGCCACAGCCGATGAGATGGTTGGTCTGTTTCGGATCAAAAACTATGTGGAGGCCGAGGTTTTGCTTCGGGAGTTGGATCGGGAGAGTAAGGACTTGATCTTTCTTCTGACCCGAATTGAGTATGATCGGCTGTTGGAGGGTGATCCCGAGGCGCTTCCATGATCATCCGCACGCTCTAGATACTGGTGATGGCGGTCTCGTCGATATTGGCGGCGGAAACGCCGGTCATCTCCACCATCACATAGACACCGCTTGTGGTGGTGGATGTGTCGTAGAGCATGTAGTTGGCCGATCCATCGCCATCGCCATCACCGGTCACCGTATCGGTGAAGGTAAGAAAGACAAAGTGGGGAACGGTGATATCGGTACTGGCGTTGACACCCGCCTTCAAGGCGGTTTCGTAGGTACCATCGGAGAAGAACGTATTGAGATCGGTGGAGGTGGTGCTCCAGGCGAACTCGAAGTAGTTGGTTCCAGCCACAGTGGAGGCATACCCGCCAAAGGCGCTGGAGTCCATAAAGAGTTGATCTCCCTCTGAGAGACTGAAGTCGGTGATCAGGTCGGAGGTGGAGACATCGCTGGCTGATACGAGAGAGGGTGAACTGAATTCAAAGGTGTCTGAACCCGTACCGCCGGTCATGGTAGTTCGTACAGTTCCGGCGTTGCCCCATAGTGTATCGTTGCCGGATCCACCCACCAAGGTGTTGGCCAGCGAAGAGACATCCATGATGTTGTCATTGCCGGCCCCGCCGCTGGCGGTTTTGCTAGTGGTGGTCCCAGCCAGTACCAACAGGTCGCCGCTCGTACCGCCGGTGAGGTTGCCGCTGTTGTCGGTCATGGAGAGAAATAGCGAGTTGTCGGTGGTACTGGCGTTGGTGACACTGAAGTTGACATCATCCATACCGGATCCGGCTGCAAAGGTAAAGCCGTAGCTGGGGGAGGTGGAGTCGTCTTTGAGCGTGTTGGTGGAGTGGTCGTAGTAGAAACCGCTTGCGACGACATCCGTATAGAGAAGGTCTGTGCCATTCTCCCAATCGGTGATGGTATCGAACCCCTCTCCTGAAGATATTTTGAAGGTATCCGCCCCGGTTCCACCAGTGAGGTTATCATCTCCCCCGCCCGCTTCAATGGTGTCGGCGCCGGATCCGCCAATGATGGTGTTGGTGGAGGATCCGCCGATGATGATGTCATCACCGCCGCCGCCATGCATGGTGTTGGAGCCGCTGGAGGAGAAATCCATCATCATGTCGTTTCCGGCGTTGCCGGTCATGGTCATGGATCCGGAGGTACCGTACCAGAGCAACAGGTCGGCACTGGTAAGGCCGGTGAGGTTGGAGCTGGCGCTGCCGCTGTAAAAAACACCCGAGCCGAAGGTGATTTGGCTGGTGTAGTCGGTGGCCGATGGCAGAGAAGAGCTGCCGGAGAATAGAATGCCATAACTGGCAGAAGCGCTGTCCACCAAAGAGTTGGAGGTGGAGACATAGATGTAATCTCCGGCGGAGCCGCTTAGTGTGAGGCTGTCGGATGTACCGAAGTCCTCAAGCACGTCGATGCCGTAGCCGCTACCGCTGTGGGAGAAGGCATCACTCCCATTTCCGCCAGTAAGGGTGTCTGCGCCGTAGCCGCCATTGATGGTATCGTTGCCGCTACCGCCAACAATGGTATCCGTCCCGGACCCGCCACTAAGGACATCCGCGCCGTAGCCGCCGGTGAGCGTATCGGCCCCGGCTCCACCGCTCATGGTGATGCCGGTGGTGATGGCTGCGGCATTAAAGCTATCCGCGCCGGACCCACCGATTATGGTCTCAATATTGGTGAGGGCGGTGATGGTCGCCCCGGCACTTCCTGTGAGAACCGTATCGGTTCCGGATCCGCCGGTGATGGTGTCCAGAGCGCCGGTGACGCTGATGGTGCCGCCTGCGGAGGAGAGTACTACGGTATCGGAGCCGGATCCTGCGACGATGAACTCAATATTGGAGACATCCATCAAGGTATTGCTGCCGGAACCCAGGGTGATGGTGTCGGTTCCGGATCCGCCGATGACCTGATCGATGTCGCCGGTCATCTGTAGGGAGATGCCGCT
>JADFWT010000120.1 GCA_015233785.1 Magnetococcales bacterium
ATGGCCTTCCTCTACGTTGAGGTGAACGGCCACGGTGTCACCAACATGACCAATCAGGTCGTATGGGGTTTACCGCACGTCTTTGCTATCTCCCTTCTGGTGATGGCATCGGGAGCATTGAATCTTGCTTCACTGGCTACGGTATTTGGTCACAAGCACTACAAGCAGTTTCGCCGCTTCTCTGCCTTCCTGGCCATTGCGCTATTGGTAGGTGGTTTGACGGTGTTGGTGCTTGATCTTGGACGACCAGATCGCATGCTGTTGACCATGATCCACATGAACTTTAAGTCCATGTTCACCTGGAATGTCTTTCTCTACAGCGGCTTTGTCGTGCTCTGCTTCCTCTATCTCTGGAGTATGTTTGAGCAAGAGAAGTATGTGAAGATTGCCGGTTCGGCAGCCTTTGCATGGCGCATTATTCTGACTACGGGAACAGGCTCCATTTTTGGTGTGATCCATGCCCGTGAGGTGTTTCACTCAGCGATTACGGGGCCAACCTTTATTGCGGTCTCCCTGAGTTCTGGCACTGCAGCGTGTATTCTTCTCCTGGTGGGAACCTACAAAGCCACCGGGCGTGAGTTGGATGAGAAGCTGGTGCATGGCTTGCGCAATACGCTCATCTTCATGACGCTTCTGGTCACTTACTTGATCGTTGTGGAGAAGTTCACCAAGTACTACTCCCCTGCCTTTTATGATGTAGAGAGCTGGATTTTGACCGGCTCCTACGCTTGGCTCTACTGGGGTGGTGTCTTGGGTGCGGGTATTGCAGCTCCTCTGTTCTTGCTCTTTAAGCGGAGCACGGGCAATACCATGAACGGTATTCTTTGGGCTTCGGTGCTTTCCATTATTGGTGAGTTTTCCTTTGTCGCTCATACGCTGTTGGCGGGGCAGTCTTATCCCTTCAACATGTTCCCAGGTTACACCATGACAAGTGTCTTCCTGGACGGCGAAGTGGCCACCTACTTCCCCAGCTTTGTTGAGTTGGTCTTGGGTCTGGGTGGTGTGGCACTGGCGGGATTGATCTACATTCTCGGAATTCGCTTCTTCCGTTTGTTGCCGACCAAAGCGGTGGCGCCGGATGATTGGAAACCTTGGGCTCCTTGATCTGAGTCTTAAGTCTCCGTTCAGTTTGATCCATACAGAAATTGTCGAACGTAAAAGAGCGCCCGGTAACTTGCTTACCGGGCGCTCTTTTTATCCTAGAATCGGCAGTTAGACGTGCTCAACTCGTGTGACATAATGATTCGAAAGGTGAATTTCAATCAACCGCAGTCACCTTATTGGTGATAAGGCTTGATTGAGATTTGCAATGTGGATCAAGAGGGTGCGCTAGGCGGGCGCGTTTCACTGTCGATTCTAGGATCATGGCAGGAGCATTGTCACTTGAGGCGATTTTGACCATGGCCAAGGTGGGGTAAGCGCCATCACGACCCGGATTTGGTGCGCTTTCAGAGCACTCTCATAACGGTTTGAGCCCACTGCCTGTTGGCGTTTCAGTTGAAAGGTTCTTGCTTACACTCCCTTCTCCTCGCATCTGGTCGATGATCTGGATATGGCCGGCCTCGCGATTGAGTCGCAACTGATAGGTCGCTCCTTCTCTCGGCACTGGGAGGACGATGGCAAAGCCGCGCCAAGGACGCAATACGACAGAATCATCCTTGGGTCCCAAATTCACCACCCGCACCACGGCCTGATCCTTATAGCGTTTACCAGACCAGAACGCCGTATCCTGCTGCATTTTGGGCGAATGCAGGTTCATGGCTTCGCCTTTCTCCAGGATCTCCCCATAAGCCAGCATCTCATCAAACACAGCGACGGCATCTTGAAGCTCATAGACAGCCAAATCCACATTGGCCCCACGCTGTGAATTGAAAAGCTGCATGCCATCCACATCCCGCAACCAGAGATGGCGCAACGCCTCTCGATAGCGGCGCCGACTCATCACCGGCGCACTGCGTAGCCCGGTTTCCGGCACCCAGCGCCCTACCCATGGATAGGATTTCACATAGGGTGCCATCTTTTTCCGATTAAAAGCGTCGGCAGAGACCTGGCGCAACATCAGATGCATATAAAATTGGTCCACATGGTCGCGATCCAGTGGGAAGGCCTCGTCCCAGGTATTGAGATAGAAGATATCAATGGCATACGCGATGGGATTCGAAGCCGTAAAAAGTGTCGGCCCCACGGTGGGATGCGGTCGATTGGTGAAACTATAGGCTGGAAACTCAGGCGTCGAAAAGGTGATCACCCAGTTGGTAATGGAGATCTCGGGATAAAACTCCCGAAAGGGCGCTGCCACATAGGCCGACAACAATTGAGACCAGAGCTGACGGGTATAGAGATAGTAATGGTGGTCACTCTTCAGAGCTTCAGAAGGCAACGACTTTCGGCTACTGGGTGAGGTTAAAGCCGCCGCTAAGGGCGAACCACCTGGACGATTTTCATAATCAAACCAAGCCGCATCCAGCGTCACACCAGCCTTCTTAAAGACTTGCAAACGCCGTCGGAACTCATCCGCCGCCTTGTGCCACCCCTGAATATGGAGCGGCATGGGCTCGCCAGCCCACTTTTTCTCTGGGCGCTCTTCCGATGGGGTCGGTCTATCTCCCCTACTTGACTTCTGAGACGCCCCGGGTTCACTGGGGTTTGCCGACGCCTCTTCACCCGGCTGATTCTCTGACACCTCCTCAGGATATTGATGCGCCCACTGTTTGGCATCGCCTGCCAGAGGATAGGGCCAAATCCCTATCTTCCCTTGCATGATAATCACCGGAGATCCCGCCTTTTGAAGGGCCAAGGCGGTTGGAATCTCTTTCTCTTCCAGGCGAATAAACTGAGTGAGGCCTCGGTCCAGCAACATCTGGATATCTTCGGGTTTGAGAGGATCCCGTGTACAACACTCCCAGGAGATCATGGGCAAGAAGTTACCCCGATCATGGGTTAACTTGGGCACTTTCTCCCGAATCAGCGCCAACCAATCAGCCTTCGGTGCCGCCTCCCTGCTCACTTCAGGAAAGAGGGGTTCATCGACGATGGATTGCCATCCCGCTTCCGATTGTCGTCCAGCCTGCTTCAGCCGAAGAAGACGTTGGATCTCCTCCTCAACCTGAGCATCCTGAATGCTCTTCTCCTTTTCTCCCATCCGCTCCAATCCAAGCAGATAGCCTCCAATCACCAGAGCTAAGGCAAAAATAAAGCGGAGATAGCGTCCCGACATCTGATATGAAGCGTAGCCCATGATGGCAATCCGTCCAACGTGCTTAGCGTGGTCGATAGGTGCTACGGAGATGCAGTTCCCGCATCTGAGCCGAGTCCACACCCGATGGCGCATCGGTCAACGCACACGTCGCACGCTGGGTTTTAGGGAATGCAATCACATCGCGGATCGAGTCCACACCACATAGTAGAGCCACGATACGATCCAAGCCCAAGGCCACGCCACCATGGGGAGGGGCACCCAAGGACAACGCCTTCAACAAGAATCCAAACTTGGCTTCGGCTTCTGCCTCATCGATCTTAAGCAGGCTCAAGATCTGACGCTGGACGTTAATATCATGCACACGGATCGAACCACCACCCACCTCGGTACCATTCAATACCAAGTCGTAGGCTTGTGAGCGAACCCGGCTCACTTTGGCCAGGCCTTCGTCACCCTCGGGAGGATTCAAACAGGTATCCAGGTCTTCCGCAGACGGCGCGGTGAAGGGATGATGCACGGCAGTGAAGCGTTTGGCCTCTTCGTCCCAATCCAAGAGCGGAAAGTCGGTCACCCAGACGAAGGAGAAGGGATCATCCTTCACCATATCCATATCGTGACCCACCTTAACCCGCAGACGGCCCAGGGCTTCATGCACTACGCGGGAGCGGTCGGCACCAAAGAAGACGATATCGCCTGTCTCCACGCCCGTTGCCTCGACGATGGCATCTTTCTCGGGATCAGCCAAGAATTTCACGATGGGTGATTGCCAACCGCCTTCACGCCAGGGACCATTAATCTTGATCCAGGCTAGACCCTTGGCACCGTAGATACCAACAAACTTGGTATACTCATCAATCTGCTTGCGAGTGAGCTTGGCACCGCCCGGCACACGCAACACTTTGACCACACCATCTTCCCCGCGCGGCCCCTCCATATTAGCTATCTGAGCAAAGACCTTAAACGTCGTGGTCTTCATGGCTTCGGTGACATCGGCCAACGTCAGGGGAATCCGCACATCGGGCGCATCCAGGCCATACTTATCGATGGCATCATCAAAGGTGATGCGAGGGATCGGTGTAGGAATCTCCACCCCTTTGATCTCTTTGAAGACTCGAACCATCATCTCTTCGGTAAATTCCATGACATCATCGGACTCGACGAAAGCCATCTCCAAATCGATCTGGGTAAATTCGGGCTGACGGTCGGCGCGAAGATCTTCATCCCGGAAGCAGCGCGTAATCTGAAAATAGCGATCATAGCCAGCAATCATCAGCATCTGTTTGAAGAGCTGGGGCGACTGCGGCAACGCATAGAACTGCCCAGGATTAACCCGCGAAGGCACCAGATAATCCCGCGCACCTTCCGGCGTGCTCCGGGTCAGCATGGGCGTTTCGATCTCAAGAAAGCCAGTCTCATCACAGCAACGCCGTACCGCCTGCATCACCTTGTGACGTTGCATCAGATTGTTTTGCATCTCGGGACGGCGAAGATCCAACACCCGATTAGCAAGGCGGGTATTCTCCTGAACTTCTTCGTCCAATAAGAAGGGGAGATTCTCCGGCGTGCTATAAACCACCAACTTATCCACATCGATCTCTACCTTACCGGTATCCATCTTGGCATTGATGGTATCATCGGTACGGGCGGAAACCATGCCTTCGACATAGATCACATGCTCACTGCGCAAGACATGCGCTTGTTGATGAATCTCAGCCTGGCGTTCAGGGCTGAACACCACTTGGACCAAGCCGGTACGATCTCGCAAATCGACAAAGATAACGCCGCCATGATCCCGCCGCCGATTGACCCAACCACAGAGCATCACCCGTTGGCCAATCGCCTCTTCCCGCACCAAGTTACAATAATGACTGCGCTTCATACCCACTTATCCTTTTCTTCAAATATCCATCATTCTGGATCCAAATCCAGAAATAGAGGTTGGGGATCCGCCAAACGGACAAATCCCCATCCCTTGATGACCGTATAATTGAATCGTCACCTCTACCCCATCAGCAACGCCCGCTTAGGAGGCTTCGGCGCTCTCCTTCCCCTCTTCATCATCCAGGGGAAGTTGCTGTTTCGATTTTTCCAGCGCTTCGTTAACCAGCTGCACCATATAGTCTTTTTCTTGCTTCTGGAACCGGTCGCTGAAATCCACCGACTGCTCATAAGCCGCTGTGGCCTGATCATACTGCATCAGGGTATGGTGCATAAGTCCCTTCAGATAGTAATTGAACGGATTTTCTGCGTCGCCTTCCAGCGCTGTTGTAATCCAGGTGTCGGCGTTGTCGGGATCGCCTTGATCGACATAGAATGCCGCCAGCTTCTGTGCCACCTGCCACTGTTCGATTTTACGATGGGTATCGTACTCATCCAGCAGGAATGACTCCGCCTCTTTTGGCCGCCCCAGATCGGTCATCCACTCTGCATAGCGGGCGATCCAATAATCGTAGAGCAAGTTGGGATCATCACGATCTCCATCCAGCACTGTTTTAAGCATCTCCACAGCCCGTTCCATCTCTCCCGCGGCGTGAAAGACGTTGAGTATCTCGGTTCGCGCCATGGGGGAGGTTTCCTCAACCGGCACTTCAGCCAGTTGGGCGGGGGTCATCATCCGCACCACATGGGAGACCGCCATGGCCCGAATCTGGGGCGTCGGCGATCCCAACTTCCATGCCGCGGCGCCTTCATCGCCAAGATGGCACTTTTTAAATTTCTTGCCAGAACCACAGGGGCACGGATCATTACGGCCGATGGTTGGGGCGGGAATCGTCTGTGAAGGACGCGCCTTAAACCCCAGCTCCGGACGGGGTGCCATATCCATCAGTCGATCCGCAAAGTAACGATACCACTTACCAAAAGGGCCATTGACCGCATTTTTATCATCGGCCAGCCAATCGGCTAGAGCATTTGGATCGTTCTCCAAAGCGGCCATGGCCAGAGCTTCGGCGAAGACCTCGGGTCGATTCAAATCTTTCTGTTGCGTGTCCACGATGGGGGCTCCCTCTCATGGCCAGAGTGTGGCCAACTTTGAAATGAACGGCGATCTGCGCAACAATAGGGACCGCCGCATAAGACAAACGCGGCTTTCCACGGCGCCAGCCCATCCGCTAACCGGACGAGCTCGCCGACTACCAGAGAGGATAGTAATCGAAGCCGTCCCATCGACGCCAGTCTTTGCAAGCACCATCCTCAATACACGAACCCTGCCGATTCAGGCCACAGCGACTAGAGAATCCGAACCATGACCGTGCGCACCCGTTTTGCCCCTTCTCCCACAGGCTTCCTTCACATTGGAGGGGCTCGAACTGCCCTTTTTTGTCATCTCTATGCGCGTCATACGCAGGGTGAGTGGCTGCTACGCATCGAAGACACTGACCGAGACCGCTCCAAACCTGAAGCCGTAGACGCCATTATCGAGGGTCTCCAATGGATGGGACTGCAACACGATGGCGAGATTGTCTATCAATCCAACAATACCCAACGCCATATCGAAGTTGCGCAGCAACTCCTGGAGTCCGGCAAAGCCTATCGTTGCTACTGCACCAAAGAGGAGTTGGACACCATGCGGGCTGGCCAACGCGCTCGTCATGAAAAACCGCGCTATAACAGCCGCTGCCGCAGCCGTGAAGATCAGCCCGAAAATCAACCCTTCGTTATCCGTCTCAAGACACCTCAAGACGGCGCTACCGTCTGGGATGATCGCATTCAGGGGACCATCACCA
>JADFWT010000121.1 GCA_015233785.1 Magnetococcales bacterium
AGAACGCACACCGCGTCATGGTGCCGCTCTTCTGTCACCACCCTCTCTGATTTCGGTGACGCTGTTCTGTCACTCTGACCCATTTCGCCGCTCTTGTCATTGACTCTTGCATCTCCAGTAATCGCCACCATGTGGCGGCGGGATGGCTTCTGGTCATGCGAGGTCTGTTCTCGCGCTCGGGGCGTTACAGCGCCCCGGCCCCGCCTTAACTCAACCGCTCTCACGCCTTCCCAAATCCAACCCCAACCGGCTCAACGCCCGCTCGCCGTACCAAAACCCCAGCGAGATCAGATTGTTGGCCGTTGTCGGCATCCAGATAGAGAAGAGAGGCGGCGTTGCCATCCAGAGAGATCAGCCCCAGATCGCCGGATAGAGAGGATGAGGGCGCAGCCACCAGGAAATCGATAAACGCCATGCCCGCAGACTGGTTATGGTTGCCCTCCAGCGGCCATTTGATATTGCCGACCTCGGTGGCGCGGGAGACCTCCGCCGTGCTGGTTTTAATCGGTGAGGACGGAACCGTTACGCTCTCCTCAAACTGCACCTCGTTAAACGTGGTCGCACCGGTGGCCGATGCGCTCGGCGTTGGTGATGGCCACATGCAGCAGTTGCAGCACATCGCCGGTTTTGTGTTCGTAGTCGAAGAGAAGATCGTTCTGGCGCGCTTCAAAGGCACGAATCACCAGAGCGGCGGATTCGGCATCGATGCGCCACGATTCGACCTCTGCGGGGCGACCATCGATGGCGCGGAACGTGCCCGACGGAAACAGGCGCACGGCGTCGGCGGCTCTGCCGTGCAGCTCGGTGGCGCAGGCGGCGATTCGGGAATTTTTATGGTGTTTGGTTTTGCTCATGCCGCCTAGAGTAGGCGGCATTGGGAAGAGGTTTAAGGCTGAAGGGGTTCAGCCCTACACCTTGGCCCGAATCACGAAGAGCCAAACAGCTTGAAGAAGGTGAACATGGCCCCGATGATCAACGCGGTCTGGGCCAGAAAAAGAGTTGCGGCCCATTTCATCATCTCAATTTTGGCTTCGCTGATTTCCCGCCGAAGTGTCTCTTCGCTGCTGCTAATTTTCTGCTCAAGCCCCACAATATCAGCCTTGGTCGCCACGCGATCCTCAAGGATCTTGCTCTGCTCCTCCACAAAGACCTCGGCCTGCTCCTCGGTGAAGCCAACTTTTTTCAGCCGTTTGACGAATGTATGGGTATCGAATGCCAGTACGCTCATGATTGCTCTCCTTTGATCCCATCATATCAGAACCACATCTCTTGCGTGCAAGATTCCATTTGACACCATTCGGCCCATGCGGCTAGGTTGGAATCACTGAATCACAAAGCGGCCACCGTTCCGTCATTAGCGGTTTTTTTGTGTCTGAAGCACGCCCCCGAATCGGCGCATGGCCGGTATAGTGGCGGGATGAGAGAGGGAGATGAGGAGCGGCACAGGGTGATGGAGCTGTACGCCAATGGGTGCAGTAAATACCCTGCGCATCCTCCTCATCGTCGAATCGTTGGCGGGTGCTGTTCACCATCACCTCGCCGATCTCGGCAAACATCGGCTGAAGATCATGACCGTCCGCGCCGCCGCACGACGTGAGACCCCATGGGCGCCAACCTGATGGGGAGGACGGCCCGTGCGGACGATGCCGTCCAGCTCGATGACATAGTGGTAGCCGATATCCCGCCAGATCATGCCCCATGTCCCGACTCATCTCCGCTGCGATGATGTGACGATCCTTGAGGGTCTTCTTGAAGGTTTTTTTAAGAATCTCCCTCACCTGCCGGTCGTTCCCCTTCGGCAAAGGAGCTGTTGGACCTTGACGCCGCAATCAAATCATCCCTCAAGAGCAAGAGGTTGGAGAGTCGAAAAAGAGATGCGCTACGCATATTTGCGCTTGCTGCGGCCATGGGCGGGGTAGCGTTTGGGCTTCAACATTATAGTTTCAAGACCACCAGTGCTAACCAATCCCCACTTAAACCAGTCCAGACAATCTCTGATTCTTTCATTTCTGCACCCCAAACCACCACTCTCAAAGCCCTGGTCAGACGGGCCGCAGATGCGCAGAGATGGTCTACCCAGCGGGTATATGCCGATCTGCACCGTCGGTTCGGAGTTCGGAAAACCGGGGATATCCAGTTGGGGAACTATGATGTCGGATCGGGCAGATAGAAACAAACATGGCCCGATTCACAGGCTCTCTTGTCACCACCTAGCTTGGATATTTTTGTTTTTGATATTTCCCTTAGTGACAGAATGGATAGCTCCCCACACTTGGCCCGAATCACGAAGAACCAAACAGCTTGAAGAAGGTGAACATGGCCCCGATGATCAAGGCTGATTGAGCCAGAAACAGGCCGGCGACCCATTTCATCATTTCATTCTTGGCTTCGATAATCTGCAACTCAAGGTCGCGACGAAGCGCGTCAATATCACCCTTTGTTGCGACCCGGTCCTCAAGCAGCTTGGCCTGCTCCTCCACAAAGACCTCGGCCTGCTCCTCCGTGAAGCCGACTTTTTTCAGCCGTTTGACGAATGTATGAGTATCGAATGCCAGGATGCTCATGATTGCTCTCCTTTGATTCCATCATATCAGAACCGCACCTCTCGCGTGCAAGATTCCATGATGACCTTGATACCGCAATCAAATCATACCTCAGTAGCGGTTATACGGCTCTCTTCCCCCCACCCTCAACTAGAGCAGCATCTCTTAAACTTCTTACCGCTGCCACACGGGCATGGCGCATTTCTTCCCACTTTCGGCTGGCTTCGTCGGTTGGTTTCCTGGGGGGGCGGCGGGGTTTCATCGGAAAACTCTATCAACGGCAGGGGGTTATCTTCATCGCCGAGAGGGGTGCTCTTTTTATCGGTCGGCACCGCATCCATGTTGATCAGGCCGAGCACAACAAAATCATCCGAACCTTCCAGCCCCAACCCCAACGCAGCGGAGTCGGCAAACGCCTCCCGATCCAACACCACCACCGGACATCGATGGCAAAAATAGCCACCGTCACTCCCGACCATGATGGAGGCCTTCTCTCCAAACGGGGCGGTTCCCATCAGATACGATTGATGCATCCGACCCAGCGCAGCCCCACACACCGGGCAGGCTTGGGGATCGTTGATCTCATCCGACCAGTAGCGCTTTCTTGGTATGGTTATATCATATTGTTTCTTCATGATAACATCATACGATCTCCAGATTGATATATCCAGGATGCGTTGCGGCGCGTCTCCCCGGCCGGATCAGAAGAGGCGTCGGAGAGGTGCGGATTGGATTTCTGAGGCGATTTACGCCAGAATGGCGGTGGATCACTTTCACGCCATGCCCCCTGTAACATGGTAGAATGGGCACGGAGTACCCACAACACGGCGGCAATCGCATCCATCTACCAACCTGCGAGCGTTTCATGATTGCACTGTTGCATGGCTATTTACTGGAAGGATCCGGTAGTAATCTCTGGACCCGCGCCATTGTCCAAGGCTTGTGCCGGGCGGGTGAAACCGTTCATCTCATGTGCCAGGAGCAGCATCCGGAAGCGTATGACTTTATATCCAAAGCGATCCATTATCACCCCGATGGGCGTGAAGAGATGGTGCTGGATCGCACCACGTCGTATCCGGGTGAGGTGATTTTTCATCGTCCCGAACTGGGATCCACATTGCCGGTTTACGTCTGGGATCGTTACGATTGGTTTGAGAAGGTAACGCCCATGGTGGAGCTGGATGATGCCGCCATTGAAGCCTATCTGCAACGCAACGTTGAGGTGCTTGAGCGCATCATACAGCGCCATCCCATCACCGTTCTGCACGCCAACCATACGGTTATGATGCCCGAAGTGGCGCGTCGGGCCGCCAAGGCGCACGGTCTGCCCTATGCCGCCATGCCCCACGGCAGCGCCCTGGAGTATGCCGTAAAGAGGGATCGCCGCTTCCATAAGATGGGCCAGATGGGGCTTGAGGAGGCCACCTTGGTGGTGGTGACCGGCGATGAAGTGCGTCAGCGTCTCAACGCCATCTACCCGACCCTCTCCGGCCTGAATGAGAAGGTGATTCAACCCCCGCTGGGCGTGGATATGGAGCGCTTCAAGCTGGTGGATCGAACCCAACGCCGGGCCGAAATAGAACAGCTTCAGCAGCGTCTGGCCAGGCTCTCTCCCGGCGCAAACGTCCCGATGGATGCACGCCTGGAGACCCTACCGAAGCAGCCGGATCGCAAGAAATTTACGACATGTATACAAGAGGTTTCCCATCTATTTGATCTCAAGAAGCCGGATGAGGGGTTGGCCCGAAACCTTGAGCGCATCGCCGGGAATGATGGCCCTGTCCTGCTCTACGTGGGGCGGCTCATCAGCGCCAAGGGGGTGCACTCCATCCTGATGGCGCTGCCGGAGCTGCTGCGCCAATGGCCGGATTTAAAATGGCTGGTGGTGGGACATGGGCCGTTGCGGGGGATTCTGGAGGCGCTGCTCTGGGCGCTGCGCTGTGGAAAAAGGGAGTGGCTACGCGCACTGGTGCGTTGGGGAAGCCTACTGGAGGAGCCTGCACAACCTCTTGATTCTGCACAAGGGCATCTGGATTATCTGGCCGAGGGCGGTCAACTGGAGCGCTGGTTTGCCGATGCTGAGCGGTTGCTTAAGCCCGACACGGTACTGTTTACCGGCTACTTGACGCATGCAGAACTTCAGCATCTATTTCCATGTTGCGATGCGGCGGTGTTTCCATCGGTGGTGGCGGAATCGGGGCCTATGGTGTTTCTGGAGGCGCTGGCCTCCGGCGTCTGGCCTCTGGGCACCGACCACGCCGGGATGGCGGCCAGTATTGGTGCATTCAGCGCCCTTCATCCCGAGCTGGACGTCAGCGCCATGAAGGTGCGGCCGGAAGCAGCCATGACCGTGCGGGATATCGTGGCGCATCTCCCCATGGGGGTTGAGCAACTGCAAAACAGTCCTAATCTGAAAGAGATTTTTTATAACCATGTGCGCAACCATCACGACTGGCGGGCCATTGCCGACTATCTCAACCGCCGGTTAAGCGGCTCTTGAATGGACGTGCGGCGGGCGGCGGCATGGAGTTTGTAGGCGTATGGAGAGGCTGCGCAGTGGCAACACAGGCCACCTGTGATATTCTGTTTTAAACAAACACTCACAACAGGATGGCGTGATATGTCCGCACAAATCGACGAAGCGTCACACAATCCGCTGGACGATGCCAAGCCCTTACCTATCGTTGCACCGTGTCGCAAACTGGACATGCAGGCACCAAAACGCTGGCTGCGACTGGGCATGGCCGATCTGAAGCAGACCCGTAATAAAAGCCTTGGTTACGGCTTGGTGGCGTTGCTTATGTGTTACGTCACTGGCTATGCAGGATTTGTCATCAGCGGTCCCCTGGTATTGCTGGCCATCCTCTCCGGCCTGACCCTGATCGGCCCGGTAATGGCCATCGGTCTCTACTCTTTAAGTTGTCAGATAAAAACCGGACGGACGCCGCTATTGACCTACTGCCTGCGTGACAAGAGAGGGGGAATCGGTAACCTGGCACTTTTTTCCAGCATTCTCATCATCCTGTTTCTATTCTGGATTCACGTTGGTCATCTGCTGAAACTGCTCTTCGCGCCCGGCGGGTTTGACAGCGATCCGGTGGAGCTGATCATTTTTTTCAGCATCGGGACCGTGATGGGCGGCGTGTTTGCGATGATCACCTTCTGCATCAGCGCCTACTCTTTGCCCATGATCATGGAACGCAAGACCGATCTGCTTACCGCAGTAGTCACCAGTATCAACGCTGTATTGCGCAATCGCATGGTGTCATTACTCTGGGCGGCGACAATCCTGGGGGGTGTGGTTATTTCGGTGATAACCGGGTTGTTGGGGCTGGTGGTGATCTTTCCGGTACTCGGTCACGCCAGTTGGCATGCTTACCAGGAAACGGTGGATGCAAGCGCCTGGCCACGGCGTAACGAGTAGTGGCGGGCCTGTGAAGGGCAGATCCCAAGGCATTTAATCACACCATCAAGCAGCGAGGAGAGCTCACTCACCAATCACACACTTCCGGCAATCCAAGCTTACGCATCAGTAGGCGCATATTGGCTTTTCGTTTCTTCTCTAGGTACTCCAGGGCGATCTCTTCGCACTTGGAGCCATAGGGCATGAAGAGGGAAGCAACTCCATAACTATCAAGGTTATCAATATGGGCCAAGAACCCAAGCTCATTTACACGTCGAAAGATCCAATCAACAGGGTGGGGATGGTGCAGAGACTGCTCTTCAGATGGTTCGTCATCTGGCAACATATCTTTCCATTCAAAATACTCATTGGTAACATCAAGCATGTCCCATGATTCAGGCATGGCCCCCATTGATACATGACTACTATACCCAAATTGTTTAAGTAACGGAATATATGGCTGAAGGCTTTCTTTGATAGGAGAATCCAAATATCCTATATAAGGAATTAACGATCCGTTTAATGAATGGTTGGCGGGTCCGTGTGAGAATGCCTTGTCGTAGTCTTTACAATCAGTGTACGTGCGATCAATGATGATGAATCGCTTTCCCTCTGCATGCTCAAGCAGATCAACATAAAACTGAAAATCCTCAAATAAATCAAGACCAAATTGCTTTGATTCCGGCTCCATCACAGACCATCGCATATTAACTGTGATATTCCTGCACTTAAGTGGTACATCAACATTGTTATTGTGCGTGTAGCAATCATTGGCAAAAAAAGTACACTTTTTCATGGTTGTGTGATAGAGATTTACGGGTCCGTACATGTCGGAAATACGTATTCTTAAAGACTTCTCCGGATGTAAATCCACCCAGAACAATAGGTACTTAAATCGCTTCAAATATTTCAGGAAT
>JADFWT010000122.1 GCA_015233785.1 Magnetococcales bacterium
TGATCGCATGGTGACTCTGGTGAGCAACTCTCTGGAACGAGCAGCGCCCACCGCATCATTTCCAGGAACGTCGCCACCTCCACACGAAGAGGGCGGATTCGACGGCTTCATCGGCTCATCCCGCAGCATGCAGGAGCTATTTCGCACCATTGGACGGCTCTCCAACTCCGAGATGACGGTACTGATTCATGGTGAGTCGGGCTCCGGCAAGGAACTGGTCGCCCGCTCCATCCATCGCCACAGCCCCAGACGCAAAGGCCCCTTTACCGCCATCAACATGGCCGCCATTCCACGCAACCTGATTGAAAGCGAACTGTTTGGCCATGAAAAAGGCGCTTTTACCGGAGCCGTCTCCCAACGTCTGGGCCACTTTGCCCAAGCCAAAGGGGGAACGCTGTTTCTAGATGAGATCGGCGACATGCCCATGGAGGCCCAAACACGACTTCTTCGTGTACTTCAGGAAGGAACCTACACCCGCGTTGGCGGTTCGGAGCCTCTACGTACCAATGTACGAATCATAGCCGCCACCCATCAGGATCTTCCCGCCTCCATCGGCGATGGACGCTTCCGCGAAGACCTCTATTACCGGCTTAACGTAATCCCTATCCTGGCCCCGTCACTGCGGACGCGCAAAGAGGACATCCCATTGTTAGCAGAACACTTTCTAACACGATCTGCTAACAAACTCGGCGTTCCCCGCAAGCAGATCTCCCCTGCTGGAGTGGAACGACTGATGGCCCACGACTGGCCAGGCAATGTGCGGGAACTGGAGAATCTCATCGACCGTCTGATGGTTTTAACTCCGGATGATATCATCGGCCCGGACGCCCTGGAGCTTCCAGGACGCCGCACCCAACAGCCCACACCCCAGACCGGACAGCAGAGCCCACCCTCACCAGGTCGCGAGATGTCGCTGCGCGAAACCATTTTGCGTGATCTGGATCGATATTTCGCCTCGCTAAACGGCATGGAGGTTACTGGACTTTATGGTATTTTTCTAAGACAATTAGAGGAAGGCTTGCTGACCCGCGTACTCCAGGAGACCAACGGCAATCAGGTCAAAGCCGCCCAGATGCTGGGCATTAACCGCAACACGCTACGTAAAAAAATCCAAGATTTGGACATTAAAAAACGAAAATAAGATGGCCATCTGTTGACACCGATCGCCATTTCCCTTTAACTTGCCCCTGAGTTTTCCGGCAGGCCCATGATAATGATGGATAGTAAAGACCACCATACGCCGCCCGAAGGGGAGCCAACGCTTAACAGCAAGCCGCCCCCTGCACAGGGCTATCAATGGGCGATCCGCATCGCTACCGAATTGGCGTCATCTATCGCCATAGGTATCGGCATCGGATACGGACTGGATCGATGGCTTGATACCCGGCCTTGGCTGACGCTGACCTTTTTGTTGTTTGGCGTCGCAGCGGGGTTTTTGAATCTCTATCGGGCCGTCAAGCCACCGGACGCCTAGCGCGCACGTTTGACATTGTTTTGGTATACTCTTTTAAATTGAGAACAGTGCCCATGATGATGATCTCGACCGCCATTGCCTCTGAAACCGCCCACGCGGCGGCCTCGGCTGCGCCCAAGCTTGAACCACTGCACCATTTCCAGGTTCAAAAGATTGTGCCGCTCTCCCTATTCGGCTGGGATATCTCCATCACCAACTCATCACTCTGGATGATGATCTCCGTGGCCGCCATCCTGCTCTTTTTCAAGATGGCGCTTAAAAATGAAGCCAAGGTTCCCGGTCGTCTGCAAAGTCTGGCTGAGATGGGCTTCGTCTTTGCCCGTGATCTGGTGCAAGACAACATCGGCGATGAGGGACGTAAATACTTTCCGCTGGTGCTGGCACTCTTCTTCTTCGTACTGTTCAACAATCTTTTGGGATTGATCCCCGGCTCCTTTACCGCCACCTCCCAGTTGATTGTCACCGGCACCCTGGCCATCGGTGTCTTTATTCTCTCGGTGGGTATTGGTGTCGCCCGACATGGCGTCGGCTTTCTCAAGACATTTGCACCCGGTGGACTACCTCTGGCACTGCTGCCGCTGATGATCCCCATCGAGGTGATCTCATTTCTGGCGCGTCCGGTCTCGCTGGCGGTTCGTCTTTTCGCCAACATGACCGCCGGACATACCGTGCTTGGCGTCATGATCTTCTTCACCGTCACCCTGCCGGTTTGGGCCGGAGTGATTCCGCTCAGCTTTGCGGTGGTTCTCACCGGTGTGGAGATCTTCATCGGGTTTATCCAAGCTTACATCTTTGCTATTCTTACCTGCGTCTACATCAACGATGCCATGCACATGCATTAATTTGATTGATGACAGCCGCGTGTCATCCGGAATTGTTCCGGTACGTTCTTAAATAATCAGAGGGAGTTTTTTCGATGGATACTGCCGCCGCTTCTTTGATCGGTATGGGTCTCGCCGCCGCAGGAATGGCTGGTTCCGGCATCGGGATCGGCTACGTCTTCGGCAAGATGATTGAAGCCGTTGCGCGTCAACCCAACGCCGAGTCCAGAGTCTCCAAGTACGTCTGGATCGGGTTTGCTCTGGTGGAAGCCATCGCCCTGTACGGCTTGGTCATCGCCTTCATCATCATGGGTCAGGCGGGGTAATCAATATGATTTCCGTCGCCCACGCCTCAGAGGGGGCCCACGCTGCTTCGGGCGGTGGTGGACTTCCGCAGTTTGACGCCAGCACCTTCAGCTCCCAGTTTTTCTGGACATTGGTGTCATTCCTCGCGCTCCTCTTCCTGCTCAATAAGTACGTCATTCCGGCTATCAACCGGGTGCTGGACGCCCGGGAGAAAACCATCTCCGGTGACTTGAGCAACGCAGAGAACATGAAGAAGGAGGCTCAACAGGTTCTCGCCGACTATCAGGCCAAGCTTCGGGACTCCGCCAAAAAGGCTGAGCAAACCCTGGCAGACGCCCAGAAAGAGGCAGCTCAGAACCGTGAGCAGGCGCTTAAGGAACTCAACGCCGAACTCCAGAAAAAGCAGGACAGCGCTACTGAAGCTATTGAGCAGGCCAAGCGTAAGGCCATCGAAGAGGTTAAGGTGGTCGCTGCCGATCTGGCCATTATCACCACTCAGAAGCTCATTTCCAAATCAGTGACCAAAACCGAAGCCAACAAAATGGTGACGGAAGCGATCTCAGAGATGGAGAGCGCCGGAAGCAAAGCCCTTAACTAGGCTGAGACTCTTCGGGGCTCACTCCCAATGAGCTGTTTGTACTGTCGTGACGCAAGTAAGAAGCTTAGCCGGGCACCTTCGGGGGCCCGGTTGCTTCTGTTTGTGGACTTAGATCATTTGCAACCAACTCAATTGATGACGGGTGAGTGATTCAATCCAGTAATCGTGCAACCCCCACTCCCGGCGCTCGTGCAGAAACTCCAGAGCGTGCTGAGTGGATTTGGCAAAACGGTGGAAGACACGCACCACCTCCCGATCCAAAAGCGCCGCCCCTCGCACACCCCCCTCTTCTCCCAACAACACCCGCTGCTGAAAGGCCATCAACCCCGGCTGCGCAAATAGCAGTGTCCTGAGCAGCGCACAACGAATCAACCACTCCTTAATATAGAACCCCAAACGGGGCACCTGTGTGTACTTGTTGGAAAATAGCGCCTGCTGGGTAAAACGGGTGAAATAGTGATCGATTCGCGCCCCATGGGAAGCGGTCCAAAAATCACGACTCTGCTGATGGAGCCTCCACGCCTCTTCCGGCTCTCTTCTCTCCAGCAATTCCGCCCACGGCGCATCAGCCGCCATAAACTTCTCCATCAACGCCAGGACAAATGCTGAATCAACCGCTCCGCCATCATCTGCGCAGGCCGCCTTACCCGCCGACAACCCTTGCGCCTCCTCTTCGGCCGACGCCAGCAGATCAGACAACACCCCATCCAGACGCTCTTCCGAAAGCCCTGACCCCCGCGCTGAAAAGCAACAATCCAACCTCTCGGCCAAGCTCAGCAGCAATCCCATGCGACGCGCAAACGGCAGCACCGTCATAGCCATGCATGCCATCAGAGCCGCCGTTACCGACTCGACCCGCCTGAAATAGAGGTTATCTCCCACCTCAGGACTCAAGGTCAGGTGCATAAAGTGCGTGCGCTTCTGGAGCAGGTCCGTGGTAATCTCATCCAACTCTGCGGCTTCCGGCGACAGCAACAGAAGCCGCACCACCTCTGGGCAAGAGCAGAGCCCCATCAGCTCATAACGCCCCGCACCCACCTGATGCAGACGACGGGGAAAGGTAGCACAGTCATGCCCAAGCAACTTATCCCCAAAACGGCGTACCAGTGTGCAGAGGCGATCTTCATCAAAAAAGACGCAGAGCCCATCCTCCCGCATACGAAATGCCGCATAGTGAACCTCGGGATGGATACGCCGATCTTTCACCTTGAGCCGCTCAACCGGCGGCTCATCAAACCGCGACAGCAACTCCGGTGTGCCTGCCAGCGCCTCTTGCAGGGCGTCATGGCTTTTGCGGTCCACAATAACGCTCCAGCCCTGACAGCAAGTATCCTCGCAATCCCCGGCGATACATTGGAAATGGCGCATATAGCGAAAAGAGAGGCAGCGCTGCCCATCAGGAAACATGCAGGAGCGCCCCCATTCCCAGAGTGATGACCCCGGTCAGACGTCTACGGCTCTCCCGACTCATCGCACCACCCCCCTTCGCACCATCTAGAGCATCCACCCTCAACCCTCCAACATGGGAACCAGGATCCCTTCCAGCAGCAACGTCACAATCCACATCAGCAGCACCGGCACTAAAAAATAGAGCCCGATGCGCACCAATACGATCCAGTTCATAGCCCCAACTTTCTCTGCTGTCTCCGCCACTGGCTAGGTCGCTTGGGACCGTACTCGGGCAGTCCGCGCCACCCACCAGCCATGTGGCGGCGAGCTTGATTCTTCTCCTTACGATAGCGCCCACGAGACCAAGCAGGAACAGCATGCCCCATCCGCACCATCTGTGCCCCAACATCCAATCCATCCACCCGACAGAGGGCAATCCAGCGCCGCTGCTTGTCCCGATGCTTAAGCTGGCAGGTCAGACGCTTTCCCTCCACCAGAGATTTTAAAAACAGTACCGACTCCTCGCCACAAGGAAACGGCTTCCCCTCCGAATCGGGACAGCTCTGGCCACGATCCCACACCTCAAGATCCCGCAACCGAATCAACCGATTGCCGATCCGAAACGAATCACCCCCCAACACCTCCTGCACCCTGCCGGCAATCACCTCCATGGCCGACAGATCCAGAGGCAACAACAACATAAGCAACAACATCACCCGTCCCATCCGACCCTCCGACCATCCCCTCATTTCCGCTTTTCCCAACCGCGCCCCCTTGATCCCCATGGCTGCCGGTGGAACACTCGCGGGGCCGACCACCTTTCGGAACGACCCAGAGGTCTCATGGACCCCATTTTAACGATTGAACAGGCGATCCCAACGCCACCCTTTTCAGCGCCGGATCCACCGCCGCTTACTCTGACACTTGCACCCGGCCAGAGCAAGGCGCTGCTGGGGCCGGAAGGGTGCGGAAAGAGCCATCTACTCATGATGCTGGCCGGCCTTCACCCCCCAGCCACCGGATCCATCACCCTGGATGGAGTCCAACTGGAAGCCTATAGCGACCGGGGGCGGGCGCAACTCATCGGCTTGCTGTTCCAAAATCCCGAACACCCCTTCCTGACTCTTACTGTCCAGGAAGAGATCACCCTGACCCCGGCTGGTCTTGGGCTCTCCGGCCAACCTCTGAAGCAACGCGTCCAATGCGCCATGACAGAGTGCAACATTCCGCAATCCTGGGCCGAAAGGGAACTCTCCAGCCTTTCTTGGTCCGAAAAATGTCGCGTCGCCATGGCTGCTGTCTGGGCCGCCGAACCGAAGGTGATCCTGGCCGACGAACCGGGGGCGTTTCGCTCCACCGACGGTGAGCTACAGATGGCCGAACAGCTCCAGCATTACCTTAACAACCACAACGCCGCCGCCCTGATCGTCACCAGCCGAGCGCGCCGCGCCCGCCGCTTTGCCCAGGAGACCATCCTCTGGCCAGGATTTCAGGCCACCCCGACCACGCCAACACCCCCCACGCCCAAAGGCCACGCATGACCAACCATCACCCCAACATGGATCCAACCGCCGCCATCCACGCCGCCATCCCAGAGCCGGAGTATCAAATCTCCACCCTGGCCAATGGCCTCACCGTGGCCACCTTCCCCATGCCGTGGCTACACGAGGTAGGGGTCACCATTCTGGTGCGCGGTGGAAGCCGCTACGAACTGGAGAAACACACAGGGGTAGCCCATTTCCTTGAGCACATGCTCTTTCGGGGCACAGAGCGCATGCCCAACCCCACCCAACTGCACACCCACCTGGAGGCCATGGCCGCCGACATGAACGCAGCTACCGGACATGAGGTCAACGCCTACTGGATGACCCTGCCGCTGGAACAACTCCCCCAAGGAATGCACGCTTTCTGCGAAATGATCACCCAACCCGCCTTCACCGGTATCGACTCCGAGCGGGGCGTGATCCTGGCAGAGATGCGCGAGGATGAAAACGACCGGGGTGAGATGGTCAATGCCCTCAATCTGGCCTCAGAGCAGCTCTGGCCCAACCACCCCCTGGCCCGCCCCATACTCGGATTCCGGGAGAGCGTCACAAAGATTGCCACCGATGACCTATGGGACTATCTGCGCAGGCTCTACCGTGGCGGAAACATGGCGACGGCCTTCTTCGGCCCCATTCAGCACGCCGAAGCCCAAGCCCTGGCCGAGACCCATCTGGGAAAGCTGCCCAACGGCTCCATCCCTCTCTCACCA
>JADFWT010000123.1 GCA_015233785.1 Magnetococcales bacterium
AACGAAGCCGATCCCGATGCAGAGGGGGTCGATCCCGATCAGTTGGCGGATAAAGCACGCATTATAGAGCAAAAACTGGGCGACTTTAAGGTGAAGGGGCAGATTGTCGATGTGGTGCCCGGTCCTGTGGTCACCACCTTTGAGCTTGATCCCGCCCCCGGCATTAAATCCTCTAAAGTGGTTGGTCTCTCCGAAGATCTTGCCCGCTCCATCATGGCACCTTCGGTGCGTGTGGTGGGCAATATTCCTGGCAAGACCGCCATCGGCATCGAGGTGCCCAACGATACCCGTCAGACTGTCTTTCTGCGCTCCATTCTGGAGTCGGAAAAGTGTATCCGGCAGAAAGGGCCACTGACGGTGGCTCTGGGATCGGATATCGTCGGTAATCCGGCGGTGGCTAACCTGGCCAAGATGCCCCACCTGCTGGTGGCCGGTACCACTGGTTCAGGTAAGTCGGTGGCCATCAACGCCATGATCTGTTCCATTCTCATGCGGGCACGCCCCAGTGAAGTGCGCATGCTGATGGTGGATCCCAAAATGTTGGAACTCTCCATCTACGAAGGCATTCCCCATCTGCTGGCACCGGTGGTGACCGACGTCCGCAAGGCATCCAACATGCTCAAGTGGGCGGTCAACGAGATGGAAGAGCGTTATCGTCTGATGTCGGAACTGCGGGTGCGCAATCTGGAAGGCTACAACAGCCGCATCAAGGAGTGTCTGCGCACCGGTGAGCAGCCCACCCGCCGGGTCAAGGTCGGGTTCGACCCCGAGACCGGCCTGCCGGTGGAGAAGGATGAGCCGATTCCCCTGGAGACCAAGCCGCTTATTCTGATCATTGTCGATGAGTTGGCGGACCTGATGATTCAGGTCAAGGGGGAGGTGGAACCGGCCATTGCTCGCCTGGCTCAGATGGCCCGTGCTGCGGGGTTGCATCTGATTCTGGCCACCCAGCGCCCTTCGGTGGATGTCATCACCGGTCTGATCAAATCCAACTTTCCCACCCGCCTCTCCTTCAAGGTCTTCTCCAAGGTCGACTCCCGCACCATTCTGGACAAGCCCGGTGCCGATGGCCTGCTGGGCATGGGCGATGGCCTCTATCTGCCGCCAGGAACAGCACATCTCAAACGCATTCATGCGCCCTTCGTCTCCGATCAGGAGGTGATTCGACTGGTCGATTTTCTCAAGAAGACCGGTCGTCCCCAGTATAATCAGGCGATCCTGGAGCATAACGCGGCTGAAGAGGGAGTGGCGGCAGATGCCGGATTCGGAGGTGCCGTAGGCGGCGGTGGTGACGATTACGATGAGTTTTATGACCAGGCGGTGGCCATGGTGATCAAGGCGCGGCGGGTCAGCACCAGTCTGGTGCAGCGCCACTTCAAGATCGGCTACAACCGTGCCGCCCGCATCGTGGAGCGCATGGAACAGGATGGCCTGATCTCAGAGCCCAACGCAGCGGGCAAGCGTGAAATTCTGGGCCCTGGCGGTGGGCAGGGTGAATGATGATGATGTGGGGAATAAGGCGCTCTGTTATCGTGTGTCATGATGATTGGGAGGGGTGAGCCTTGGCCACAAAGACCGAAGGCTTCTGTATCCGTAACTTTCGCGTCCTGAAAAATGTTTCCATGGGAAAATTGGGACGGATCCGGAACACAAGGATGCAGATCCTCTGACACCTCTGGTGACTGTAATTGGTCGCAATGGTGTGGGGAAAAGCACCATCTTCGATGCTTTTGGTCTGCTTTCAGACTGTATGGAGATGGATGTGGAAACCGCCTGTAACGAAGGTTGGCGAGGCGGTTTTGAAAAGTTGCTCTCTGCTGATGTCAAAGATGATCCAGCCGCAACGATTGATTTTATCATCTATTATCGACAGGCACAGAACGAAAGACCGATTACCTATGAACTCTCCCTGGGGCGTCATCCCAAGACTGGACGAGCCTGTGTCGCTTCGGAAAAGCTGCGTCAAAGACGTCAGGGTGAGCGTGCTGGCCGCCCCTATCCTTTTCTCAATCTGACTTGGGGAAAGGGAGTTGCGTGGGCCGGCAAGAAAAGTGTTGAGGGCGATGCCGAGGCTAACGACAAAATGGAAGTGGTGCTGGACAGCGGAAAATTAGGTATCACCACCCTTGCCAAGCATATCAGGGATCATCCACGTATCACCAAATTCAGAAATTTTATCAAGGGATGGTATCTGAGCTATTTTTCACCCGACGCCTCACGTCATGAAACCAAATACAGACCGGAAAAATATTTGGATCGTCATGGATCAAACATTGGCAATGTGGTGTATTACATGGCCAAGGACAACAGTGATCGATTTGAAATAATTCTGGAGAGAATAGGCCATAAGATTCCCGGTATTGGTAAGATCTCCCCTTATGTTGACCCGGTAACCAATAATGTCTATCTGAAGTTTCAGGACAAAGGCTTTGCAACCCCCTTTTTTGCGCCTCAGATGTCCGACGGTACACTCAAACTCTTCGCCTATATGCTGCTTCTTGAAACCCAGGATCCACCACCATTCCTCTGTATTGAGGAGCCGGAAAACGGCCTTCATCACAAGCTTCTCGTCGAACTGGCAAGGGAATTTCGTGTTCATGCCGAGAGAGGAAGAAACAGTCCGCAACTCTTTATCACGACCCATCAGCCCTACTTTGTGGATGCGCTGCCCCCTGCGGAAACATGGATTCTGGAGAAGCAGAATGATGGCTTTGTCTCTGTCAGCCATGCCAGTGATGACCCCGTCATCGTGGGTATGGTGAATGAGGGCATTCCACTGGGAAGCCTATGGTACAGCGACTACATGGATGATTGGGAAGATGTGTGATGCAGTTTGAGATTCTCGTCGAAGGTCTTTCCGATAAGGCCACACTTTGCGTAAGCGGGGTCGATGCGAAACGGGAGAGTTCAAGTGCAGGCTGGCGAAAAAAATTTCACCTCACATGGACGTGGAGACCAACTCTTCACCCAGTTTTGTGGTCTTTCGAGAGGCACTCCGACGTAAGGCGGGTTTGAAAACGCCTTTGTTTCATCCAGGAGGTTGAAAAGAACATCTCTATGACCTTCGGGATGCGAGATCCAACTGCTTGACCATGCGGTCCACGGTCATGGCATCGGCCACCGAGAGCATCTGAAACTGGACGCCATACTGGTCGACGGTGCTCTGCACATCCCTGGGATCCCGGGAGACGGCGTGGAAGCAGATGGTGCCAAAGGTGGAGACCGGTCCCCACTCCCCCATGATGGTGACGCTGACCTTGTCGTTTTTCAACAGGGGCACCTTGGCTTGCGGGCTGGCAAATGACAGCCCCCCCGAGGAGATATCCATCAACAGGCCGCTGACCACGGCACTGCCTCGTTTTTGTACCGAGACGGGAATGGTGATGCGTTCGGGAATATCCACCCGGGCCTGACGACGCCGGGGAATGGCCCGCATGACCCGTGGTACGGTAAACTTGAGCCCCTGCCCCTTGTTGTCCACGTTGATCAAACCCTGAAACGTCACTTTGGTGGCGTAGAGGGTGATGCCAACATGGAAAGAGAGGAGAATCTCCGGGGTTTTGCGGATCCGCATATTGCCTTCGGTGGGCTCCAGGGGGGAGATGACAATGTAGTCCTCGGCCTCATCGCGGACATTGCCCTTGGGAGCCGTCGTTACTGTCTCACCGCCGCCGATCTGCGAGGCATAGAGGGAGAGAATGTCCTCCGCCTCATCGTCGACCACCGTGCCGCCCGGCACATGGATAAAGCGTGCCCCAAAGAGCTTTTTATCCGGACCAACCCGGATTTCCAGCAACACGCGATCCTTGGCAGCATCCAGGAGGATGCTGCGAATCTTCTTGTTATTGTAGATGACTCCGTCCTGATTCATACTCACCGACCTTTCGGATTTCTTGTCTTGAATCAAACAGACCATGCGCCGCAAGGGGTCAACAACGTTTCCGCTCGTTTGCCACTCCGACCCACCACGACCCCGGTTGCATGATAACGCCGGAGTTGGCCATAACGCCACAATTCGCATATGCCAACAGGCACGATAATATGCAATTTACAAACCAGTTCAACCATTAACACGCTCAATCGCAGGCATTTTGGTTAAACGCCTGCGTGTGGTCCGTGCCACATCTGTTGGAAAATCCTGAATCAAGCGCGTCTGCTTGTTTCTTATTCCTTCCCCTCAGCGGCCATAGACAATCATCGGAAGCCATGTTGCCAGGCCCGGCCACAGAGCCAGCGCACCCAGAGCCACCAGTTGGATGAGGATAAAGGGGATGATGCCGCGATACATCTGCATGGTGGTGATTTCTGGAGGGGCGACCCCACGCAGATAAAACAAAGAGAACCCGAAGGGTGGGGTGAGAAAGGAGGTTTGCAGATTGATGGCGATCATCACCCCCAGCCAGACGGGATCCAGTCCCATGGCCAGCAGAATGGGAGCCACGATAGGTACCACCACAAAGGTGATCTCGATGAAATCGATGAAAAAACCCAGGATGAACATGAGCACCATCACCGCCAGCATGGCGCCGAAGGCACCGCCCGGAAGCTGGGTGAGCAGGGTCCGTACCCACTCGTCTCCCTGAAATCCCCGAAACACCAGGGAGAAGATGGCGGCTCCCACAAAGATCAAAAACACCATGCTGGTGACCTGGGTGGTGTTGCGCATCACTTCGCGCAGGCGGTCGGGGGTCAATTGTCCCTGGGTTAATGCCAAAAGCATGGCACCCACCGCGCCCACGGAAGCCGCTTCCGTGGGGGTGGCAAAGCCTCCCAGAATGGAGCCCAATACCGCCAGAATGAGGAACAGGGGGGGGATCAGGACTTTGACAACCTGTATCCACAGCGCCCGCCCTTTCGTGCTGCGCTCTTCGGGGGGAATGGCCGGTACCGCCTCCGGGCGCAGCCAGGCCAACCCGACGAGATAGAGGATATAGAGTCCCACCAGCATCAGACCAGGAAACAGGGCCCCGACGAACAGATCCCCCACCGAGACGGTACGGGGTGTGAAAATCTGCATCTGGAGTTGGGCCTGCTGATAGGATGATGAAATGACATCCCCCAGAAGCACCAGTACGATGGAGGGGGGGATGATCTGGCCCAGGGTGCCCGAGGCGCAGATGGTGCCCGTGGCCACCCCGGGATCATAGCCCCGGCGCATCATGGTGGGCAGGGAGAGCAGCCCCATGGTCACCACCGTGGCACCCACGATGCCGGTGCTGGCGGCCATGAGCATGCCCACCAGGGTGACGGAAATGCCAAGCCCACCCCTCAAGGAGCCAAACAGGGAGGCCATGGTGTCCAGCAGGTTTTCCGCCACTCGGGAGCGCTCCAGCATCACCCCCATGAAGATGAACAGCGGCACCGCAATCAGGGTCTCATTGGTCATGATGCCGTAGAGGCGGTTGGGGACCGCTTCGAGAAAGGCCGGATCGAAGGTGCCCAGCCAGGAGCCCACAGCGGCGAAGATCAACGCTGTGCCCGCCAGGGAGAAGGCCACCGGAAAGCCCGCCATCAGCACCACACAGATACCCAGAAACATCCACAGAGCTGCGCTGCCGTCCATGGGTCAGCCTCCTTTGACCGCGCTGGAGGGGGTGTTGCCGCTGGTGCCGTCTCCCATATCCGGCGCATCCAGGGCGTCATCCAGACCGCGAATCACCCGCCAACACTGTCCCAAGCGTACCACCCCCTGTAATGCCAACAACAGCGGCATGAGCAGGATGATCCCCTTGAGGAGCCACACTCCATCCAGCCCTCCCGCCTCTCTGGAGCCCTCATGCAGGCTCCAGGAGGAGGCCACATAGCTCCAGCTTATCCAGAGGATGAAGAGGCTCATGGGCATCAGCAGCAGCAGGGTTCCCAGAAGATCCACCCACGCCTGACGCTGAGGTGACCATTTGCGGTAGAGGATATCGACCCGCACATGGCCCCCGTGGCGCAGGGTGTAGGCCGCACCCAGCATGAACAGAGTGGCGTGCATGTAGGTGATGGACTCCTGCATGGCGATCCAACCCACCTGAAACCAGTAGCGCAGCACCACCACCGCGAAGGTGACCAGGACCATGGCCAGGGTCAGCCAAGAGACGGTGCGTCCAATCCATTCGTTGAGGCGGTCCAATCGGTCGATCCAGTTCATGATGTACTCCCATCGTCGGAAGCCACGGCAAAGCGTCCACCGCGTTTGAAGCCGAAGGGGAGGTCCACCCCCCGGGAGGCGCGGTGGGAGAGCCACGGATCGAGGTCGGTGACGTGCCGTTTGCGTTTGCCTGAATCCAGGATGACCCCATCGGCGGTGTCGATCACGGTCACATCCACCAGGGATCCGGCCCGGAGAAGTCTTTGTATGCGCACCCCCTTGCCCCGGGGCAGCAGGGGGTAGGATATGAGGGGTGAGATCAACATGCGGCCATCGCTGTCGATGGAGGCCACCGAGTCTCCCCGGACGGGGGTGATGGTGAGCAGGTTGTCATCGGGATTGATGCCGATCACCTGCTTGCCTTTGCGGGTGTTGGCGATCAGGTGTTCACCCATGATGCGCATGCCCCGGGAGAGGCGGGTGGCGACAAAATATTCCTGCTCGGGATACACCGCCATGACCCAGGCGATGCCATCCCAGTCGTCCATTTCGAAGGTGACCGTGAGGGGGTCACCAAACCCCTTGCCGCTGTAGAGATGGGCCGCCAAGGTGGAATAGACACGCCCCGACGGGATGATGAAGGAGACCATC
>JADFWT010000124.1 GCA_015233785.1 Magnetococcales bacterium
ATCCCGACCTGTTTCGAATTTTTCTCTCCAGCGGCGTCTATAAAAAATACGCCAGAAAATTTCTCGACAAGAGCCAGATTGATGCGGTGGATCTGTCACCCTATCAATCCGGCACATGAAGCCGGTAAGGCTGCCTTGATGCCCTTCAGAGCCTCCAATCCTATCCGGGCTATTCGTCCGGTTTTCCGCACGCTTCTGCTTGGGTTGATCTTGCTGTTGCAGGTGGTTGGATATGCCCATGGGGCGGAACGTGTGCTAAAGGCCGATATTCGCCATCGCCCGCCGGAGATGATCGTCGATGGTCAGATCTTTGCCGGGCCGCTTAAAGAGATCATGGAGGAGGCGGCGGCGCAGCTTGATGCCCGCATCGAATGGCGATCCGTGCCTTTCTTTGAGAGCCTGAAGGGGCTACAGGCGGGTACGGTTGATATTGTTCCCCGCACCATTCGAACACCGGAACGCGAGACTTTTATCAGCTTTTTGGGTCCGATCAGTACGCAGCGCAAAGAGATTCAGTTTCTGGTTAGAGACGGTCAGGAGTCCTCCATTCAGAGTTACGGCGATCTGCACAAGCTGACTGTGGGCGTCAAGAAGGACACCTCCTACTTTGCCCCCTTCGACAAGGATATCGCCATTGCCCGGAGGCCATCGGTAGGGGGTGATTACGCCCTGGCGCGACTATTCCTTGATGGTGGCGTTGACACGGTGGCGGTTTTGGATAGGGCGGCTATGGAGAGCGCCTTGGCGGGCCTCGGATTCAAAGGGCATGCCTACGCCCGTTATCAACATGTGCGCATGCTTGAAAACTACTTTGGCCTGTCCAGAGAATCCCCTCATGCCGCCCTCTTTCCTGAGCTGAACCGGGTACTGAAGGGTATGGCGGAGAGCGGGCGTGTTGAGGAGATCTATGCCAAGCACCGCATTGAGCCCCAAGATGCTGCCTCTCCGGCGGTCAAGTTGGAGGCTGGTGAGGCGGCCTGGCTCAAGGCGCATCCTACGGTCACCGTGGGCAACGAGACGGACTGGCCGCCGTTTGACTTTGCCGAAAAAGGGGAAGCCAAAGGGCTCTCCATCGATATGATCCGACTGGCGGCGCAAAAGGTTGGGCTGGGTCTCACCTTTGTCAACGGCTACACCTGGGCCGAGCTGATGGTGCGTTTTAAAGCTGGGAAGATTGATATATTACCGGCAGTCTATCTTACACCGGAGCGGCGCACGTTCATGCGCTTCACCTCGGCCTATACTGCCAACTCCTCGGTGCTGGTGGTGCGCACGGATCGCAGTGATATCACCACGTTGGAGCATCTGAACGGCAAGCATGTGGCGGTGATCGCCGGATTTGCCACCGCCGATATGATGAAGAAGCGCTTTACCGGCATCACCCGGCTTCCGGTTTCCAATGTACAGGAGGGGTTGAAGGCGGTCTCCTTCAAGAAGGTTGACGCTTTTATCGGCAGTCTCGGCGTTATCAACCATGTGTTGGATCAGATGGTGATTCCCAATTTGCGGCTGGTAGGGGAGGTGTGGCTGAAAAAACCGGAGGAGACCCAACTGCATATGGGCGTACTCAAGGGTCAGGAGACGCTACGGGATATTCTGCAAAAGGGGCTTGACGCCATCGATAAGGAGGAGTTGCGCACCCTGCGTCGCGACTGGATTCCCGCCATAGACAACGCCATGCCCAACGCCGAGAAGGTCAAGTTGACCGCCGAAGAACGTGCTTGGTTAAAGGCTCATAAAACGCTTCGTTTGGGGGATGATTTCTCTTGGGCACCTTTCAGCTTTTTGGATGAGCAGGGGCGTTATTCCGGTATTGCGGCGGGCTATGCCGAGGCGTTGACCACGCGTCTGGGCGTCACCATGAAGCCGGTCACCGGCTTGAGCTGGAAACAGGTGTTGCAGGGTGTCAAGGCAGGGCGGATCGATATTTTGCCGGCGGTGGCCCACACGCCGGAGCGGGAGGAATTTCTTAACTTTTCCAAGCCCTATATCTCCCTGCCAGTAGTGGTGGCGACGCGAAAAGGGAGCGTCTTTGTGGATAGTCTGAGCGATCTGGTCGGCTACCGGGTCGGTGTGGTTAAGGACTACATTACCGATGAGCTCATGGCGCGTAAACATCCCAGCCTTCAACGTGTCCAGGTGGCCACTCTAGCCGAAGGGTTGCGGGCGTTGAACAGCGGCAAGCTGGATGCCTTTGTCGATAATCTGGGTAGCATCACCTACGAGATTGATCGCCAACGGCTTGAAGAGATTAAGATCGCTGCGCCGACCCCCTACCGGTTTCCCTTGGCGTTCGGGGTACGCAAGGACTGGCCGGAGTTGGTGCCGATTCTGGATAAGGCGCTGAATACCATCGACGAGAAGGAGCGGTCCTTCATAAAAAACAGCTGGATGGCCGTAGAGTTCTCTTTCGGCTTCGATATGAAGACCATTCTTACCTGGGCGCTGCCGGTGGGAGGCGGCGCGTTGTTGGTCATTATCTTTGTGGTGGTGTGGAACCGTCGCTTGGGGCGGGAAATTATCGAGCGTGAACGGGCCGAAGCCGCCCTCAAAGAGGAGGAGAAGCGGCTGCAGAACGCCTATGACATCATCTCTGCCAGCATTGACTATGCGGCCCACATTCAGCAGTCGGTGCTGCCTGACGAGCAGCTCTTTGCCCGTCGGTTTCAAGACTATTTAATCATCTGGGAGCCGCGTGACCGGGTGGGTGGGGATATCTATTGGTGTGTGCCGTGGGGCGATGGGACGCTGTTGATTCTGGCCGACTGTACCGGCCACGGGGTACCGGGAGCTTTCGTGACCCTGATTGCAACCGGGGCGCTGGAGCGTGCCCTGGAAGAGGTGGAGACCGGCCATGTGACGGCCTTAATACAGCGCATGCATCAGCGGGTGCAGCGCTCTTTGAATCAACATGAGGATGTTGGCGACCACGACGATGGCCTTGAGTTGGGCATCTGTTACATCAACGCGGATCGGCGGCAGATGACCTTTGTCGGGGCGCGTTTTTCGCTGTTTTGTCTCCAGGGTGATGGCGTGGTGGAAATCAGGGGCGATAAGCGCGGCATCGGCTATCGGGGTACGGCGCAAGATGCCGCCTTTACGCCGCATCGGGTGCCGGTGGAGGTGGATGGGGGGGCTTTTTATATGGCTACCGATGGCTTGATTGATCAGGTGGGTGGGCCTAGGCGGCGGATGTTTGGTAAGCGGCGCTTTAAGCGCTTGTTGCTGGAGGTGCAGGGCCAGGAGATGGCGGCCCAGAAAGAGGCCATTGTGCGGGCGCATGCGGCGTATCAGGGAGATGAAAATCGTCGGGATGATCTGTCGGCGATTGGCTTTTGTTTGTGATCTGTCGGGGATCTGGCAAACAGGCTTTGTTCATTCTGCTCCAAAGCAGTACAATGAGGCCCAATCCAAGCAATTCATAACCATTTAATGGGGGATCACCATGAGAAGTGCACTCTCTGCGGCGGTGGGCTTTATCGCCTTGACGGCTATTGTGACGTTGCCTAATGCTTTGCATGCTAGTTGCGGTCCCCATGGGGGTGGTGGATCTTATGGTATGACGCGCCCCATGATTACGCCTGTGGTCACCGGGCGCATGGCCAGCGGCATGGGCAGAAATTCCAACAGCAAGAAGCAGATGCAGGCCAACGTCATTGCCATCTCACCGGCCAGCATGGCCATGGCGTCTCTCTCCGCCCAGCAAGCTCGCTCGGTGTTTGCCATTTTTTTTCCCCAGCAGATGATCCGCATCAGCACCATTGACCCTACCATGATGAGCCTCGCCACCCGCATGGCCTTTGATGCGGCGGGTATGGGCGGCGACTATGAGCGATTGCTGAACGGATACGCCGATTTTGGCGGTGAGGGGCCGGGCACCCTCAAGAATCTTCTGGAAGAGGCGATGGGAAAAATTCAAGAGCGGCAGAAGAACGACAAGGACTTCTCGTCTGTGATCAGCACCATCCAGTCCAACTACGGCGGTGAGCTTCAGACCCATCTGGCCAGCCTGGAACAGGGTGGATCTCCTACGGCCGGCTAGTGGTATAGGCTGAGTGGCGCAATGGATGGTATGGAAACGGTATTGGAGTTGGCCGGATACGGTGCGCTACTGTTTTTGTTGGCGCTGATTATCAAGAGTATCTATCAGCTCACCACACCCAAGCGCGATAAGAACCCCATCAAGGTCGGTCTGGAGCTTCTGCTCTTTTTCTCCACGCTGCTGTTGCTGGATCTGGATTGGCAACGTTGGATTCCGGATACGCTCTGGCATCCTGCCTTTGATGATCTGTTCGACAAGGCGAGCTGGACCCTCTGGTGGCTCTCTCTCACCTTTCTGGTCAGCAATGCCATCCGGCGCTATCTTTGGGGACGCATGCGAACGGATCGCAGTGCCACCCGTGTTCCCAAGCTGCTTCAGGATAGCATCGCCTTTGTGCTCTATCTTATGGCGGTGATGTTGATTGTGCGCTTTGTCTACGATCAGCCTATCACCGCGTTACTAGGCAAACGCGAAACTTCGGCACCTCGGCACCAATAAATGCGAAACATCGTCATCAGCACCACTTGATACAGTCAAACCCATTATTGACTGACACCCCACCCGCCACACCAACAAAAAAAAACGCCCTCACATCCACAGTTGGACATGAGAGCGCCTCTCTCCCGCCAAACGCATCCTCTAGGACGTCGCTGGATCTCCCACATGGACCAGAAATCGCCCTTGCTCTGCACATCGCGACAGGAACGCCACCTCCTGAGCAGAGACAGTAAATGGCAAACCATCCACCGCATGCCGCGCATCATAGCGGTAGCTGCCCTCCACAATGGACTGGTCGGGCCGTTGTTGGACCTCACCGGGCAGGAACGGTAGCGGCCTACCGCGCAACCACTCCTGCACATCGAATCCTGGGCACGTCTTACTGGAGATCTCGTTATGCCCGATCACTGCCACCCGATTGCTATCTTCCCGCTCATCTCACCCTCAATAGTTTCGAATAAACACTTCTGCCGCCGTGGCCTGCTTGCCGCGACAGACACTATAGGTGGTGGCTATCCGCTTGCCGGTAGAGTCCTAGTGCTTTGCTCAGGGCGGGGAGGTTCTGGTGCTGTTTGCCGTACATGTGGAAGACAAAGGCGACATCATCCGGCGGAGCGCTGGTCGGGAGGGGTTCAAGGAGGGCCTGGGCCTCTTGGGTACGTTTCAGATAGGTGAGCGCCAGCGCCTTCTCCAGGGGGGATTGGGCGTGGTGCAGAGCTTTGGCAAAGGACGCTTGCGGTGCAGCTTGCCCTCCAGCAGGTGATAATCATAGAGGGCCTGTTTATCTTCAAGCAGCTTGGCCAGCTCTCCGGCGGTGTGCATGGCCTGGAGGGCGGCTTGGCGCTGGCCGGTGATCATGTGCAGTCGCGCCAGTCCCAGTTCGGCCCGCAGCAGGCCCGGTCGGTGATCGCGTAGGGCGTGGGTGCGGCGGGCATCCTGGAGGTTCTGCAAGGCGGCGTCGAACTCTCTGGCCTGGATACTGGCTCGGGCCTGTTTTTCCAACCGTATCGCCTTGTCGGAGAAGTAGGTGGTGGGCGGACCGCTGGGTGTGGCGCAGCCCATCAGCAGTCCCAATACTCCGGCGGCAAGCGCCGCACGCTTCCCGGCGGATAATGACGACAAGCAACCCTTACGATGGCGCAATCGACCCATGAGGCTTCTGGTTGGACCTGACAAGTGTTGAAGATCTCTGATGGAGATGGATGCTATGGACCCAAGATTATGTCTGAGGCGTGGGGGTATCAATCGCTGATGGCCGTGCGCATGCCCTCGACACGGTTGACGGTCTATCCTCAATGCATCCGGATCCCCTCAGGCCGTTCTTCCTTTGTTTCGCCCCATAGATGATCCGATGAGGCGGGTGGCTTTTTTTCACCCCATAGATGATCCGATGAGGCGGGTGGCTCTCTCTTATTGGCAGGTTTAGCTGTCGACAGCATGTTCAGGAACGCCGCCTCGGCCAGTATCAGCGCACCACGGCTCTGGGCCTGCCGGATCCGCGTCCTATCTGGTTGCGTCCCCACCACCAGCGCCTTGGTGTCGCCCTTCAGCCAGGTGGACCAGTCGGGGGTTTTGATGCGGAGGCGTGCTTCATCTTTCCGGGTGCGCTGGATGGCCTGTTGGATCCGGCCTCGATCCAGTTGACCGGTAAAGGCGATCAGAAGTGTTTCCGGCTCTTGGGCCATAAGGCCTGATGTGCCGTACACCGCCTGGGGCGTCCGAAAGAGGCCCGCCAGGTGATCTTTTTGGCGCTTGATACGCTGGGCATCTCGCTTGAAGAGGGCACTATCCATTGGGCGTGCGCTGGTGGTTTCGCCCTGTTCCGGGGCCAGCATGGAAGAGGGCGTGTAGCCGCTGACGCCATCTTTGGTTTCCTGGTATTGGGCGTTGCCACTGAAAAGCTGTTTGGTTTCGCCAATCTCGACGCAGACGCCGTTAAGGAAAAAAGCGGTGCGATCCGCCAGACGATTGGCCTGTTGAACCAGATTGGTCACCAGGATGATGGTCATCTCGTCTTTAAGCTCCTTGAGCACCCCTTCAATCTTCATGGTGGTGACCGGATCGACGGCGATGGAAAACTCATCCAGCATGAGCAGTTCCGGCACCTGGGAGAGGGCGCGTGCGATGGTGAGTCG
>JADFWT010000125.1 GCA_015233785.1 Magnetococcales bacterium
TCCGGAGGGGGGCTGGAGCGACTCAGAACGGCAGTTGATGGCGGCCCATGATTTCATTCCTTGTTGCCTGGGCAGGCGGGTGCTGCGTACTGAGACGGCGGCTTTGGCCGCTCTGGCCGCTCTGGAGAGTATCTCGGATGCGCCATGAATCCTTTACATTAGGATGGATTCAGATAAAAATTACCGATTCTATTAAAAGGGCATGCATTTCCAATTACCCTTCAGTTGGGTACGAAGGAGTCTTAAGATGTCGTGGAACAACGACGGTGGCGGATCACAAGGGCCCTGGGGTCAACAGGGTGGCGGTGCGCCACAACCCCCGGATATCGAACAGTTGCTCAACTCCATGCGAGATAAGTTTGGAGAGGGCAAATTTGGCGGCTTCAAGACTTGGCCTTTTTTGCTGGGGATAGCCTTTCTGATATGGATGGCCAGCGGTATCTATGTGGTCAAGCCGGATGAGCAGGGTGTGGTACTGCGTTTTGGGCGCTATGTCCATACCACCACGCCGGGACCGCATTTCCATTGGCCCTATCCCATCGAAGAGGTGCTGACGCCTCGCGTTACCGAGATGCAGCGCATTGAGATTGGCTACCGCACCCGAGGCGCCTCTGGGAGTCGTATGAGTGCCGCCGGTTTCCGCAGGCAAGCTTCAAGCAGCCGCCTCAACCAGCCGATTGATGTGCCGGAAGAGTCGCTGATGCTAACCGGCGATGAGAACATCATCGATATTGATCTTGCCGTGCAGTTCCGCATCAACAATGCGGCGGACTCGCTGTTCAATTTGCAAAATCCGGCCACCGACCCCTACCGGGCGGTGCGTAATGCTGCAGAGAGTGCCATTCGTCAGGTGATCGGCAGCACCCGCATTGATCAGGCGCTGACCACCGGTAAAGAGGCGATTCAGCAGGATACAAAACGCACCATGCAGGCGATTCTGGACACCTACAAGAGCGGTTTGCTGGTAGAGTCGGTGCAGTTGCAGCAGGTGGCTCCGCCTCAAGAGGTGGTGCACGCCTTCAAGGATGTCGCAAGTGCCCGTGAGGACCGAGAGCGGGCCATCAACGAGGCCCAGGGTTACTCCAACGATATTCTCCCCAAGGCGAAGGGTGAGGCCGAGCGTCGTATTCGTAAGGCTGAAGGTTACAAAGAGGCCAAGGTGGCCCGCGCTACGGGTGATGCCAATCGCTTCCTGGCCATGCTGGAAGAGTATAAAAAGGCCAAGCATGTCACCCGTCAGCGGCTCTATCTGGAGACCATGGAGAAGGTGCTCTCCGGCTCTCGCAAGGTGATCATGGATCCTAACGTCTCACGCGGTGTGATGCCTTTCCTGCCGCTGGGATCCCTTAAGGATGGAGGCGTCCGATGAACGGTGGCATAGCGCGAGCAGGTATTTTCTTTCTGGTGGCTGGGCTGGTTATTCTCTCCCAGTCGGCGTTTCGAGTCCTACAGATTGAGCAGGCGTTGATTGTGCAGTTGGGTAGCCCTGTTCGTACCATCACTGAACCTGGGCTCCACTTCAAAATTCCATTTCTTCAGGAGGTCTACACCTTCGAGAACAGACTGTTGGTGTTTGACCAGGATCCTCAAGAGGTGCTCTCCAAGGACAAGAAGAACCTGAAAGTGGACAACTACGCCCGTTGGCGCATTGTGGATCCGCTCAAGTTCTACCAGACCGTGCGCAGCCAGATGGGTGCCAAAGCCCGTCTCAATGACATTATCTACTCCAACTTGCGTGAAGTGCTGGGGCAGCACACCATGATGGAGATTGTCTCCGGCGAGCGGGATGACCTGATGAGTAAAATTCTCATTCAGGCCAACGTGCAGGCCAAGACCTACGGCATTCAGTTGGTGGACGTGCGTATCAAGCGTACCGACCTTCCGCCGGAAAACTCCAAGGCGGTGTTCCGTCGCATGCAGACCGAGCGGGAACGGCAGGCTAAGCAGTATCGCGCCGAAGGTGAAGAGGAGGCGGTGAAGATTCGCGCCGAAGCCGATCGTAAGCGTGAAATTCTGCTGGCCAATGCGGACCGTACAGCGCGTGAACTGCGTGGTGGTGGTGATGCCGAATCGGCCCGTATCTACGCGGAAGCCTATGGGCAGGACGAAGAGTTTTTTGCCTTCTTGCGCTCCATGGAAGCCTATAGTGCCGGGTTGACAGAGCAGAGCACCATGTTGCTGGATCCCAACTCTGCCTTTATGCGTTTCTTCAACAATCCGAATGCCGGTAGGTAGTCCCCTCTTGGCATGGATGAGGCGCTCTGGTGGATGATTTTCTCACCGCAATCGGTCTGGTGATGATCTTCGAGGGGGTACCCTATTTTCTCTCCCCCAAGCGGATGCGCGAGTGGGTGGAGCGGCTGGCGACGGTCTCGGATATGGCTTTGCGCCGGGTGGGACTTCTCATGATGACCATCGGGTTGCTGGTGATCTATATGGTGCGCGGCTAGCCCGTTGTGGGCTGGCGCAAGGATAGGACTGGAGCCGATGGACACCATGGTTGAAGAAGGGGCCTATTTTCCTGATGAGCAGTTCTATCAGAATGAAGTGGGCGGTGCGGAGATCAATCTGGCACGCTTCAGCGGTGATGAAAAACGGGTGCGGGGTGTCGTAGCCCCGGAGCGGCTTTCCGAATTGGATGCCGAGGTGCTCTCCATTGCCGGGCCGACGCGGGTTTCGCTGCGCTTGACCAAGAGTCGGGGGCGGTTTCGGGTTGTCGGTACATTGTCCGGGTTGGTAGATATGGCCTGCGGTCGTTGCTTGGCCCACTTTCGGCAACCCCTTGAGTGTCAAGTGGACCGGCTGTATGTTCCAAAGCCCGAGCCCGATGAGACATCGGGGGAGCACCGTATGGATGAGGATGTGGTCTATCTGGCCGATGCGCTACTTTCGGTGCGACGGTTGGTAGAGGAGGAGTTGCTGCTGGTGCTGCCCATGAGGCCGCTTTGCGGCAAGACGTGTAAAGGGCTCTGTTCCGAGTGTGGTGTCGACCTTAATCAAGCCACTTGCGACTGCCGGACAGAGGATGCTGTAAATCCCTTTGCTGCATTGAAAGCGTTGAAACTGAAATCGTAATCATGATCAGGAGTTTAGAGTTCCATGGCCGTTCCAAAGCATAAAATTTCCAAATCCCGACGTGGCAAGCGTCGTGCTCATAATGCCATCAACGCACCCAGCCTGTCGGTCTGCGCCAACTGTCAGGAGCCGGTTATGCCGCATCGCGTCTGCCCCAAGTGCGGTTGGTATAAAGGGCGCGAAGTGATCGAAGTGGACGAGTAAATCCATTGCGCCGTCTGGATGAACAAGCTGTTCATCGTCTCGGACTGAGTAGGATAGTCCTGTGTCGGTGACCATTGCCCTGGATGCCATGGGGGGGGATAGCGCCCCTGCCATGGTACTGGATGGGGCCGCCACGGTGGCGCGCCGTCATTCAGACGTCTCCTTTGTGCTGGTGGGGCCTGAGGATGTATTGCGTCAGGAGCTTGCCAAGAGGTCGCTCCCAGGGGCTCAGTTCAGCATTCATCATGCCTCACAGGTGGTGGCCATGGATGAGAAACCCTCCATTGCCCTGCGCACCAAGAAAGACTCCTCCATGCGTGTGGGGGCCAATCTGGTCAAGTCCGGCGATGTGGATGCACTGGTTTCGGCGGGCAATACCGGAGCCTTGATGGCCACTGCCCGTTTCGTGCTCAAGACTCTCCAGGAGATCGACCGTCCGGCCATTGCTTCGCTGCTTCCATCCGTGCGTGGTCAGACGCTGATGCTGGATCTTGGTGCCAATGTGGATTGCACGGCTGAGCATCTGGCTCAGTTCGCTCTGATGGGGCATGTCTTCTCTCTGGCGGTTCTGGAGGTGGAGAATCCTCGAATCGCCCTGCTCAATATTGGCGAAGAGGAGATGAAGGGCAATCTGGTCGTGAAAGAGGCGGGGGAGCTTCTTAAGCGCTCTACACTTAACTACACCGGTAGTGCGGAAGGGTCGGATATTTTTCTTGGCGATCCTGACGTAGTGGTGTGCGATGGCTTTGTGGGCAATGTCAGCCTCAAAACCACCGAGGGTGTTGCACAGATGATGACCCAGGTGCTGCGTGAGGCGTTCAGTCGCTCTATTTTCACCAAGCTTGGCTATCTGGTAGCCCGACCGGCTTTGAAGAGCTTTCGGGATCGATTTGACCCGCGTCGTTACAACGGTGCCATGCTGCTTGGTCTGAAGGGAATCGTGGTAAAAAGCCACGGCTCAGCAGATGGTCTGGCCTTTTCCCACGCCATTGAGACAGCTATCAATCTGGTAGAGAAGCGGGTTAATGAACTGATCTGTCAAGAGGTGACCATGATGCGTGGGATCGGGGATCAAACATGAGGCGGCTCAATAGGGCGCGCATTACCGGCACCGGCTCCTATCTTCCCGAGCGGCGTCTCACCAATGATGATATCTCCAAGATGGTGGATACCACGGATGAGTGGATCCGCACCCGGACGGGTGTTTGCGAGCGGCGGTTAGCGGCCGAGGATGAGTTAACTTCGGATCTGGCTACCCATGCAGCGCGCAATGCCATGGAGGCGGCGGGTGTCACGGCGCAGCAGGTGGATCTGGTCCTGGTGGCCACCACCACCCCCGATATGATTTTTCCCTCTACAGCCAGCATTGTACAGAAGAAGCTCGGTGCCAATCTCTCCCAAGGTCCAGCCTTTGACCTTCAGGCGGTCTGCTCTGGCTTTATTTATGCCCTTTCGGTGGCCGATCAGTTTATTGCCACCGGTGCGGCCAAGTGCGCCTTGGTGATTGGGGCAGAGACCTTTACCCGTATTTTGGACTGGACGGATCGCAACACCTGCGTGCTATTTGGTGACGGGGCCGGAGCGGTGGTTCTGCAACCGGAGCCGGAGGGGAGTGAGCGGGGTATTCTCTCCACCCATCTTCATGCCGATGGTGACTATGTGGACCTGCTTAAGGTACCCACTGGCGTCTCCAACAATCTAAAGGGGGGCGTCAATGCGGCCCAGGCGGGTGAGCCACCTCCGCCCCGGCAGATTCTCGGTTACACCGAGATGCGCGGCAACGAGGTGTTTAAAAAGGCCGTAATGGGGCTTGGACAACTGGTAGATGAGACGTTGGCAGCCAATGGATTGGAGAAGAGCGATCTTGATTGGTTGGTTCCCCATCAGGCCAACATGCGCATTATCAAGAGCACGGCCAAGCGGCTCAAGATGGGGCTGGAGAATGTAGTGGTGACGGTAGATCGTCATGGCAACACATCGGCAGCAAGTGTGCCGTTAGCACTGGATGAGGCGGTGCGGGATGGTCGTATTCAGCCGGGTCATTTGGTGTTGATGGAGGCGTTTGGTGGTGGATTTACCTGGGGATCCGCGCTGGTTCGTTGGTAAAAGGTGTATGGGAAGTTCGAGTCCTGTCAGTGCCTTTTTGCGCAGGCGGGCTAGGGTCTTTCCAGAGGTTTGGAAACAGAGTCCCCAACAAAAAAGTCTTCAGCTAACCAGCATTTGTCAGGCACCAACGCTCCCACACCAGGCGATAAGCACGCTCTACTTCCAAAGCATAGTTCCTATGATCCCCAAGAATCGATGCATCAAAGCGCTTGCGAAGGACTTCACGCAGGGTTTCAAGACCATCTAAATTTTTCATTTGTTGTCCTACAATTGCCACATACTCTTCCGTTGAATCGGCTATCCAGTTGTCCATATTCAGGATTTTTAGAAAGGTGCCGGTTCCACGTCCGGTAACTGGGCTTCCCCAACGGGAGACCACTGGAATCCCCATGCGCAAAAGCTCAAGATGAGAGACGCCGCCGCCGTGAGGATAGCTATCCAAAGCAAAATCCACACGGGTCATAGCGGCCAGATGCTCTTCTTGTGAGGAGTGGCCTTGAACTGTGAGTCGCTCATGTGCAATGCCGCGAGAGCCAAGTTGATCCTTGAACCATGCATCATGGACCTGGGGATAGCGCATGGAGGCTTTCCAAAACAGGCAACACTCAGGGTAGCGCTGAAGAACCTTGGCCCAAAGATCAAAGGTCGCGACATTCAGACGGTCCGGCCGGCTGAAGGTGCCAAGCGTGATGAATCCATTGGATCGGGCAGGAAGAGGGCCGGGCTTTGGGTAATCGGAAAGTGGCAGCAGATGGGCTTGACAGGGTAGATCCAGCACCTGTTCCGTAAGGCAACCACGGTGGTCCACTGGAAAGGTGGATAGATCTTGGATCAGGTAGTCCATTGCGCGCAGGCCACAGCCGACTCCATAGCCCCAGGCGGTTATTTGGACCGGGGCCGGTTTGGTGGCCAGTACCGATAGCCGATTGCCGGTGGAGTGGCCGGAGAGGTCCACCAGAATATCAATCTTATCTTTCCGAATCTGCCCGGAGAGTCGTTCATCCGACCAACGATTCACCTCATGCCAGCGGTAGAAGGTGGCACGCGGAACGCCCAGGGCCTCACAGGCCGCCGTGACAGACTCATAACGGCCCGCCTGACGGAGCAACTCACGGCGCTGTTTGGCCGGATCGGTGGGTGGGGTGTCGCTGGGCATCTCTCAAACCTCAAAAAGTCCCAATGAGTGTATCACATGTCTCACGACTCTGAAGAAAAAAGTTTTTGACAACTGTACCGAATTTTAGACAAAACGCAAAAAAGGGGCTACG
>JADFWT010000126.1 GCA_015233785.1 Magnetococcales bacterium
AAATTGCGCCGATAGAGTCGCAAGGTTCCCGACTCATCCCTCTGCACTACCGGCAGAATAGGAAAATTAACCGACATGAAAGCCTGTGCCAGAAGGGACGAACAGACCGTGCGGGTTCTATCGCCGGCGTTGTGTTCAAACAGAGAAGAGCGCCAGCGACGTGGAAGAAACGAGTAGGGAAATAGAAAACGGGCCAGATCCAACAGTTGCCGAACATCGTACTCACTACCCAGTCGGCGCACTGTATACTCAATGACCTTCAGGGCATCCCATTGAGAGATCCCCTTGGGGCGGCAAATTCGCAGATGGAAATCGCTGTAGCGGGAGAGCGGCGTAATCACCGTGCCAAAGCCCAGCTCGGACTCCACCAACAGCGGCTCTTCTGGGTCTCCATCGTAGTAGCGGCGAATCCGCTCGTAGAGGGAGGGATCCCGCACCTGACTGAGACGCCCAATATAGAGTGCCGAGTGAGACCAGGGGCTCTGGGTGATGGTTTTGATCACCTCACTTACCCGACCACGCCCTTCAGCAAGAACCACATCACAGGGCCGCAAAGCCGACCGCAGCCGCTCAAAATTACAGAGCGGCAGGCCGGATGGAGGAGACTCTTTAGTCAACCAGGCTATGACGCCCTCTTCAATGTGCCTGCTCCAGGTAAAGTTCATTCGGCGACTCTCCTAAACGAACTGGGTCTACGACCCGTGAATAACCAATTTAGATAGGAATAATTGGTTTTTTGTTCCCTGGATCATATTTTTTTATCCACAAATCCACTGTGGATTTGTGATGAAGAACAGTTTTTTATAAGATATTTAGATGGGAATGGTGGATTAATAGGAAGGGATGATGGTCAAGCTATATGATATAAAATATTCTATTGGTCAGCAGTCTGCTCTGTAAACAGAAGGGGCTCCAGCTTCTCAAGCTGCTTCTTGGCTTGGGGAAAATCCAGCTTCTGTATCGAAATCTCCAGCTCTGTATAGCGTGGCTCAAGGGAGGAACCTTGCAGGAGCGTTCCAAGCGGCTTCAGAGCTGTCTGGGCATTCATATCCGAGGTGTTCAGACACGCTTTCAAGTCAGAGAGCACCCGCTTGAGGTGCGTTGGATCTATCTCATTCTGATTGTTGCCGGGGGGTGGGAGGGGCCGAGGTGCCGCACCGTACGGTTTAAGCTGTATGACGGCTTCTTGGAGGGTGACAATATGTTTTTCAATGCTCTCAAGGAGACGTGGCCACTCCTGTTCAAGCTTCATCTCAATGGCCTCCTCAAGCTGCATGGCAGAGAGGCGCAGATCTTCGGCAGAGATGTTGCCGGATGAACCTTTCAGGGTGTGGACCAACTGTTTTCCCTGGGTAAAATGTCGCGCTTTTAGTGCGGTGCGAATCTCATCGGCAATATGCTGATTCTCGTTGACAAAGTGGGTGACCAGCCGCACGAACAGCTCCTGATTTCCCCGTACCCGCGACAACCCACCTTTGATATCCAGTCCGGGAATGCGCTCCGGAAATGAGCCTGTCTCGACCCCCTCTTCGGGCTTGGAAGCCTGCACGATGGTTGATTGGTCCTGCTGCCGTTTGCGGGGCCTGATCCAGCGCATCAGAGTATCGTAAAGATCGTTTATTTCTATGGGTTTGGCAACATGATCCACCATGCCTGCTTCTAAGCAGCGCGCCTTGTCACCCACCATGGCGTGGGCGGTCATGGCGATAATGGGAAGATCTTTATAATCAGGAAGGTCACGCAGAGTGCGGGTGGCTTCAAAGCCATCCATATCCGGCATCTGAAGATCCATGAATACCAATGCAAACGGCCCTTGTTCCGTCACCGCCTGTATCGCCTCACGTCCTGTTTCGACAATGGTAACCACCAGGCCCAGCCCCTCCAAAATCTCTTTGGCTACCTCCTGATTGATCAAATTATCTTCGGCCACCAGTACATGCGTCCCTTCTACTCGGGCACGCACGCGCTCCTCATGGCTCTGTTCATTCCCGGTATTGACGATGCCTTGCCGTTGCTCAACCCCCACCGCTTCCATGATGGCATCCAGCAGCATAGAGGGGCTTACAGGCTTCGGAAGAAAACCCTCCAGTCCCACTTTTTGTGCCTGCTCCATCACCTCTTCACGAATATGGGCTGTGACCATGATGGAGGCTGGAATGCTGGGAAGATTGGGATCTGACTTGATGCGCTGCATGGTCTCAATACCATCCATACCCGGCATCTGCCAATCCATCAGGATCAGATCATAAGGCTTTTGGGGCGCACCCATACTGCGGTGCAGCGCATCTATTCCCTCCTCCCCAGAAGCCACTGTGGTGACGTGGAAACCAAATGAAGAGAGCAGCTCCGACATCACCAGACGTGAGGAGGCGTTATCATCCACCACCAGGATATGCATGTCGCCCAGAGCTGTATCCACGGGACGTGGTGTATCGTTCTTCTCAGGGTGTCGCCCAAAGGCAGCCGTAAAGGTAAAAACACTCCCCTCTCCCTGCTTACTGGAGACGGTGATGCCGCCTCCCATCATGCCCACCAGACGCTCGCAAATGGTCAAGCCCAATCCGGTCCCGCCATACTTACGTGTGGTGGAGGTGTCTGCTTGGGTAAAGGCCTGAAACAGTCTGGCAATTTGGCCAGGGGTCAGGCCGATTCCTGTATCCCGAACCGAGAAACGCAACCAGGCAAAGCTGGGCGTTTGATGTACCGCCTCCACCTTGATCATGATCTCGCCGCTGTCGGTGAATTTTAGGGCGTTGCTGGCGAGATTGATAAACACCTGCCCCAGCCGTAATGGATCTCCAATCAGATTGAGGGGGATATCCCGGTCCATGGAGAAGAGGAACTCCAGGTTCTTTTCTGCGGCTTTGGGGGCAATCAAGTCAGAGACGTTATTGAGCACACTCTCCAGGTTGAACTCCACCGACTCCAAATGAAGCTTCTGGGCCTCAATTTTGGAGAAATCCAGAATATCGTTGATGATTCCAAGAAGTGCATGGGAAGCAGCATTGATTTTTTTCAGGTAGTTGGTCTGCTTGGAGGTGAGAATGGTTTTGCCGAGCAGATGCCCCATGCCTATGATGGCGTTCATGGGCGTGCGAATTTCATGGCTCATATTGGCCAAAAATTCGCTCTTGGCACTGTTGGCCTCTACCGCTGCGTCTTTGGCCTCGGCTAGCTTTTGATCCACTCGGCGACGTTCAATAATGCCTGCCAGGGTGTGAGAGATGGTCCAGAGATGCTCTTCATCCTCATCCTCTTTGGGGCGTGATACATCCTGAAAAAGAACCATCACGCCCAGAATGCGGCCCTGAGAAAGGATTGGAACGCAGTAGTGAGCAAATGCATCCAGAGAGGGACACAGCCCAGAGGAGTTGCGATCTTCCGGTCTGGCGTAGATCACCCCGCCCTTTATGGCGCGCGTTATACAGGATCCGTTCTCAAGATCCATTTTGCCAAGTTGTGTAAGGCAGGTCTCTTCCACCCCGAGATGGGCGGCCAGACTCATCGCGTTCTCCCCTTTCTTCTTATAGAGGATCAGCCCGTGTTTCCTAGAGAGACCGCCAGCCCCTTTCAGCACCAGTCCCAAAATAATTTGTAGAAGTACAGGTAGAGGCTCGGGACGCATGCCAGTGCGTAAAATCTCGTTGACAGTGCCTCTATAACGGTGAGCCTGACGATTCTTCTCCTCAAGGCTGAGAAGTGTCTCTTCGAGGATGACCAACTCATTACCGCTGTTGCGAATATTAAGTGCGGCGTGAAGCTCTTTCTCGGCAAATCGTCTGGCCTGATGTGTGAGACGCTGTACTCGCCCCACCACCATGAGCGCCAGCGCCAACAGAGCTGCCAATAGTCCACTGGCCAAGATAACGCGAAGTGTGCGCTCTTCCATCAGCAGGCGATCAGTGAAGGCGGATATGCGGCTTTTCTCTACCAGTACCATAAGGTTGATGGCGATCTCCGAGCCGCCATAATCTTCAAATTGCTTACCCGCCACCATAAATTTCTCACGGAGCTGCTCAAATGTTCCATGGGGATGTTTGGGGTCTCCATCGTGGTATGCCAGCTCGACATTATGGGCAATGATGCGCTTTTCAGCCATCAACACCACGGCCAGATCATCGGCACCGGTGATGGGAAATTCCGACTGCATCCAGTCATCATCCAGGTTGCCGATCAGCATCAAATTGAAAGAGGGGGCGCCCGGTTTAACGGAAATTCGAGAGCTGGAGACCACCACAGGTGTTCCGCCAAACGCTTTCAGCACCAACTGCCCGGTGCTTTTGGGTAGTAGAAAGGGGAGTGCATTGCGGATCTCCTTGTGCAGCTTTTTGCGCTGCACACTATAGATCTCAAGGGGATATCCGTCGGCATCCAGAAGCAGAAAAAAACTGGGGAGAACGTCCCGCCATAAACTGGCCGATGGCAGCCAGGGCGGCAAGCGTCGATGGACTTTGGTTTCACCATACTCTTCAAGCCAATGATCGGGGCGGCTCAGAAGATAATGTTTCATCTTGGCCCCGTCGGCCAGTAGCCGCCCCATGCCCTGAAAGCGGTTCTTATAGCGGTCCATCTGAGTACGCACAGCCCTCAGGCCACGACCCAATTCAGTGGTGATCTCATCGGCGGCCAGTGCACGGAATCTCTCCGATAGATAGTGATCAAGGGCCAGCCCCACCACCACACTGAGCAGCAGCCCAAAGATCACCGCCTGAATGGCCAGCGGAAAATGGACCAGCCAGCGCTTCATTCGCCGGGCTCTCCCACCAGCTCGTTGCCATCGAACTTCCAGCCGTTCTCGCGCAGAAGATGGGCCGGAATAATGCGAGATTCAGGTGAGAAGTTTTTGATACTCAGTAGATGTTCAATCAGCTTATCGGCCTCGGGCTTGGCGGCGGCTCCGTGCCAGCTACTGAGTACTAAAACCTTATAGGTGGGGTAACGTCCAGCGGCAATGGCTTCGACATCATTGGGGTGGATACCATCTATTTTTAACATGTTGACCCGTTTGGCATTCTCGTTCTGTTCCAGAAGCCAGTGGGCCACCCAGCCGATGGCGCGGCTATTGGCGGCCACCGAGTCCATCATATCGGGAATGGTGCCGACATTGTGGATGATGGGTGAGAAGAGATCTTCATTATCGAGTACGGCCCGCCAATGTCCCGGACGAATCTTGCAGTGCAGACGGGTGATGGGGCGAACCTTTTTCTTGAATGCCTTGGCCTTAGGATCCGAGAGCTGATTCCAGCGATCGATCTCTCCGGAAAAGAGCTCTTGCGCCTCGGTCATGGTGATGTTCTCTAGAGGGTTGTTCGGGTGGGTGATGAAGACATTGGGTACAATGCCGATGGTGTGAAACTGAAGGCCCGGCAAACGGTCAGTTGGACCGGGCGGACAGCAGAAGCCGCCAATATCCGCCGCCTTGGCACCCAGTTTTCCAGCGGTGGTTCCGCAGGTTCCCTCTTGCACGGAAACGCGCAAATTGTGCTTCTTGGCGTAGGCGTTGATCAGTCGGTTGCCCGGTAGAAAAAAGTGCTGATCCAGCGTGACATGCAGATCCAGGTTTTTTTGGCCATCCTGATACTGAACGGGTTGCTGAATCCATGCGGGTTTAAAGAAGGTCAGCTCTTTGCGGTTCGTATCAAAAGCCGGACCACGCAAGGGTGAATCGGACCAGACCGTCTGGGGTCCAATCCACAACACCAGTGCAAAAATGACCAGTAAACTTTGGATGAAGCGGTTCATGATGTCCTCTATCGGTCAATCATCAATGGCGTGAGAGACGTTGATCCTCGTCGGTTCACTCTAAATGCGGCTCGGGTGCTGGTCGGCTTTTGGTACTGTGTTAAGTTTCAGCACAATATGGAACGCGCTTCCCTTGCCTGGCTCGCTCTCCATCCACATACGTCCACCCATCACAGAGACATAACGTTTGCAGATGCCAAGCCCCAGTCCCAACCCTCCATGAGAGCGGGTCAAAGCCGGTTCAACCTGAGTGAAAAACTGAAAAATATCTTCATGCTTCTCTTGGGCAATACCGATTCCTGTATCGCGGACGGTAAAATGGTAAAACTCTTTCTCCTCCGTGCGCTTCAGGTTCACAGAGAGTGTCACCCCTCCTGATTCGGTGTATTTGATCGCATTATCCAGCAGATTGAGCAACACACGACGTAAGCGTGGATAATCTCCAGAGACGCTGTCCGGGAGGTCCGTGGCGGGGAGATACTCAAAACTCAGCCCCTTCTCTTCCAGGCTCTTCTGAAACGACTCGGAGAGTTCTACAGCCAACTGAGAGATCTGAAAATCACGATATGCCGTTTTATCCGCACGATCCTCCATCTTGACCAATTCAAGAATATCATTGATCAATTTGAGCAATGATTGTCCTGATTTTTCGATCAGTGCCACCACATCAAGGCTATCTTTATCCAGGTTAAGACTGGCCAGCACATCAGAAAAACCAAGAATACTGTTGAGTGGCGTTCGCAGTTCATGGCTGATAATCAT
>JADFWT010000127.1 GCA_015233785.1 Magnetococcales bacterium
TTTAATCACTGTTAAATTATGAACAAACAAGAACGTTACATTGTAACATCACATTTTTTTTAAGGCTTTCCCAAGGTTTGCTCTCTATAACCGTGATTCTTCTTTAAGAAGCGATTGAAGGGACGAACTGGATTATACCATGCAATGTCGATGAAGGAGTGTCGCACATATGGCAGTATTACGTAATCTTCTGGCCCTTGTTGGTCTGGTCGTTGTTATTGGCGGAATCTATCTTGCAGGTACGCTGGGCCCGATTCTTTCGGAGTTTGATCCCGGCTTTAAGAAGACCTACGTCGCTTTTGCCCAGAAGCTGCTGGATACCAAAGATCCTGGTGATGCCATGGTCTACAAGGTGCCAGTGCAGGAGGGCATCTCCACCGATGATGTCAAAGAATCACTCAAGAGTCTGGCTACCGAGCGGGATTTTCTCTTTGTAGGTGATGCCCCTTTCTACAAGCAGGTTGAGGCCGTCACCGGTAAGCCGTTTCGCCATGTAAGCTTCATGTCCTTCTGCGATGTGATGGTCGGTAAAATGATGCTGGAGTACAACCCAGCCTACACCGCATTTATGCCGTGCCGGATTTCGTTGGTAGAGGACGAGAAGGGCAATCTGGCGCTGTACACCATGGCGCTTGACATGATGATTCACGGCGGAAAAGAGCTACCGCCGGAGTTGAAGAAAGAGGCCCTCAGGGTCTGGCAAGTTATTAAGGATATGATGCAGGGCGCCGCTGCCGGGGAGTTCTGACCTTTTAGCATCGGTTTTGGTCTGAGGCGGGAGCCGTCTCGGCTGATCGATGCCTCTGGAGCATCATTACGATGGCCTGGAGAATGGGCCGGAATGGGAAAGGAGGAGAGCGGCACTCGGAGAAAGGCACCCGGTCGGAAAAACCGGGCTGTGAGAAATCGAGAAGGAGAGTTTTTTTCGGAGGAAACAAATGGGACACAGAAAGATTCGTAATCTAGTCTTAGCCGGCCTGATGGCCGCAGGAACCATGGCCCTGAGCGGAACAGCCGATGCGGCTGGTGCTTCAGACGCCATGTTGGCCAATACATGTGCAGGATGCCACGGTACCAACGGTGTTTCCGGTGGTCCGGCCATTCCCAGTATTGCCGGAATGAAGAAAGAGATTCTGTTCAGCATGATGCAGCAGTTCAAGGATCAGAGCCGTCCTTCGACCATCATGGGCAGAATTGCCAAAGGGTACAGCGAAGGTGAGTTGCACCAGATCGCCGCCTTCTTCGAAAAGCAGAAGTGGGTCAATACCACGGCTGCGACCGATGCCGCCATGGCCGCCAAAGGTGCCAAGCTGCACAAGTCGAAGAAGTGTAAAGGGTGTCACGAAGAGAACGGTGCTACCCAGGACTCCGAAGAGAACATGTTCCGCATGGCTGGTCAGTGGCCCGGGTCGCTCTATCTGATGATGAAAAATTATCAGGCCCATGACTACCCCAACGCGCCGAAAAAGATGATCAAGCGTCTGAAGAAGCTTTCTGATGCTGATCTGCATGCGCTTGCTAACTTTTACGCCAGCCAGAAGTAGGAGGAACGATTCATGGCAAATTTGACACGCAGAACATTCATCCAGGCGGCTGGCGGCGTCGCGGCTGTTGGCCTCATTGGCGCAGCTCCTCGTGATGCAGCAGCAGCCAAAGCCAAGGTTGTGGTTTTGGGCGGCGGCTACGGCGGTGCTATTGCAGCCAAGTATATCCGCATGGCGGATCCCACCATTGACGTCACCATGATCGAGCAGGATCACAACTACTACTCCTGCCCGCTCTCCAATGCCGTAATCGGCGGTTTTCGCGATATCAATGTCCAGAAGCACTCCTGGGCCAAAGCGGCCAGCAAGCATGGCTACAAGGTGATCCACGACACCGCAACCCTGATTGACCCCAAGAAGAAAGTGGTCAAGTTGGCTGGCGGCAAGTCGGTTCCCTATGATCGCATCGTGGTCTCTCCCGGCGTCTCCTACAAATATGGCGACATCGAAGGCCACTCCAAGAAGATCTCCGAGACGGTGATTCCTCACGCTTGGAAAGCCGGTCCTCAGACCGTGATGCTTCGTAAGCAGCTTGAAGCGATGAAAGATGGCGGCACCGTGATCATTGTTCCGCCTAAAAACCCCTTCCGCTGTCCTCCCGGACCGTACGAGCGGGTCAGCCTCATCGCCTACTATTTGAAACATCACAAACCCAAGTCGAAGATTCTGATCCTTGATCCGAAGAACAAGTTTTCCAAAAAGGGGCTGTTCGAGGGTGGATGGAAGAAGCACTACGGGTACGGCACCGGCAAGAGCCTGATGGAGTGGTTGCCTGCGGATGGCGGCGGTAAAGTGGTCAGTATCCAGCCCGGTTCCACCATGGGGGCTACCGTGGTGGCTGGCGACATGGAAGATGAGCACCAGGGCGATGTGGTCAACATCATCCCCAACCAGGAAGCCGGAAAAATTGCCATCGACTCCGGCTTGGCCGACAAGTCCGGCTGGTGCCCGGTGGACAAGAAGACCTTTGAGTCCAAGCTGCACAAGGGCGTGCATGTGATCGGTGATGCTTCCATCGCCACCAAGATGCCCAAGTCCGGTTATGCGGCCAACTCCCAGGGTAAGGTTGTGGCCAACGCCGTTGTGGCGATGCTCCACGGCAAGGATCCTGGCACGGCTTCCTACGTCAACACCTGCTACAGCTTCCTGACACCCACGCACGGTATCTCCGTGGCTGCTGTCTACAAGTTGAAAGGCGGCGTAATCTCCAAGGTCAAAGGCTCCGGCGGTCTCTCCCCAGGCGACGCTTCCGACGAGTTCAAGGCCCAAGAGGCGCAGTACAACGAGAGCTGGTACGGCAGCATCATGTCCGACATGTTCGCGTAGAGCTGCACCCTTTTCATAAAAAAGGGCGGGTGAATCGATGTTCACCCGCCCTTTTTTTATTCTTCGTTTAGAAGCGTCTCAAATCGGAACAGATAGCCCGAGCCGAACTGGAGTTCGTCATCCTCCTTGATTAGCGCTGAACTCTCCACTTCTTCGCCATTCAGATACACTTTGTGCCGCCATCCGGTCTCCATGGAAAAGAGTTTAAAGCCCTTACGGCCCTTTTTGATGATGGCCATCCGCTGAGGCATCAGCAATCCCTGAAGGCGAATTTCCGCCTCATCCGACGAACCTATGCGAGTCTTGATCCCATCCAGACGGAAAATACGTCCGTCCAATCGCCCCTTGATCAGTCGAAGAATAGACCGTTTTCGCCTCTTCTTTCCGGTATTCCCGGCATGGAGCGTCTTACGGTTCATCACCTCATTGGCGGGGTCGGGCGGCATGGGGGGATGCTTAAACGCCTCGCCGACGGTGATGCCTTTAGCCTCCATGAGGTCGGTGATGCCTTTGGCTTCCAAAAGGTGGTCGGGAATCTGTCTCGCCTGTTCATCGGGGTCCAGCAGAAACTCTATGGCGTGCTTGCCGATAAGAATATGATCGCCGTGGCGCAAGAGGTGTTTTTGAACCCGGTTTCTGCGGCTGTTTAAAAACACCCCATTTCGGCTGTTCATATCTTCGACAATATAGTGGCTGTCGCTATGGAGAATGCGGGCATGAAAGCGAGAGATGCCCTCATGATCAATCACCACATCGTTATCCGACTTGCGTCCGATTCGGATGATCTGCGATGGCTGCAACGGTAATGGACGGTGCGCGACATCTCTGAATTTTAGGATAATGCTGGCCATATGTCGGAAGCGTCACTGTCCCTTCATTAACCGAAGTGCATGCGGGCTTCCAGGTTGCCCCGCGAGTCGGCGTTGTTAAGGGCCTCTTCCATAGAGATAGCCCCCTCCTTGTAGAGTTCGAACAGGGCGGTATCGAAAGAGACCATGCCCTCTTCGGTGCTCTCTTCCAGGGCGCTTTTCACCCCCTCGGTATCGCCGGAGAGGATCATTTCTGAGGTGTGGGGCGTATTAAGCATGATCTCAATGGCAGCACGTCGTTTACCATCCAGACTCGGCACCAGCCTCTGGGAGAGAATAGCTCGCAGATAGACCGATAGATCCATGAAAAGCTGCTTGTGTAGATCCTGAGGAAACATATTGATGATGCGGTTCATGGCCTGATAGGCGTTGTTGGCGTGCATGGTGGAGACCGCCAAATGTCCGGTGCCGGCCAGCTCTAAGGCCGCTTCCATAGTCTCCCGGTCGCGAATTTCGCCGATGAGAATGACATCCGGGGCTTCACGCAGGGAGCTTTTCAGAGCGCGGGCGTAGGTGTGGGTATCAGGTCCCACCTCCCGCTGATTGATCAGTGACTGCTTGTGAGGGTGGACAAACTCAATAGGATCCTCAATGGTGAGAATATGGCCGGGGGCGTTGCTGTTGCGGTGGTTGATCATACCGGCCAAGGTGGTAGATTTACCCGAACCGGTGCCGCCGACCATCAGCAGCAGACCCCGCTTGTTCATAATCAGCTCTTTGAGGATTGGCGGCGCTTTGAGATCATCCAGTTCAGGTACTTTGGCGCGAATGTAACGTAGCACCATGGCGTCGGTCCCACGTTGATGAAAGGCGTTGACGCGAAAGCGTCCCTCGCCGTGGGAGATGGCAAAATCCACTTCCAACTCCTGCTCCATCAACTCCACCTGGGTGGGTGTCATGATGCCCCGTACAGCGGCGGAGGCTTTCTCATCTGTGAGGATATCCTCCCCGATAGCGGCCATCTTGCCGTCAATTTTTATTCGCGGTGCCGAGCCGGGGGTGAAGTAGAGGTCCGAGGCGTTGCGTTCGATCATCAGATCGAGAAAAGGTGCGATATTCATGGCGGATCTCCCTATCAACCGGCAGCATCATCTTTGTCTACCAATGCGAAGGCAGATGGGTCGTCACCGCTGGATTTCTCCTTGGATTGTTTGCTCTCCAGCTTGATCTTAAGGCGCAGCTCGTTGGCGGAGTCGGCAAAGCGCAAGGCATCTTCGTAGGTGATCAGATCTTCTTCGTGGAGGTCAAACAGGGCCTGATCAAAGGTTTTCATGCCCAGTTCGTTGGATTTGGCCATGATCTCTTTGATACTGGCCACATCTCCCTTGAAAATCAGGTCGGAGATCAGTGGCGACTTGAGCATGATCTCAATGGCGGCCACCCGACCGCCCCCTTTGCGGGGCAGCAGGCGTTGGGAGATGATGCCGCGTAGATTGAGCGACAGATCCATCAACAGCTGCTGGCGCTTGGCGCTGGGAAACATGTTGATGATGCGATCCAGAGCCTGGTTGGCGTTGTTGGCGTGCAGTGTGGAGAGTGCCAAGTGGCCGGTTTCGGCAAAGTTGATGGCGTGTTCCATGGTCTCCTGGTCGCGAATTTCGCCGATCAGGATCACATCCGGGGCTTGACGCAGGGTGTTTTTCAGAGCCGCATGCCACCCTTCGGTATCCACGCCCACTTCCCGCTGGGTAATCAGGCAATTTTGATGGGGATGGACGTATTCAATGGGGTCTTCGATAGTGATGATGTGGCCGTAGCTGTTTTTGTTTCGGTAGCCGAGCATGGCGGCCAGAGAGGTGGACTTACCGGAACCGGTTCCACCCACCACCAGCACCAGGCCGGTCTTACCCATCACCACATCCTTGAGCACTGGCGGCAATCCCAGCTTGTCGAACTCCGGAATGTCGGTGGTGATGGTGCGCAGAATCATGCCCACCTTGCCTTGCTGCACAAAAGCGTTGACGCGGAAGCGTCCAATATTTGGCGGTGAGATGGCGAAGTTGCACTCGCGGGTAGCTTCGAACTCTTTGTGCTGCTTGTCGTTCATGATGGCCCGCACCAGCAGGCCGGTCTCTTGAGAGGCCAGTTTTTGATCGGTCAGGGGGGTCATCTTGCCATGCAGCTTGATGGCTGGGGGAAAATCGGCGGTGATGAAGAGGTCGGAGGCCCCTTTCCCCATCATGGTCCTGAGGGTGTCCAGCATGAATTTGACAGCTTGGCTCGCATCCATGGAAAGATCCTTTTTCTTAATGGTGGAGTAGGGGACGCCAGCGTCAATATTCGTTTAGCAGCGTCCGAATATTATGATCTTTGGGCAGTGTAAAGTCGTAAGAGGTTAAAATCACCTGATCTTTGAGTCGCACCAGTTGCGCCGTGATGTGGACGGCATTCTGCACAATGGCGTAACTACCGGTCAGGGCTACCTGGATATTATGCGTATTACGAATTTTTTCCAGATCCCGCGACAGCATAAACTCCCCTTCACCATCTTTGATAAAGAGGTTTTTGCGTAGCTTAATCTCACGAACCGAGTAGCCCATCTGGGAGAAGCGTGAGGCCATCTGAATGGCAACGCGGCGTCCTAGTGGGTTGGTTTCGTTTAGGTTATCTTGATTGACAAAGCTGGTAGGGACGATGGCATGTCGTTGGGGAAGCCGTGTTCCAAGATTACGTGCCATCATATCCGCTGCGCCATAGGTGCTCTGCTTCATCCCTGGGGCCACGCGGGTGGTCATAGGTTGGG
>JADFWT010000128.1 GCA_015233785.1 Magnetococcales bacterium
TCGCGCCAGTTCCCGCAAGGGTTCTGCCCGCTGACCCGGGAAATTTTCCAGGCATTCCAATGCCTGAGTTACAGCCTGTTCGGCAGCCTGTTTGGCACCATCCAACCCGAGAAATTTCGGATAGGTGGCCTTGTCATTTTTTTCATCCGAGCCGATGGGTTTGCCGAGTTTTTGGGTATCTCCCAAAACATCCAGCAGGTCATCACGAATCTGAAATGCCAGCCCCAGCCATGTTCCATAGGCGCTCAGGCTTGCCACTTGTTGGGTATCACCACCGGCAATGCGTGCTCCAGCCTCGCATGAACAGCGGATCAGAGCCCCCGTTTTGCTGCCGTGAATAGTCTTCAGTTGGGCTAGTGTGATGGATTGATGTTCCGCCTGAAGATCCAGCATCTGCCCTCCCACCATACCTGAAACTCCAGCAGCCTGTGAGAGAAGTGTAACCAACTTGAGAACAATACCCGTGGGCACGTGTTCTGGTGTTCGTCCACAAAGTTCAAATGCGAGAGTCAGCAGTGCATCACCAGCCAGTATAGCGGTCGCCTCATCAAACTGGACGTGATTTGTCGGGCGGCCTCGCCTCAGATCATCATCATCCATGGCCGGCAAATCGTCATGGATCAAGGAGTAGGTGTGGATACACTCCATAGCGCATGCAAACGGCATAGCGTCCATGGCGCGATCTGGCTGAATAGCCTCTGCCGCCGCCAGTGTCAGAATGGGCCGAAGACGTTTCCCTCCACCCAAAAGACTATAGCGCATGGCATCTACCAAGCGCAGTGGCAGCAGTTCGGAAGGGATACCATCAAGCGCAATAAAACGGGTCAGGGCATCCTCTACTTGGGTTTGACGTTCGACAAGATAGTTGGCCAGCTCCACGGGTTAAACACCATCTGAAGGGTTTGATTCGTCGCTATCCATCAGCTCTTCCATACGTTTTTCGGCCTTATCCAACTGGTTCTGACAGGACCGCGCCAGGCGGATACCTTCCTCGAAGGTGGTCACACCATCTTCGAGGGGAAGATCACCTGTCTCAAGGCGCTGCACGATCTCCTCAAGGCGTCCTAAATCACTCTCGAAATTGGGAGATTTCATAGCTTCCCTATGGTTCGTATCGCCCCGTTATTCCGGTAACGTGGTTGACATTCCGGGAAACCCATCAAGGAAAGATCACACGGAACTGTAAAAACAACACAGAAAAATACCAGAGTTGCCCACTTTGTTCAATGTATGGGTGATCGGGCCAATAGGCTTTTTAATGTCGATGTGAGTTTTGGTTGAGGATCAAAGTGGTCCATCAGGTGAACACTTGGCGTCGGGCAGGAAAACCCCTACGTTAATCCTATTGGCCGTAAAAGGGGCAATGAATCGGGCGGATGGTGTCCATTTGGAAGAGGGGTTGGAATGAGTCAGGCCAAGCAGATAAAGCAGCAGCGATTTGATCATAACCGAGGCATTCTTGAGAGCCGCTGGCCCCATGTATGGGAGAAGCTTCGCAATCCCCGCTGGACGGTGCGTCTTAAGCGCTTGGATGATAAGCCGGATGGCCCGTTGGTGGCCAATGGTTTCCGATTGGCTAGTGCTTTTGACCCGATTGGCGAAGCGCGTGTTCAGGCTGAATCGATCCCGGATATGGCGGAGGAGGCGTGGGTTTATGGCGTAGGGCACGGTGATTTGATACGGGTGTTATTGGAGCGGGATGCACTAAGAAAACTGTATGTTGTGGTTCTAAACCCAGGCGCGTTGCTCAACTCTCTTAATGAGTTAGACCACACCGATTGGTGTGCGGATCCTCGGGTTCATCTCGAGATTCCATCTCCTGAAACCACTGTGCAGCGACCATTTGCAGCCTCACCCACCTGCCTAAAGTTGGTGCCGGTTGGGGATCCCATGGAGAAATTGCGAGACCAGATTCACTTGGAGTTGGCTACGCCGTTCATCAATCGGGATTATCAAAAGAACACCTTGATGAGGGAGCGCCTTGAAGAGAATCGCCCCTTTATTAAAAATGATGGGGATGTGGCGCAACTGTTTGATACTCAGGTTGGTAAGCCGATATTGGTGGTGGGGGCGGGGCCGACGTTAGGGCGGCACCTTCCAGAGTTGAGGGCGCTTATTGGCCAGGGTGGCTGCAAGCTGATTGCGGTGGATTCAGCCCTACATGCTCTCAAGCGGGCAGAGATTGAACCGGATATCGTAATCTCCATCGACCCCTATCCAGAGGTGTTTTTTTTATTTGACGGCGTGGGGCGCATGCCGGGGTGTCAACTGGTCTATTTTCCTCTGCTTGATGGGGCGGTACTTCAGCGTTGGTCTGGTCGACGGCTCTGCGCCTATACCTCAAGTGAGATCTACCAGAAGGTGTCGGAATCATTCCCCAAAGGGCGTCTTTTTTCCGCTGGAGTTGTGTTTCATCCGGCGGTTGACCTTGCGGTACGGATGGGGGCTTCGGATGTGGTGATGTTCGGGGCGGATTTTGGCTTTCCAAGTCAGGAGACCCATGCCCATGGGAGTCCGGCCCAGCGCAGTGTGAGTCGTGCGCCCAGCAGCGATCTTTTGCAGAATGGCGATGGCGAGGTGATTCGCACCATCCCAGTCTACCGCAACGCTCTACGGGATCTTGAGCGCTATATTGGTATACCTAGAGAGCGGCCGGTGCATTTCTGGAACGCCAGTCGCCGAGGAGCTCGTATTGATGGATGTCGGTTTTTGGATCACGGTGATCTATTGAAAGGGTTGACTCTAAAGCCGGAGTCTGCGGAGCGTTCCGGTAAAGTGTTGCGTGCGGCCAGTCTGGCCCAGATGCGGCGCCCACAGTTAGAGGCCGATGCGCTTCTTAAGCAGGGCTTGCGGTTGGTTAGACAGGGCTATTTGGTCCAGGCGGAAGAGTATCTGGAGACGGTTCGTGAGATGGTCCCCGCCCTCAAAGATGCCATGGTGGAGATGAGTGTTGAGTTAGGGTTGGGAGAGTTGATGACTCGACATGGTCGTTTGGAGAAGGCAGATCAACATCTGAAACGATCACAGAGACTGGCTGAGCGAGAGCGCCATGTGCTGCACGAAGCTAAGTCCCGACGGGGGTTGGCGGAGATGTATATCCGCACTCGGGATTGGCAAAAGGCAGCAGAGCTTTTAGAGAATGCATTGGGTATTTTGCGTGCCATGGATAATCCGGTTGAGGAGGCACAAACCCGACGGGTCATGTCTTCATTTTTTCTGGCTAACGGTCGGCCAGAAGAGGCGCGAAAAAATCTCGAATTGGCGGTGATGGTGCTGCGCGAGTTACATGATGAGTGGGGCGAGGCGGAGTGCCAACTGGATCTGGCAGAGGTGATGCAGCGGCAGAATCAGATGGATGAGGCGGAAGAGGCGCTTCGTCGGGCACTAGCGTTGCATGAATCCCGAGGAGATCAGGCGGGTATGGCCATGGCGCGGGATCGGCTCTTTGTGTTGCATCTGGAGTATGGTCGTCAGGGTGGGGCGGATCGCAACGATTGTCGCCGCTTTCTAGAACGATCGGCCACGGCTTTGCGGCGTGGAATGGATGCGCAGGGTGCCGAGCATATGACCCGGCTGATCGATTGCATTCTTAACAATCTGAAATCGGGTCGATTACGTCTCACGCCGCAGCAGATCAATCCACTTTTATTGGAGATGGCCGAGCAACAGAAGCGTCAAGATTCTCTCGCAGTAGCTGATCTTCTGGAGCACAAGATTGCCCATGTGCTGTTTGGGGAGTGATAAACAGGGGTTGATTGAGGTGTAACACCTGTAACACCTGTGGACTGTTGCTCTACACGCTTGTCGTTTTATGTAGTGTGGGGCCGTTGATGGGTAGTCATGATTTGCTGGGGAACCCCCTTGTGATCCATAGTGTGGTTTATGGTTTTGGTGTGTGGGGGTACTCAGGCCCGTTCCTTTGGGAATGCCATGACCTGGGCAATCTCTTTAGTCTCTATCTCAGCCATAAGAAGGCGATCCACCCCCAGTGCAACCCCGGCGCAAGCGGGCAGGCCGTGATCTAGTGCGGCTAAAAAACGCTCGTCAAGTGGCAGGGGGTTGGCCCCTCTTAGATGGCGTTGTCGATTCTCTTCCATCAATCGGTGGCGCTGTTCCTTTGGATCGATAAGCTCCTGATACCCATTGGCCAGTTCAAGGCCATCCAGATAGAGTTCAAAGCGTTCGGCCACTGGCGGGTGATCTGGGCGAATCTGTGCCATGGCCGCTCTGGAGGTGGGGAAGTCTACGATGAACACGGCTCGGGCCAGTTCAGCAAGCCCTGGTTCCACTCGCTCTACCATCAGCAGATCCAACCAACTATCTCGATCCATGGAGCTCTCCATGGTGAGCCCCAGCTGTCTTGCCTCTGCTTCCAGTTGCTCCTCCGTGACACTAAATGGGTCCACTCCTGCATAGCGCTGAAATGCTGCCCGATAGGTGATGGTTTCAGCAGGACCGCAATCCATACAGCGCTGTACCAAGTCCAAAACCTCTTGACGAAGTTGATGGTAGCTCCAGCCGGGTCGGTACCACTCCAGCATGGTAAACTCTGGATTGTGGCTTGGTCCTTGTTCGTCGGAACGGAAGGCGTGACTAATCTGATAGATGGGGCCTGACCCAGCTGCCAGGAGCCGCTTCATGGCACTTTCTGGTGAGGTCTGTAGGTAACCCATTGGGCAGGAGATGGGTTCAAGATGGGATTCAGCCGCTGCCGTGGAGGCCAGGGCAGGGGTTTCCACCTCCATAACACCGCGTTCCTGGAAGAATGCCCGAAGCGTGGCCAGCGTGTTGGCGCGGGTTTGCAGTGCCTTAAGGGAGGCAGAGGGTCGCCAGTCCTGCCCATGACCTGATGGGCAGGACATTCAGTGATCCAATTGTACGGTGGAGACTGTGGGGGGACTATTTGGCGCGTTCGACATAGGAGCCGGTTCGAGTATCCACCTTGATCTTTTCGCCCTGGTTGACAAACAGCGGCACTTTGACGACTGCACCGGACTCCAGAGTAGCGGGCTTGGTGGCCCCGGAGACGGTATCGCCACGCACGCCGGGATCACAATCGGTGATTTCAAACACCACAAAAGCGGGGGGGCTCACCGAGATGGCCTGACCTTTCCATAAGGTCACGTCATAGCTCTCCTGATCCTTAAGCCACAGTTTGACCTCTTCCACCTGGGCGGCGTTGATGGCGACCTGCTCAAAGCTATCAGGGTCCATGAAGTGCCAAAGCTCGCCGTCGTTGTAAAGGTACTGCATGTTGCGGTCTAAAACGTCGGCCTTGGGCACCATGTCGCCGGATTTAAAGGTGCGGTCAATCACCCGGCCATTGACCAGGTTTTTAATCTTGATCTTAGTAAATGCCTGCCCTTTGCCCGGTTTGACGAACTGAGCGGAGACGATGATCCACGGTTGATCATTGATCTCAACACGGGTGCCCTGTTTGAGTTGGTTATGATTCAGCATGGTCTTCTCGCAGCAGTGATGGAAAAGGGGTGGCCTGGGGCCGGTAAATGATGATCCTGACACTATAATCGGTTTCTACTGCGGGGGACACCCCCGGCGGTTCATGGCCGACTGTTCATGTCCGGCATACGTTGTGGGTTAGACTTCGTAAACCACCACACACCATCAGTTCTTGTTCATGCCCGGCATGCGCAGTGGATCCACCCGGTCTCCGCGAACGGTTATCCCCCAGTGAAGATGAGGTCCGGTGGCTCGGCCTGTGCTGCCGACAGTGCCGATGATGGCTCCACGAGGGAGCCAATCACCCTCTTTGACCCGCACTTTGTGCATGTGGGAGTACAGAGAGATAACGCCATCACCGTGGTCCACCACAACGGTGTTTCCGGTAAAGAAAAACTCGCCTCGTCCAGCCATTGCCACGGTTCCCGGTGCAGTGGTCCGTATGGGGGTACCACGCCGGGCTGCCAGGTCGATGCCGCCATGGGGCTTTCGTGGTTCCCCGTTTAGAATGCGACGGCTACCGAAAATCCCAGAGAGTCGCCCTTTGAAAGGCATCTGGAATCCCTCTAGATAACCTACACGACCACCGCGCCGGGTGTAGGTTTTTTTGATCCAGGCGGTCTCTTTGACGGCCCGTGTCAGATCCTTCTTATTTAGATTGACCTTCTTTTTCGGAAGCGTGAGTCGCTCTTCTTTATAAGGGCGGCGCATCACTGACAGTTTTTTGACCAATCCGGCCCTTTCCCCGTGGGGGGAGGTAGTCTCCACCCGAAGATGCGCCACACCTGGTTCCACTTCCATATCCAACGCGATGATGGCAGCTCCGTCTGGGGTGATGGGAAATGGTGTGTCGTTCAACCAGCCTTGGAAGCTTGATCCGGGAATGGCATCGGTTATGTGGATGATGGCTGCAGTGCCTGGATCCAGCTTGGCGGGGGCTTGAAGAGTGGGGGTGGCATGACTCGGCGCGGCAAGCAGTAAAATAGTCGGCACTATACAGAGCAATAGCCCCAGAGC
>JADFWT010000129.1 GCA_015233785.1 Magnetococcales bacterium
AGGTCATACACCATCCACGCTTTGGAGCGATGGATCAGCTGGAGACCTCTCATCTCCCGCTCTACCGTTGTCGGATCGTAACGGTAAAACAGCACGTAGCGAAGATGGCCCTGGTAGAGCGATTGCATGCGTTCGGCGTCGACTTTCAGTTCCTGCTCGGCTATACGGCTGACATGGCCATACTGTTTGATTCCATATAAGAGCTGAGGCGCATTGAGAATGTACGTGGGGGGTCTGGCCTTGATTTGCTCGGCACTTCGGATTCCGAGTCGATACAGGACATGCTGTTTGCGATCATGCAGCAGATGAATGCCGATGGGGTAGTCGGCGCTGGTATTGAGATAGACAACACTATGGGAATAGGGCGTCAGTATGGGTGACAGCTCCTGGGAGACGGCTCGGTAAGGGGAGTCCAGATTGGCAGAGCTTGTCACATTGTTGACAATATAAAACATGATCGAAGTGATAATCATCAGAATAAACAGTGCGGCTCTAAAGAGATGCTTTGCTTTTTGAGATGAATCGGCAAAAACCTGTTGCTCGATCCGCATGGCACCATATCCCGCCACAATGGCTACATAGGGGGTGACGGCCAGAGAGTAGTAGTCATGGGGGCGATTGATAAACGGAAACAGCAGCAGGAAGAGTGGTGCACTCCACACAAGTGCAGCCTGAGGCGCCAACCGCCACACCTGCCAGACCCATATGCTGCCGATTAGAAAAAGCAGGGCACCGATGGGGTTGACATACATGAAAACAAGACGATGCGCCAACCCCAGATAATAGCCAGGATTGATCAGCGCGGAAAAATCCGTGATGAGATCGAGTTGGTCAATTTTTGAAACATCATACTGTTTAGCTACATGGATCCATCCTGCGAGGATTATCAAAAGCAGGATGAACACCAGGTTTGGGACTTTCAGATGGCCCAGCATCGCTCTTTTGATGTTTGACCATGATCGTGACGGTATGCTGTCAATAACATGTAGAATATAATAGAGGGCAATCGGAAAATAGAAAAGAGGCTTGATGACCAGAGCAACAGCACTTATTGATATAAAGAGATAAAGAACTACAATGTTATTGCTTTTTATGTACTTTGTGAAGAGCAAAAAAGAGGCCAGGGATAATGTTGCTCCAAAAACATCGACAAGTGCAGAGGGGTGGTAACGCAATCCTAGAGGGGAAAATGCCAATAGTATGACCGCATACTGTGAAACCGTACGGCTGTTGAAGAATCCTTTCGCAATCCAGTAGGCGATGACCAGCGAGAGCGTGCCGAACATGATGTTAAGCCATCTGGTGGCCGTGAGTGGATTTCCGTTCAGCTTGGCGGTCCAGGCGGCCAGAGCCTGGAACAGGGGGTATTCCAGCATCTGGTTGCCTGGCCATCCCGCATAGTTTGTCTTCGGGTGCAGAATATCCACGCCATATCGGTAGTAATCATCGATGATGGACATGGTTTGTAATCTTCGGGAGGTCTGTTCCGCAAATACATAGGGATCTTCAATAGCCACGCTTTTTATGAAGATGGAAGAGATGGTGAGGGCAAGAAACAAAACAAGCGTGACGTTGGCCGGATTGATTCGATGGATCACTTCTATTTCACCTTTCCCATATCGCCACACGCCCCCTACCCTATTCTACCATGATATTGATCTAAATACCAAAGGTTTGATTGCGGCTGACCGTAACACAAATTAATGACATGTTTTACATTGAACAATCGTATATTATTGAGCGGGCAAAGGAACGATACAAAGGGCATCTTAAGCCTGATGTATCCTTTTTCAAAGGAATTTTTCATGCCTTTTACTCTTTTTTGTTGATTCTTACCAGTAAAACATGTGTCAATGGATACACGTTTCGATCTCTTTAAAAGTACTTGCATGGTCAAGAATTTTGGAGGCTAAAGAAAATGGAAGGCATAAAATCACTTTATGATCACCGCTTCTCTTTTGAAGAGCGCAAGACCAAAGAGAAGGTATGGGCTGTATTGTGTCGATCATATTTTCAACAATATGTTGACCCAAAGCACGATACCGTGTTGGATCTTGCCTGCGGGTTTGGCGAGTTTACACGGCACATTGAAGCGCGTCGTCGCATCGCCTTGGATATAAACCCGGCAGCAGAGGACATTTTTACCCGGTGGTGTGATAAAGAGCACCAGAAAATCGAGTTCAAGGTGGGACAGGCCTCGAAGATGCACTTTCTTACCGATCAAGAGGTGGATGTCTGCTTTACCAGCAACTTTTTTGAGCATCTTCCCAATAAATATGTCATGGATGAGGTGCTGTCCGAGGTGTGGCGGGTGCTGAAGCCGGGTGGACGCTTTATCGCTCTACAACCCAATCTGCATGCTGTGGGCAATAAATATTGGGATTACTACGACCATCATCTGCCGCTGACGCCAAATTCCTGTAAAGAAGGATTTATCAAAAGTGGTTTCACTGTACAGACGTTGATACCGAAATTCTTGCCTTATACCACCAAGGGCGCACTCCCCAAGCATCCGCTTTGGATACGTCTCTATCTCAGCTTCCCCCCCCTCTGGAGATTGTTGGGTGGCCAATTTCTCATCGTAGGACAGAAGCCAGCCTGACAAACACATCATCAATCCCTTTCCATGAACGTCATTTGAAGTGAGCCATCAAAGGATGGCCCGCTTATCTCTACCTCATCCGCCCCCTTCTGTCGTATGATGGGTCACTGTCGCCCGACGCTCCGATCAAGGGTGATCGGCCGTCTGCGTTGTCCACTGTGATGGAGCCTGCCCATGTCCAACAAGAAAGCGTTTAAAGAACTGGTCGATAAAGCGACCGTTGCCGATACGTTGCCCGCGACTCAGTACGGCGACTTCCAGGCCCAACTGATCGACCTGGGCGAGGCCCCCTCCCAGACCGAACTGCACTGCCGCGTCTCCATGTCCGATGAGATGGAACGCGCCGTGGAAGTGAAACATCGCACCCGGGAGCTGGTGGGCAACATGATGGAGGATGTGCGACTGGGGAAACCCATCTCCGTAGGCCCGGTGCGCGAAGTGGCCCAAGAGCTCACCGAATCCATGTTTCGCAACAAAGACGCCATTCTCAGCCTTAGCCTGCTCAAGGAGAAGGATGAGTACACCTATATGCACTCGGTGAATGTCGGCGTGTTTCTGATCTCGTTTTGCAACACCCTGGGGGTCGATCCCGCCACCACCATCGAGGCCGGAATCGGCGGTATCCTCCACGATATCGGCAAAATGCGTACCTCGCCGGAAGTGCTCAATAAAGAGGGAAAACTCACCGACGAAGAGTTCAACGAGATGCGCATGCACGTCACCCACGGCTACAATATTCTCAAGGGCTCCGACGAAATCCCCGAAATCGCCAAAAATATCTGCTACGAGCACCACGAGCGCTGGGATGGAAGCGGCTATCCTCGCGGCCTAAAAGGGGATGAGATCTCCCGCTTCGGTCTCATGGCCGCCATTGTCGACGTCTATGACGCCATCACCTCCGACCGCTGCTACCACAAAGGCATGAACCCCCACGTCGCCCTGCAAAAAATGACCGAGTGGAGCGCCTATCACTTCAATAAAGAACTGTTTTTTCAGTTCGTTCAGTGCGTGGGTATCTACCCGACCGGCTCCCTGGTACGGCTCAAAAACGATCTCATCGGCGTGGTGATGCACAACCACCCGAAAAGCCTGCTCCACCCGGTGGTGAACATCATCATCGACGCCAAAAAGCGCACAAAACTCAAACCACGCCAAGTGGATTTGATGGCGATGCAGAAACAGGACCCCGACTATGTGATCGCTGAACACGAGCTGCCGAAAAAGTGGGGCGTCAACCCGCGCATGTTTGTGACGCAGCCGTAACCTTTGTGGCGGGTCTCCATCGGCGTTATACTCAAGCAGGTGCCATCAACGTCCAATATCCCGCTATCCGAAGGAGCCCCGTAAAGGTGGGTCAATCCAGAGACGGTTCAGACAAACCCAATGACCCGAAACCGGCCTTCAGCCCCGGCGTGATGCGTTTGGGGGGTTGGCGTCGGTGGCGGCCGCTGTGGATGCTGGCCATGGTGCCCCTGTGGCTGATGGCCTGCTCTACAACACCGCCTACAGATGCGCCGCCATCCCAACCAAACGCCCGCGCCCCACGCGCCTCGGTGGGGGCGGCCCAGCCGGTGATCCCCCCCCAAACGGCCTTTGTGGAGGCCCCGGAACCGACCCAACGGCTGCTGCTGCTCCCCTTTGAACAGATTCAACCCGCCCCACCCGCCGCCGCCGACCCGGAAAACCCACCGCCACCCCCACCGGCTGCCCGCAAGGATCCCTCTCTGCTGGGTACCCTGACCGCCCTGCTGCGTGAACGAGGCTTGGCGGTGGATACCCCAAACGGCGCAGCGCCCATGCGGCTTGATCCCAGCCGGTACAACGACGCCAGACGCCTTAAACAGGCCCAAGTGGCCTATGTGCTCCAGGGCCGTTACGCCGCCAAAAATGATGGCTTTCTCTCCATTGAGCTGTTTGCACCCCCCTCCAGCGATCCCGCCTGGAGCATCAGCCTGCCCCTGGGTCAGGCGCTGAGCGTGGAGAAAGCCCTGGGCCAAGCCATGGCCCGACTCAATCGCAAGCTGCCGCTTCAACAGTTGCAGGTGATTCTTAATCTCAACGACACCCAGCCGGTCTACGCCCAAGCGGATCCGCCGACGCCGCAAAGCGCCATTCGCAACCAGGCCGACCTCACCGCCAACCTGCTGGAGTCGCTGCTGTCGGAACAGGGCATGGAGTCCCTATCCCAGCCCCAAACCAGCCCCACCATCACCCCGCCACGCGCCGACCGCGATGCCCCCTCTCGCCGCAAAAGCTTTATCTCCATTGTCTGGGTGGGCGGTTTTCTGGATCCGGAGCGGGCCGACCAGCGCATGGCCGAGTTGAAACAGCGCGGCTACCGTCCCTATCTCCATCTGCGCAACGATCAACAGGGGCGGCTGTGGCGCTTCGTCTGCCTGCGCCGCTTTGAAGAGCGCCAGGAGGCGATGGTGATGAAGCGCGCCTTCGAAGAGCGAGAGCATCAACCCGCCTTCGTCACCACCATCGACGCCGACAACCCCCTCTCGCTGGTGCTCTCCTCCAAGATGATGCCGCCAGGATCGGTAAGCCCGCCGCTGGCCGAGATGGATGCCATCTTCCCCTCTCCCGGCACAGAAAAAACCGAGACCAGCCACACCGCCGCCCTAAAACCACCACCGAGACCAACTCCGCAAACCAGGCCCAGCACGCAGGAACCGGGCACACATGGGCGGGTTGAACGGGAAACGCTTGAACAGGCCGTGGTTGAACGGCAAACAGCCACCAGGGAATCAACGGCTCAGCAAGCCGCGCCTGTCGCAGGGCCGGAGAGACCAAAAACCTGGCTGCGCTCCACGGTGTGGGCAGGATCCTACCTGCGGCAAAAGAAGGCCATCTCCTACGCCAAACGCTATCGGGAAATGGGCTATAAGAGCTTTATCGAGACCAATCAAAACCGGGCCGGGCAGACCCAATGGAACGTGGCGGTGGGACGCTCGGCCTCCCGCAGCAACGCCGATGCCCTGCTGATCCGCTTTACCGAACAGACCGGCATTCCGGCCTTTATCTCCACCAAGCGCGTTCCGCTCATTCAGCCCGACACCCCACCCGCCCAACAGGCCGACCCCCGACCCCGGAACCTCTCCTCCCCAGCCTCGGCCGCCACGCCGCGCTATCGGGCCACGGTCTGGGTGGGCCACTACAGCACCCATCATGAAACCGCCGAAGCCATCAAAGCCCTTCAAGCCCGGCAGCACACCCCCTGGCTGATCGCCCACCGTGATAAAAACGGCGCACGCACCTTCAAAGTCGCCATCGGCCAATTTCTCAGCCACGACCAACAAATCGCCCAACAGATGGCGACTCAACTCAAAAATGAACTTCTGGCCAGTGGTATTCGAACGGCGGTGGTGGGGATTCAGGCGTTGGGGACGGCACCGCTTCGCTAGCCCTTTCTACCGAGGATGCATAGAGACCATTGACCTTCCGACACCGGCTGACCTAATATGCGCCTGTTTCAAGATGCGACCCCGGTATGGATTGCACGCAGGAGGGTCGGGTTTTCTCTCTCAGGCCGCCTTAGCTCAGGGGTAGAGCAGCTCATTCGTAATGAGCAGGTCGTCGGTTCAAATCCGACAGGCGGCTCCATTTGGACTCATTTTAACCACCACTATAGAGTAGCACCGCCTCAAAAAACATCAGATTGTATTATAAATATGGCTTTATTCAAGAAATAGACTCAAACTAATTTTAAAAAAACCACTTCTATGATACCATTTTTATGATATATTGTAATTTTTAAAATAAAAAAGAGAATAAGAAAATTGGACTCTAT